>JBAWVO010000056.1:0-26788 GCA_037147235.1 Planctomycetota bacterium | reverse complement strand
GGACATCCATTTTACACCTTAACCGTGCGCCCAGTTTTCCGGGTCCCGCGCAGGTATCTGGCCGGAATTATGAGAGTGGGAGTTGTGCCAATGTCATTCAAGATGGAATGCCCCCGTTGTATGAAGACTCTGAACGTAACCGAAAAGGCGTTTGGGACGACGGCTCCTTGTCCTGGATGCAACCAGCCGATCAAGGTTCCCCACCCAACCGTGATCTCGTCTTCCGCACGCCCCATCGAACGTTCCGCGCCGCGGGTTATTCAAGATAACCGTACAGCACGAGCCTCACCCGCGCACTTGCCGTCAGGGATGCCACCGATACCGTCATTACCGGTGGGAATGCCGCCAGTGCCGGATGCCTGTAGCTTATCTGCTTCACCCAAGGTGAAGGCCGCCAACAAGCCTGGTTTCGTTTTCAATCTGGGAAGTGAGAGGACGCGACAGTTGTTGCTGGTTCGTGGGGCGGCTGGTGGGCTGCTTCTACTTTGTCTGCTCGTATTGCCGATTCTTTCAGGCGGCATAGGTGGCAACGGGGCCAAGAAAGTGCCTCAGCCCGCCCCCGTTGGCGAGGCGGCGGATAGAGGTTTTCAGGAGTTGCGACAGGCCACGGCTCAAGTGCATCTGCCGCCGGCCTTTGTCGGCATAATCGCCGCAATAAGCATTGTCGGCGGTCTGGTCGAATGTTTCTTTGGATACCGTCTCTTTATGGTTACCCTTGCGATTGTTGGTTTCCTTTTTGGTGCCGTCCTGGCTGGCGCGATTGGTGCTGCTCAATCGCACGAAGCAGTGGTCGCTCTGTTGAGTGCCATCCTGGGCGGATTCATTGGGGCAGTCCTTATGATCGTGCTCCATTTCGTTGGTGTCTTCGTCCTTGGTGCCGCATTGGGCGGGATTATCGGGGCTCTCCTTTGCGCGGCAGCAAACAGCAACCCCGAGCCTGTGATGCTGATGATCCCCGCTATCGTGGGAGGGATCGTGGCCTTACTCGTGCGAAAGTTTATGATTATTGTGGCTACGGCGTTTACCGGCGCTTGGAGCGTCGTCACCGGAATAGCCTACTTCACGGCAATTACGATTGATCGGAGCAACATTTTGGAGGTTTTCTGGCCAGGCGGCGGGTATCTATTTCCTCGGGTGCTTTGTTGGCTGGCACTCGGTATCTTTGGAGTGATTGTTCAGTACAAGGTCGTTCCACTGTCGCCACCGGAACCCAACGAAAGGAGATAAGACATGACGCGCGCGTTTCGTTTCGGATCGGGTGTGTGTATTCTGTTAGCTGCCATCGGCGTTTTCCCGAACGCTGGCAGCGCGCAGGGTCAAGAGGCCCCGCAGAACGGACAGCTCCAAGGAATGTTTCTCGATTCGGGCGGGAGCCCGATGAACGGATCGAACTGCACCATACGAGTCTTCTTGGGTGGACAGCAGCTCAACATTCGACCTCGGTTTGAAGCGGGCGGTTTGTACCGCATTGACCTGAAGCCGGAGATTTACGAAGCGATTTTCAGCAGCGGCCTGGACAACCGCCCCCAACGAATCCTTGGCGTCGTTGTGAATGCTGGCGAGGTGGTTCGACTCGACGTAACTTTGAAACCCGGAAGGAGGATGGATGTGGTCGGCAAGCCCCTCATTAACATCCCGCCCGCAATAATCGTCTCGGAGGCGTTGGAGAAGTTCCAGAAGCAGATCGACGACCTCAAGAAAGAGAACAGTGAATTGAGAGCGGAAATCGTGAAATTGAAGAGCCGTTGATCCATGATAGGCGTCATAAGTTTGCGATCATCTCGAATGTATACCTCGCTAGCTTGGCGATTTGGGTTAGTGTCGGTCGCAACCGCGAGGAGTATAATGGATGAGAAGGTACTCGGTGGGACATAGCTGTGCAAGACGGGAGGCTTCGGTGTCCAAATAATGCGTACAAGGGAAAAAGGGCCGCGAAGCACAAGCAGCCGCTTCAACGAAGACGCTGACGAACCGCGCGCTACCGGTGCAAAAAGCGGTGCAAAAAGCGGTGCAGCAGCCTGCCGCACGGTTTCGTTTTAACTCGCAAGAAACACTACAAGCCCATACGGAGTACGAGTTGGTGCGCACCCTTGCTTCAGTGCATAAGAGTGTCCAATGGCCCCTAGGGAGCAAGGGCGAAAACACACAAGTCTATAAATGGCAATGACTTGTGATGATACTCACCCAACAATAACCCGCCCAAATTGCCCACCGCCTTCTTCATCGCGGACATTCAAAATGTCCACCACGGACGCTTCCACAAACCGCCGGTTAGCTTCTGAATCTGGTGGCGGGTACGGACTGCCGGGCCTTGTGTGGCAGCGTAAACGACCACCACGACCACCACTAGGACGACGCCGATGGCAAAGAAAGGGGTGGTAGCGAATTTCTCAAAAGAGAACTCGCTAGTGAATAGCGTTTGGTTTCTTGCGCTCGGGTGGTTCATTCCAGTGATGAAAAGGATCACGGCGAGCGGGAGTCCAACTAACATCGCGGCCATCTGAGCAAGTGCCAGCTTGCGATAAGTATCGACGAGGAGGTGAATGTCCCGTCGCCAATTCTGGCACGAGGCGCACTGGATCGCGTCCGCCGGCATGGGCTTTCGGCAAAATGCGCATATTTTTGTCTCTGAGGCACGCGATTGAGTTGGTGGATCATCGGACAGCGGGGGCGGCGTGGCGTGTGTTGGAAGGGTAGTTGAGCTAAATAACCCCCTGACTGAACCCGCGGGCGACCAAGCAGCCATTCCCTCCCTCCAAACCATGTCAGTCTGCAAGAGCTTACCGCTGACGGCAAGACGCTTCAACTCAGCCGCCGGAACGGGGCCGCATTGCCCCCCCCCGTGGCTATAGTGCCATTGATCGCTCATATAATACTCTCCGCTTTGCCAAACGACGAAGTAGGTTGGCTATATGCTCAGTTTCGGATCAAAGCCAGACTTCGCACATGTCCTTTGCCCCTCGTCAATGTCGAGCATTTATCGCAACTGGTGGCACGCGATGCCACGATTCTTGCTGGAAATAATAACCGAGGTTTCTGGGGGTTGCAAGCCCACTACCCTCCACTACCCTCCCCTATTTCTGCGCAACCATAGCCAGTGAGAAGCTCAAAGTCAACGACGGACGATGGCTCGCCTTGCCCACACTGGCACAGAAAGATTCGGCGTGGGTGTTTTCTATTCTCTCTTCGGGCTAGGGATGACTGGCGACTTTCCTATACTTCCGCACTTCTTGATAACAACCTGTCAGCGACATAGTATCTCCCTCAAACTTCACAGGCTCTTGATTGGCCCTGCCGGGCACCTCTGTTTCGAGTCGCCCGTCATCTAAGAATCGCCACTTGCCCTGCACGGCCTCTCCATGTTCGATGAAGATCGCCGAACCGTCCTCCAAGAAGTTAAACCAGTCGCCCGTGCCTGTTTTGTCGATCCGCTCCCACTTTCCCACGATCGGTTGTCCTGGCTTTTGCCCGCAACCGACGATGGCGAAGAGCAGCAACGACAGAACCGGAACCAATCGTTTCATGACACTTCTCCTTGAACTAATGGTCCTAGAGGAACTACCTACTAATCGTCGGCAGATCGATTGACCACACGATCTCCTGCCCATCAATATACCCAGGCTGTGGCAGACTACAAGATGGCAGACGATGGCGGGCTTGAACGATGAACGTCCTGGTGTCTCTTACTACTTTTCTGGTAGCTCTTGCAAGCCTGTGTACACCGGGCGTGTCCACTCCCTTTTCACCCCCTGTTCATCGATTATGACCAGCTTATCCTTGGTAATACTCCCAATCTTGCTATACTGCTTGAATGTTCCGATTTCATACTCGATGCGGGTATCATCGACAAATCGATATTTGGCCTCGAAACGGGTTGCCGCCGCGTAGTTCTTTGCAGGGCCCTGCACTATCTTCACGACTCCATCGGGTGTGAAGCTATTCACGACGGTAGTTGCTTTTCCCTCGAAGGGTCCCGTCCACGTCCACTCGCCAAGGATCAAATCCTGCGGTCTGGGCCTGGAACGACTTTTTTCACAGCCACTCACAAATGCAAGTATCGCACAACACGCAAAGGACATCGCAATAACCCAAATCCGCTTTTGGCAGAGGCAAGACATCGTTATCCTCCAGAAAGAGTAACCGATCGGAAAGTGATACGGAGTTGGCTCATCCGTTTCCAGGTGAGCCGGTAGTTGCAGAGCGTTAGTTGTCCTTCGGCGGCATGACATTGTCGCCATTGTCCTCATCGGTCTTGGCCGGCTTATCGGCCTTGCCTGGCTTTTTCTTGTCGTCACCGAGGTCTTTTTCAACTGTTTTATTATCACCGGCGTTGCTCTCGCTTGTGGGGCTTGGTTCTTTCGCCGGATGCGAAGCCACCTTGAAACTCCACTCGCGCAAATTCGCCTCAACCTGCCGACCAACAGCATGGATCTCGTCAGTATTGATCTTGCGCGGCCGGTAAACTGCGTAACCTTTGCCATAGCTACGTACCGCACAACAAACCCAAAACTTCGTGTCTCTGGGATTGCGAGTTTGGCGATCGACGAGGCCAAACAACGGAGTGACTTGCTGGCGGATTTCACTCAATGTCCCGGCAAGCATGAGGCCGTCGGTGGATAGCTCAAATTCAATGAAGGCTGGATCGCGATCACCGAACAAGTTCATCTTTTCGACGACGGGATGGCGGCTCAGTACGCCTGCTTTGCCGTTGATCTCGCCGGATGGATATGCCCGAAGACGGAAACCAAACTCTCGCGCAAGATCGGTATCGAGCCACACTACGCCTCCGTCGTTAGTCCACGCTTGCAACTTGGTGAGGGTGTCCTTTAACACCTTGTCCCTCGGCAATTGGACCCACAAAACCTGAGGGTGACATTTTTCGGACAAAGCCGCGTCCAATTCCGGCAAAGATCTTACGACCAGTTCACTTTTCTCCGGCGGCGGGATTACCTGTGGTTTCGGAGGCTGTGGCGAGATCGGCTTTGGTCCCGATTCTCTCGTTGGAACAACCATCTCTTGCTCAAAGTCCACGAATTTGAGGTGGTCCTTGCTGAAAAATAATCTTCCCTTCACCGAGTACCGGTCACCAGATCTGAATATGGGATCCTTGCCACCGGACTGGCGATCTGTGCTGCGCCTGATCAACTCCTCGTTCGTCGGCAGGGGATAGATATTGACGATGTGCTGTTGCGCTACCATCAAGCAGTTCCGCAGAGCCGTAGACTGCTGCTTATCGCACTTTACACCGCCGATCCAGACCTCATAGTCGCTGAACACAACCGGAAGATTTCCTTCCTTGCACAGAGAAACCTCAATGCCACCTAGCCTATACTCCCCCGTTGTGTCAACAGCATAAGAGTACGCGTGTAGGAGAATCCTCACATCTGCGGCAGCCACCTTTCCGTCTACCCAGGTGAACACCGCCTTACAGACCGTCTGCTCCGGATTGAAGGTCTTCAGCGCGAGTGTGTACGCCCCCGGCCCTGGCCCTGGCTCCAAAGGGAAACTGGTCACTGCAAGGCCATCAACACAGCGGATCTTGTGGCGTTCTTCACGAGAAAGCCGTTCCAGAAGGCGGATGCTGTGAACCTCTGACTTCCCGCTGGGATCCGTTAGCGTCACGACGGCAATCACAGGGTCATCCCGAACGATTTCCACCTGTTTTTCAGCCTCTATGTTCCTGACATCAATCTTTTCCCCGCCGGAATGCGAGACCACCACGGCCGGCCCTCTCACGAGCACGCAGAGGCTTGGGGACGGGACTTCAGAGAGATCTCGGAGGCCGAAGGTGAACGCGTTGGGTTGCACGAAACACTGCATTTGGAATCCTTCCCTCCCTGGAATCGCACAAGAGAATGCCTCGTCAGGCCGACTCGTCTCCTCGGCATTGTCACTAACGCCAGTGGATGTGACGGTCACGCCAGTCGGGGCCACTGGCCCGGTACCCTCAGGTTCTCCAAGACTCACCTGAAACTTCACAGTGGGGATTTTTCCAGGGGGCTCGATTCTCGTTCCTGAATCCTTCGCTACGGCAACCGCAATGCTAGTGACATCAACGGGAATTCCTTCATGCCGGCTTTCGCCGCCGTTCTTGGCTGCAACCGGCGGTTCAGAACGTTCAGGCTTCGATCTTGCTGACAGGACGGCCACTGTGATTGCCAACAACGCCAGAGTGCCTGCAGTGCCAAGCACGATCACCACAGCCCTCGACGGTCTTGGCGACGGTCCCTTTGTGCCCGGCAATGAAGACGAAGCGTCGGGCAATGCCGCAGACTCAGCAGTTTCCGCCCTCGCTTGCCTCGAAACTCCCTCCGACCGCATAGCCGATGCAAATGGTTCAACCTGCGACAGGGGAAGCCATTGCGGCATCCCCTCTTGCCAACACATGGTTGTGTCACTGAACTTTCCCGCGCGCCATGACTGAAGAAGCTGCTCAGCCGTGAACGGGCCAGCCGGTTGCTTTCCTTCCCCCGGAATGTACCAGGAAGCGGATTGTTTGCCCATTTTTCACCTCTTATTCGCAATAGTGCCCGGCCTAAAGGTCAACTCGCCTCGTGGATTACTCGCCAAGGAAGGTGTGAACTCGCAGCAAGTTGAACCTACCCACTGAGCAGGTAACATTCTTCGATACTGGAACGGCAATCGTATGGGGGATTCCCAAGTTGCGCATCCCGAACCCAGCAGTAACGCTATCCTTTGAGTTCGGCCATACCTGGATGGCGACACAATCGGTTGCACCGAGAGAGCTACCCTGAATGTACGATACCGGACCTCGGATTGTTATCGGGTCGCCCTTTTGGATTGAAAGGGCGTCCTTCTTCTCCAATTCGATCCAAACTTTGCTTCCAAAGATGCATGCGCCGTCGCGAGACAGGGGCTCGAATTCTGGCGGCATGTTCATGGAGATTCCCCAACGGCTTCTTGTCTCCCAATTGAACGATCCGGAGTATTTTGCCCCCTCTGGAATGATTTCCGCCACGGTTCCAGTAAATGAAACTGTCCTGCACTTTTCTACGCTTGTCTTGAGTTCTTCCACCGCGGCAGCGATCGCATCCTGGCGTTGAATGTCGGTCTGCGGGGAGTTGTACGCCTGCTTCAGCCGAGTTGCGTAATTGGCAATAACGTCGGCCACACCGGCAGCATCTCCACGGACACGATTCCCGGCCCCCCCGCCGCTCTTGCTGAAGTGACCACCGCGGCCTAGAGACAGGGCGATGGCCAGCAGGATGCCTAATACGCCAATAACGCCAACACAGGTCAGTGGGACGAGCAGTCGCGGTGGTAAAAACGGTCGGCCGACCGACGACAGGTGCGCGCGCATCGAAGGCTGCGTTGTTTTATCTTGCGAGTTGACCGCCGCGCGGCGAATAGCCGATGCAAACGGCTCAATCTGCGTCAGCGGAATCCATTGCGGCATCCCCTCGCGCCAGCAAATGGCATTGTCGTCCACTCGGCCTGCGGACAAGGACTGGAGTAATTCGTTGGTGGTGAAGGGGCCAGCGGGCTGGTTGTCTTCGCCGCGGATGTACCAAAGGTTCGCTTGACTGCTCATGACCATTCTCCAATTGCGAAGGTATCGACATTCACGGTCGCATGGTTCAATTCGAGCCGACGGCGGTTATTCGTACTCTTGCCATGTTTGGCCACTGACGTTACGGACACGAGAGAATACCTGCTGCACACGTTCCGACAGGTTAAGACTACTGAAGAGATAGACCACGATGCCGACCGAGATGACTAACCCGACTAAATTGGCTACAATTCCCGTTCGCGTTACGAGTGCCATCACGATGCCGATTGAACTACTGATGGCTTGCAGCACGGCCAGGATCTTTGCCAACGAAAGCCCCCATCTGCGATAGGTCCAAAGGCCGTAGCAAGCCAACTCCAGGAGAAGCCCGTAGTGGAACAGCAGCAGGCCGCCGAGTGACATCAGTTCCGTGGCTATGAACGACCCTTCCGGTCGCCGGAAGTAAAGCGTATTCTCTATCCCCTGTGACAGGCCGCCGAGGAAAGAAGCGACAATGTAAAGCCCCAAGCCCACAACGATCGAGACCAAGCCGCCAAGGCTGTAGTAGAAAACGATCCACACGATTCCAGCGGACCTTTTCGCCGCGCCAACAGGCTCGCTCGGCTCGTGTCTGCTTGTCTTGTTCCGATCGAAGGGACTAGGAATGTCCTCCGATTGCAGGAAATCCAACGGATTGCTCGGCGACTGTGCTGGCGGGCGGCCATCAGGCATAGGCGGCATTCCGGCTGGCAATGGCTGCGGAACCTTGATGGGTTGGCTACATCCGGGACAAGAGACTGTCTTCCCGAACGCTGGCTCGGTTACGTTGAGAGCCCTCTTGCAGTGATGACAATTGATCGTGAAAGACATCGACGTACTCCCGAGTTCCTAACCCTGTCGGACAAATCACCACCGTCTAGCGTGGGAGCCATTGTCCCATAGTTCGGTCCCGCTGTCAATATTCCCAGCGGGCTTCCCAGCGGGCTTGGCTCAACTGGTTGGCTCACGTATCGCACGCGGCGGCCATCGGATCAGCACCGACTTGCAATCACCTGCCGCCTGACATTTCCTTCGGGCAAAAAGCGGAGAATTGGGGAAAGAAAGGCCAGAATTATGGTTCTTCCGGTTCTAGGTGCGAAATGTGAACAATTGTAGGGACGGTTGAACTGCAATCGACGCCCTATTCTTTGAAGGAGAAAAGGTGCCATCGACAAAAAATGGTGCGGATGCACAACATGGGAACTTATAGTTTTGCCTGTTTTCTCTGTGATCTCTGGGGCCTCTGTGGCTAAATAAAAGAAGGAGAGGACGGAGGGAGAAGGGGCCACGGAGGAAACACGGATAAGATAAGAGACAGGAAGATGGATGACAGTATTCTCAGTCGTCCCTTACCAATCGTGCACACTGCGCCACAAGTGATCCGCGCTACCCGCCCAGCAAGCGTTCAATGTCGCGGATCTCGGCGTCGATTTCTTCGTCGGACGCGACCTGGCTGGCAACCGCCTCGCGAAAGAGCCGGGCAAATTCCTGGTTCGTCTGTTCCAATGCGTAGCGGATCTGATCGCGCGACGAGCGGAACCGCTCGGCCAGCGCGTGTTGCGTCAGGCCCTCGCACCCGGCTGCGGGAAAATGATGGGCGGTGAAGATCGCGGACCAGTCGGGCCGTCCCCGCTGCCGGCACCATGCATCCAACTCACCGCGAACCTCCTCGACCAGGGCCTGGGCCCAGTACCTCATGAAGATGTCTTCGGGCTGTTCCTTGTGCGGTGGGTCAAACGAGCGTTCCTCGTCGCGCACGAGGGCCGAGACAGGCACGAGGCCCTGGTCGAATGTCTTCTGCCGCGGCGCGCGGCCGGAACTCTCGTCCGCCAGAAACCGCTTCAAAATGACCAGCAAGTAGTTACGGAACCGCCCTCGCGATGCATCCGCCTTGGAGAGCCAGTCGTGGTCCAGGAACTTCAAGAGAAATTCCTGGGTCAGATCCTCGGCTACGTCATGGCGGCGGCCTTTGGCACGAATGAAGCGGTAGATGGGCCGCCAATAGCCGACGATGAAGCGATTCATCGCCGTCAGTCGTTCGGCCGGCTGCTGCCCTTTGACATCGTCGATCATCGACCAGGCCGTGGTGGGAAAACTCATTGCATTGACCTCTCGTCTTGAAACGCATCAAAGCAGCTACCACCGGAACCCGTGACAATGGTGCAGTTCGGCAAAACTTGAATTGCATTTCGCACTTCCGTAAACTGCCCATCCTAACACGTCCGCTATCCAAATGCGCCAGGGCTACGCCCTGAACCCGGGGTTCTCATTCGCTGGGGGAACACCTTGACTCGTGTCCCTTGGCTCGCTACGCCTCTGCTTGCCCAACTCCGTCCCGGCCGCGCTTCGGAACCTCGCTCGGGCTGCGCTCGTGTCCCTTGACTCGACTAGTCCGCCGGAACTCGGGCGACACGCAAGCCAAGGGTGCCGCACCGGCACCCAGGCTCGAAGTAGTTGCGGTACGCCGACGTTGCTGCCCTATCGAATAACTCAAAACCAATTATCCGGTCCCCAGGCTCGCCGTCGTCGAGGAGGTGCGCCGACTGGCCGCGGTCGCTCCAGCTCCCGCCGCGATATACGCGGTTCGTGCCCGTTGTAGGCCCTCTCGGATCGTCCACCGTTTCAGCATTATACGCTCCATACCAGTCCTGGCACCACTCCCGTACATTCCCGTGAATGTCATACAGTCCAAAAGCGTTCGGCTTCTTCTCACCTACAGGATGCGTCTTACTGTCAGAGTTCTTATCGTACCATGCGTACTCGCCAAGTTGTTCTTCCTCGTTGCCAAAACAAAACTTGCCCGTGCCTCCCGCTCGACACGCATATTCCCATTGCGCCTCCGTAGGCAATACGAACTTGCCCCCACGCCCGCCTGTCTTTGCATTAAGCTCGACAAGGAACTGCTGGCAGTCGTCCCAACTAACACATTCTACCGGGTTCTTCGGCCCCTTGAAGATGCTTGGGTTGTTGCCCATGACCGCCTCCCACTGCTCCTGAGTCACCTCGTACTTGCCAAGGTAAAATGGCTTCGTAATGGTCACCTTGTAGACAGGCTTCTCGCTATCGTCGCCCATCGTGAAGGAACCGGCGGGGATCAAGACCATATCCAGCTTCACGTCGTTGCCGAGGTCAAGCGTAGTTTCTTCAAGCACTGGCTTCACGGTGATTACAAAGGTCGTCTGCGCCTTCTGACCGCCCGTTGCTTGGACCGATACAGTCACATTGTAATTGCCGGTGGCTTGGTCCGGCGGCGGTGTCCAGGAAAACTCGCCCGACTGCGGGTTGATAGTCGTGCCGGGCGGCGGCTGACGGGCCAAACCATAGCGCAACTTCCCCCGCCAAGAATCGTGATTTTCTAGCGTCATGGCCAGTTGCAACCGCTTTCCCGCTTCAACGGTCTGCGGGGGGATCGGCTTGATTTTGAGCTGCTCCGTCAACCGTGGCTCGTTGCCCGTGTCCGCCGGAACTCGGGCGACACGCAAGCCTAGGTAGTAGATACGGTGCCCAGGCGCGGACCCGTAACGGTCCGCCGACCGGCAGAGCCCGGCGCTGAAGTACCAGCCGCCGCCACGCTGCCCGCGGCTCGAGCCCGTTGTAGGACCACTAGGATCTGTCACCCCCGCCCCATACGTACCATTCCAATCCTGGCACCACTCCAATACGTTCCCGTGCATGTCATATAGCCCAAAGGCATTCGGCTTCTTCTCACCTACCGGATGCGTCTTGCTGCCCGAGTTCTCACTGTACCATGCATAGTCTCCCAGCCGGGCCTCATCATCCCCAAAACAAAACTTGCCCGTGCCTCCCGCTCGACACGCATATTCCCATTGCGCCTCCGTAGGCAATACGAATTTGCCCCCTTGTCCGCCTGCCTTCGCGTTGAGCTTGACAAGGAACTGCTGGCAGTCGTCCCAACTAACACATTCTACCGGGTTCTTCGGACCCTTGAAGTTGCTGGGGTTGTTGCCCATCACCGCTTCCCACTGCTCCTGCGTTACCTCATACTTGCCCAGGTAAAACGGTTTTGTAATCGTCACCTTGTGGGCGGGCTTATCGCTCGCGTCGCCCATCGTGAAGGAACCGGCGGGGATCAAGACGAGATCCAGCTTCAGGTCAAGCGTAGTTTCTTCAAGCACTGGCACTGGCGTTAGTTGGTAGGGCGTTGCCTTGTCACCACCCGTTATCCAACCGATGATGGCTATCAGGATCATACCAGCCGAGGTCAGGCTTATTAGGATCTTCATCCCGAGCCAGATCCAGTTCCCGAGCCAATCCAATTCCGTTTCCACCGGCGCAGATGTTTCCTCCGGCACTTGGCTGTGCCGAGCGGATTGCTGGGGTCTGCCATTCGTTGGAGCGAATCGAACGCACGCCGGCACTTGGCTGTGCCGAGCGGACTGCTGGGGTGCCACAGTCTGCCACTCGCTTGCCAGCGGATCTTTGGGGGCCGTCGCGCCCGAGGCCGGGTTGACTATCCCCGCCTCGTCGATTATCTCGTCGAAGTTCGGTGGCGAGAATACCAGCGGCTGCCACTTGCTTGCCGGCTGTTCTTCGTGTGCCGTCGGACGGGCTATCTCCTGTAGGTCGAGGATTTCGTCAAAGCACACCTGCACGTCGAGGATCTCGTCAAGGCACACCTGCGACGCTATTGCAGGCTGCGGCTCGCTGGCTGGCCGTTCTTCGGGCACCGTAGCGTCCAAAATCTTCTCTCGATCGAGCAACTCCTCATATTCCTCCTCGACCTTCATGGCCAACAACTCATCCATCGCCGCGATCAACTCCGCCGCTGTTTGAAACCGTGCCACGGGCTCTTTCTCCGTGCCTCGGGCCAAAATGCGGCAAGCGGCCGTGGGAAGATCGGAGACGAGCTTCCGGGCATCGGGAAACGGCTCGTAGCGGTGCTGGTAGCCCAATGCCGGAATGGAAGCCGCCGCGAACGGCTCCTGACCGGTCAAGAGATAGTAATACGTGCAAACCAACGAGTACAAGTCGCTACGGGCATTGGCTTCCTGGCCCGTCCATTGCTCGGGAGCCATATAGGTTGGCGTACCCAGGATCGTCCCCAGTTGCGTGAGCTGTGAGGTGCTTTGCATCGCGCGGACCAGGCCGAAATCGACGACCTTGACGGTCCCCTTGCAAGTGCGCATTAGGTTGGCCGGTTTGACGTCGCGATGCACCAGGCCCATCTCATGGGCGGCACCCAGGCCGGCAGCGGCGTCACGAATCGTTCGGGTAGCCTCCCGCCACGGCATCGGGCCCTGCTTTTCGACGATATCGTCCAGCGAGCCGCCATCCACCAGTTCCATCGCAATCGAGGCCAGCCCCTCTTCCACCATGACTTGATAGATGACCACCGTGTTGGGATGCTGGACCTTGGCGGTCAGCCGGGCCTCGCGGAGGAAGCGGCTGACCCGCTCCTCGTCGTCGGTTAACCCGCTGGGCAGAACCTTGATGGCTACGTCGCGATCGAGGTGCGGGTCGTGGGCCAGGTAGACACGCCCCATCGCGCCAGCCCCCAACAGACGCTTGATCTGGTACTGGCCGATCTTGGCGGGCAGTTCCACTGCGGCGGCCTGTCGACGGCCGGCAGACCCGCCGGCCGGCTTGGGTGGCGGGCTTTCTAGCGGCGCGGCCCATAAAAGGCTTTTATTGGGTGAAGGTACTGCCGCGGGAACTCTTCTATTGGGCGCAGCGGTTTCGTCAGCCGAAATGAGCTGCGTGAACGTCAGCCCGCACTGGCTGCACTTGGCACTTTTGCCCAGCCGATCCTGCGGAACCTGATACTCCGCTTTACAATCGGGGTTCGGACATGCGACTTTGATTGGCATCGCGCTACCTTCTGCCGTTATCCATCCCCTATATACTTCGGTCATACAGGCAGGTTTTGTGGAAATTCCCCAAAAAACCGAGGGGGTTCTCGAATGAAAGTCAAGGCGGCGAGCTAAGTCGTGTTGGCTTTGCCCATCCTTTGCCGGACACTCTTCCACTGATTATACATTGCAACGCACTTTTGATATAGTAGAGGGGCAGTCCAGCAAGAATCGCCCCTCTGCAAGAATTTGGCCGATTCCGTGTCCGCCAAAGTCGTTCTGCAATTGATTTCCTGGCCGATTCAAGAAAAGTGGGAAAGTTCATCATGGCGACTTAGTGATGTGCGCAGGAAGCGATGATTTGGTTTTTCTCTTTCTCGAAATCGAGGGGGAAATACGAACTTAGAAGCTTTGGTATAACAGGAATTCGCTCTTTGGCCCGGGCGACATCCGCGAGGCGGTCGGGTCCACGTTTTATCTGCGCAATTCGTTTATTCCCCTTTGCGACTGGCCCACCTTTGGCGACAAGAGGCTGCTGACCGGGGCTGGCACTTGACAGAAGCTGTTGTCGTGATTGGCGAACCACATTGATCTGGTCGCTTATGCTAGTTGCACGACGATTCGCTACTTCAAGTTTGTGTCTTGCCGCGGGGACATCGCGTGGCTGAAGGGCTTGACTTATAACGGTGACGGCATCGTTGGCTTGCTTAAGGCACTCGGCATACTGATTCGCTAGGTTCAGAAGTTGCACATCGAAGGTCGCCAATCGGCGCTGAAATGCCTCATCACGCGAGCCCTTCACTCCTTGGGCCTTGTGATTTTTTTCGGAAGCGATTGCTTCCGCGCGCGCAGCCCTCTCCGTTTCTCGCTGTTGCTGCGTCTTGGGTTCGGTCTTGCCCAAACCTGGCGGCTGGGGGTGCTGGCCTGTAACCGCTCCTCTGTATTGCAGCAACTGTCGCTTGCCCTCGCCGTAAGCGGCCAACAATTGGTCATCGAGAATAACGACAATTCGAGCATCGTATTTCACAACGGGCTCGGGGAGGGCCTGCGGAGGGTCAAGCAATTGCTGTAGGTAGGCAATCATGCGGCCCATCCAGGCGGCGCTGCTCCTTCGCATCGATTCGTCTGCCTGCCTGGACTCAGGTTCGTCCAAACGCTCTGCCAATCGAACGAGATCTTCCAGGGCAGCCGGATACTCTTGGTTCGCAACTTGGGCTCGAATCAGAGCCTCCCATGCCGGCGGCCAGAGCATCTTGCGGGATTTCGCCGCAAGGCGGAACTGCTCTAATGCTTCTTTGTCCTCTGCGTGCTTCAGACAAACTAGTCCCCAGGCGTGGTGCAGTCTAGGGCCGGCGTCCGCGACTTTAATGGTTGCGTAAAGCCGACGGGCGGTCTCCAACGGCTCATCCCCGGGCTTCAGCCCCTCGTCCAGTAGATCGCCCATTTTCTCCACCTCGGGTTCGGTGGCTCCGGCATGATTGCCAGGACTGGATATGCGGTTCACGGATGAAAGCAACAAGAACGCCAAGGCCCCGAGGAAGGCTGGCGACGTATGGCAGTATCTCTTTCGCATCGTGAGAAGTCCTCGCATGTAAGGTTGGTGAGCCGAAGTTTAAGCGTAGTAGATCCCGTCACATTCCGCAGAAACTCGCGCTGCAAAGGCCGTGCTTCACGCATCATTCCGGCTTGCAGGGCTTATTCTGCTCGTACGATTTCAGGCGTTCTTTTAACAGGGTCCGAAACTGGGGAGGGGCGCAATCAATGGACTTTCGCGCCCAACCAGCCGCTAACTTGAAATCCTCGTTTGCCGCACAAGCGATGGCTAGCGTGTCGAGGTATACCCACTCTCGATATTCGGTCAATTTGCAAGCGGTCATTGCGTCCTGTATCGCGCGCCTCCGGCTCCCGCCGTCAATTGCACGCCGAGTAGCCAGAAAGAATGCCAGGGACTCATAGGCCTGTGGGCAGCTTTTGTCCATGACTACCGCACGGCGAAAAGACTGCTCGGCGGCAGTATCGTGGCCTTGTGCGGCGGCTACATGTCCCAAAAACAAATCGCCGATGGCCAGCTTAAGCTTGAACGCCTTTTTCGCCTTGGCAAACTCGGTGGTTGCCCGTGGTGACTTGGAGCGAGCAAATACCAATGCTCTGCCACCGGCAACGAACGCAGCAAGTCGCGGCTCAAGTTGTCCTGCCTTGTCTAGATCCTGTATCGCCAACTCGTGCTCTCCCACGTCCGCATAGGCAAAGCCTCGCGCCAGGAATGGCAGCCAATGAGACTGGTCCACGGCAATCCATAGCGAGCAGAGCCTTCTGCATTGCAGATGTGATTGGCGGGGAAATCGGCCGAAAGGATCACAGAGCCAGAGTATTTCAGGAATTGATCGTTCGAGATCTTTTTCTAATTCTTGCATGAGTTTCTTGATTACTGCGAGCTTAGCCTCCACCTGGTCTAAACTGTTTCTGAGGGTTGGAATCGGTGCCTCGATGACCAACCCTTGCGCCATCAAAACCTGTAGACGCTGGTCTAACTGCGGCGTGACTGGCGGCTGGATCGATTGCGGCGAGACCGCTTGGTTGCGCATCGCCTGGTAGAATTGGGCCACCCGCGCACTCTTCTCCGCGTTAATCGCATCGATTTGCGAGCGGATATTCTGTATCCCTATATCGCGCTGGATTAGATTTGCCTGCAATTGTTTCTGCTCACCATCCAATTCGGCCAGCCGCTTCGCCCCAGTCTTCCGGTCCGCTAACATTTTCTTTTGTTGACCGTAGAGTTCTGTGAGCCGGGCCAGCCGTTGCTCAAGTTCCTCACTCTCGGTGTCCGGAGGTAGTGGATCCCGAGGTTTCGGCACTATTTCTTTCGCCAACTCCGGCGGATGAACGGGTTCTTTAATTGAAACGATTTGCGAACTTTTACGGCTGGCCAGATCCTGTCGGGGAGGCTCGGCCTGTGCTTTCTTTGACGCAGCGTCCGCTACGTTCAAAACGGCCTCACTGCCGCTGCGCTTAGGTAGCTGCTGCCTTTTTGCGCCCTCAATAGCCTCCTTGGAAGTCTTGACCGGGATTTCGGGAGGCTGGCCAGTCGGAGATGCTCCGGCTGAACGCGAATTTGCGTCACCCTTTTCCGCTGCGCTTTCAGGCATCGAGACGTTCCCATTTGCGGTCTCTTCCTCCTTGCCATCAACCCCTTCTTCGCCGACAAGGCCACCGCCACCAGTATTCATACCATGGAATACCAGCACCGTGCAGAAAGCCGCCGCCAGGAGACCGACCAAGAGGACATAGGGCATCCTGCCAAAGAGACCAAGAAATCGAAGGGCGGGCGATTCCGCTACGTTGGCAGGAACGGCTAACGGTGCGATTGCCATTGTCTGCACCTCACTCACCGCCAGAGTTACCGCGCCGCTGGGTACGCGAATAGCGGCGGTTACGGTGGATTGCGAATACGTCGTGGGAGTGTCACGCGCGGTATCGCCGAAAAGCCCTTTAACTCTGCTCGCCAGTCCCCAAGGCCCTTGATCGTCCCGTCGCACCCAATCATCTGGAGCGATGTGCCCGTTGACCACCAATTTCCGCAACTCTGTGGCCGAGTACGGTCCGGCTGTTGTGCCTTCTCGCAGAAGATACCAGTCGTTAGTCATTTCATGCCCTCCTGGTCTTATAATCCTGATTTTGCCTTGCTGGGAGCAAGCCCGAGGATATTTGCCGGTTGTGTTCGCCAGATGCGGATGTCGCCGTCTCGGCCACCCGAAGCAAGGGTCGTTCCGTCGGTAGAAAAAGCAAGGGAAAGCACCCCGCTTTCGTGCCCCTTGAGAGTGAACCGTTCGATGCCTGTCACCGCATCCCAAATCTTGATGGTTCCGTCTTCACTGGCCGTGACAAAGCACTTTCCGTCGGGAGCAAAAACCCCGGCGCGAACCACGTAGCGATGCCCGCTGAGAACCGCTCGCATCTCTTTTCGAGCGACATCCCATAATTGGACGGAACAATGCGATTGCAACGCCAGTTCTTTCTTGGCCGCAGCGCGTTCACGGGGCGCACGTTTGTTGTTGTCCGACGGCTCCACTTCATTCTCCAGGTCTGCAAAGGAGAATCCGTGCCAGGCAGCCAAGACAGTACCATCGGCAGATAGTTCGACCCTGTTGCCATCGAACCCGACCAACTCCTTGGTCGTATCGTTGGCTGAGTTCCAAATGTAGCCTTTTCCATCCTTTGTACAACCGATAAATACATCACCGTTAGGCGAGAAGACACCTGCCTCAATACGGAACGGAAGCATGCCAAGTCTCTCTGGCGGACCGTGGGCGTCTGCCACTCGCCAAAATACGGTTGATCCACCTACCACTTCGGTATCTGATCGGTCGCCCTTGCCTGTCTTATTATGTGATTGCGAACCTTTTTTGCTAGGGCTTGATGGATAACATTCCACAACGGCCAGCATACGGCTGTCACGGGATAAGAGTACCTCCGATACCATGCAACCATCGACTGGAACATGGGTCTGCTTTTGGCCAGTCGCAGCGTTCAAGAGTACGACACGACAGGGATGGGATTTCTTCCCGTTCCTCTCCAACTCTGGTTTCAAAAACTCTGTCGCTACAAGCCACTTCCCGTCGGGTGAGAAGACCAGGGGCGGCGTGTAATAGGGCAGAGCGGCAACCTCTCGGGCAGCATTGACGTCCCACAGAAATACCCGTGGGTTTGCCGGGTGATCTTTTTCTTTATAATCAACTACTACTACTACTACTGGAAAGGCATTTCGCTCTGTCGCCTTTTTCTGAATTAGTAGGGTGGCGGCAGCCAACCGCGTACAGTCCGGCGAAAGTACGAACGGTGTAACTTCAAGTTGGACTTCAAGTTGGATGTCATGCGGGAGTTCTTTGGGGGCAATAGTGACAAATGGTGTCACCAAGTCAAATTTTTGGTGGCTCCCACCCCCCGTCCACTTGAGATCTTTGGGCAAAACACACAATCCCTTTTGGTGCAGCGTCTTGAGATCCCATACTCTGGCAATTTTGTCGCGTCCCAGAGAGATGGCGGTTTCGCCGTCGGCGGAGACTGCCACATGGTAAACCGGGCTGCGGTGATGGAGGATATTGGCCTTAATGGGGCTCTTTGAACGACCCCGAAAGCCCACTTGTGCCGCCAGATAGTGCCAGTCAAAGGCACGCAGGTCCTCTAGTGCTGGCGACTTGGGCACTTGCCTGGCTAGCATCTGCTCCACACGGGCAAGGTCGCCACTATCCCACGCCTGTTGGGCCTGCTGCATTTCGGCTGCGTAGAGGTGTCGGCGACTTTTGCGTTCGTCTTTTTGCGCTTGCGCACGCTGGGCATCGGCATCCAGTAGGTTCTTTTCAGCGACCTTCTCGGCGGCTATTGCTTCATTAGACGACTTCGTCGCTCGGTCGCCTTCTTTGATCGCAATCAGCTTTTGCTCCTCTGCCTGCTTGAGTGCCACGGTCTCCTTTGTTCTGGCCTGCTCTGCTGCATCGCGCTGCTTGATAGCGATCTCCTTTTGCTGCTCCACCTCTTTCAACGCCACGGACAGATTTTTTCTGGCTTCCTCGGCGGCATCACGTTCCCTGATTGCCACCTTTCGCTCGCGTTCGGCATCCCGGAGTGCCACGGCCTCATTTTTTCCGGCCAACTCCGCGGCATCCAGTGCCGCCTGGGTATTGTGGTGTAGCTCCACCTCTCGAAAATAGGCGATCGTGGTGACCGTGACGGCCAGTACCAACAAAAGTCCGGCGGAAACCGAAAGTGCGGCCACGGCAGGATTCCGTCGGCACCAACGCCAGCAGCGTTCCATCTGTCCGATCGGCCTCGCGGCAATCGGCTCGTCGCGTAGCCAGCGGCCGAGATCCTCCGCAAGGTGCCTGCAAGAGGCATGGCGATTCCCCGGTTCCTTCTGCAAACATTTCAGACAGATCGTCTCCAGGTCCCTGGGGATGCTCTTTTCGAGACTGCGAGGCCGCTCCGGCTCGGTCTCCCGCACGGCGTACGACATCTGAATCACGCTGGGGGCCTGGAAGGGCCGCTGGCCCGCGAGCATTTCATAGAGCATCACCCCCAAGGCCCATTGGTCGCTGCGGGCGTCCGCCAGGTGGCTCTTGCCCGCATGCTGCTCGGGGCTCATGTAGGCCGGTGTGCCCAGATGAACGCCTTCCATCGTCCGCAGTACCTCGCCCTCATAGCGGCGGGCCATGCCAAAATCCATCACCAGCGGCTCGTTGTCGCTGTCGATCATCACATTGGCTGGTTTGATGTCGCGGTGGATGATTCGCTTGCTATGAGCATAATGCAGCGCCAGTGCCAACTTCTGGATCAACTCGGCCGCTTCCCGCTGCGGCAGCTTCTCTTCGTCGTCAATCCGTTTGGCCAGCGTTTGCCCTTCAATGAAGCCGCTGGCGATAAAGCACGAATCGCCGAGCCGGCCGGCATCGTAAATGGGTACGATGTTGGGGTGTCGAAGATTGCCCGCCGCGCGGGCCTCGCGCAGGAACCGCTGGGCATCGGCCTCCGAACTGAGTACTCCCAGCCGTGGGGTCTTCAAGGCGACGAGCCGATCCAATTGGTTATCGCGGGCCTTATAGACAGTGCCGTACGCCCCGGAGCCCAACTCACCGAGGATCTCGAAACGATCGAGAGGGGCGGTTGCCGTTCCAGTTTTCGACATCCCCGGGGGTGGCGTGGCTGCCAGAGGCACCAAGGGGCTCTGCCGGCCAGCCATCTCACTTTCCTCGGAAGGAGTGCAAGTCGTTTGATCGGCCGCCATTGCTAGCGTGAATGTCTGGCTACAGTTCTTGCATTGAGCCTTCTGGCCCAAGCGGCTCTCCGACACGCGATAGGTCTTGTGACAATTCGGACAGCGAGTCTGAATACCTGACATCTGACAGTCCTCCATCCGGTCATGCACCCGACATGTATTTCGAGAGTGAGCCGCCGTTTTGGGGAAAATTTCCCCCAGAATGCGTCTCGGTCCCGAATACAGTAAGGCGTGGCGAGGTCGTCTGAAGCGAGCACCCCCTTAAAGTGTGGTAGCCGCTCATGTTCACCAATATACTCTTTGCAGAACTTCTGGTAAAGTGGATGCGATCCTTGTGGCAATTAAATGATTCGTGATTGAGGAGGTAGCCGTGTCCGCCAAAGTCGTTCTACAGGTGATTTCCGGGCCGATTCAAGGAAAAGTATTCGAGTTTGAGAATCACGACACGTTTATTTTCGGCCGTGGCGAGGAATGCCACGCGAAGCTGCCCGAGGATCGTTACGTCTCTCGACATCACTTTCTTCTGGAGGTCAACCCACCCACGGCTTCGATTCGAGATCTGGGTAGCCTCAACGGGACACACGTCAACGGAGTGCGCTACGGTGGTCGCAAGGCCCGTCCGGCATCGACGAGCGGCAACCCGAACCTGGGGCCGGAGACGGAATTGAGAGACCGCGACGTGATTTTCGTCGGAAAGACCAAGATTCGCGTCCGCATCAAGATTCCCCAAACAGATGCGAATCCTGCGCCAACTTCTTCTTCGCCTGTCGCTGGCCAGGCAGAGCCAGCGACTAACAAGCGATTGTATGTGCCCACACAGACGGAATCGTTCCCCGGGGGGCCGCGTGACGTGCCGTCACACGAACAACGGCCATCGCCACGGGCGGCTATTCACCCACATTCAACGTCTCGCCCTGCCGATAGTGCCGCTGGCCAGCCCGCGGCGTCCACGCCAGACGAGGCGAGTGGAGCGCGCGCCCTGATCCGGCAAGCGGCCAAGGATATTCAATCTCGGCAAAAGATTGAAGTCGACGGCTATGAATTGGGGGAGATTCTCGGGCAGGGCGGCGCGGGAGTGGTCTATAAGGCTGTACGGAAGTTCGATCAGTTCCCCGTTGCAGTGAAAGTGATGCTTGCCAAAGTTGCCATCCGAGATAAGGCGAGGAAGCGATTCCTCCGCGAGATCGACGCCATTCGGGAGTTGAGCCATGCCAACATCGTGTCGTTAATTACCAGCGGTGCCGTCGAGAACGCCTTCTATTTTGTCAGTGAGTATTGCAGCGGTGGCAGCTTGGCGGAGTTGACTTGCCGTCAAGGGGGCCGAGTTCCGTTGCCGGTGCTGGCTCCCATCATCTTGCAAAGCCTGGAGGCATTGGCACACGCCCACAAACACGGATTCGTCCATCGCGACATTAAACCGGCGAACATCCTCTTGCACCAACAGCAGCGAGGTTGGGCGGCAAAACTCAGTGATTTCGGACTGGCCAAGCAGTTCGAGCAGGCCGGATTTTCGGGCATGACGCTCACCGGCGCCATCGGCGGCACGTACGACTATATGCCGCGGGAACAACTGACGGACTTCAAGAATACCCTGCCGGTCAGTGACGTGTGGAGCCTGGGGGCGACGTTCTATCTCGTACTCACGGGCACATGCCCGCGTCCCCGTGCTGAAGGCAGAGACCCCATGGAGGTCGTGCTTCGCGATGAACACGTTCCAGTTCGCCAACGCGATCCGGGCCTGACACCGGCTCTGGCTCGTGTTATTGACAAGTCGCTTGCCATCAATGTTGCCGATCGGTATCAGGATGGCGGCGAAATGTATCGCGCCCTTAACGAGGTCTTGTCGAAATTATCATGCTAAAGGCCATCACGATCGACTTTGCCGCCGTCACCGATGTAGGAAGGGTCCGAAGCGAAAACCAGGACCGTTGGTTTGCCGATCCGGAACTTGGGCTATTTATGGTCGCTGACGGGCTGGGTGGCCATGCCGCCGGTGCTTTGGCGGCTCAATTGGTGGTCGATATCTTGCCGAGGCTCGTGCGCCGCACGCTTTTGACAATGGCGAACGCATTTCCCCACACCACCGGCTCCTCTCCTTCAGGTAGCAAAGGGGAGTTGTGCTTGGCGATTGCAGAGCAGGTAAAGGTTCTCGGCGACTTCGTCTATAAAGAGACGCGTGGGCAGCCCGGTGTCAATGGCACTGGAACGACTCTTGCTCTGGCACTCGTTGATTCAGCCCACGCCACGATTATCCATGCAGGCGACAGCAGGGTCTATCTGCTCCGGCAGGGACAGTTGCACCAAGTTACGCAAGATCACACGCTCGGGCAATTCCTCGTCAGGAGCCATGAACTCTCCGAATCCGCGGTTGCACAACACCCCGCCGCGCGCAGACTAACGCGATACATCGGTATGCCGGGTAACGTCCTGCCGGACTCGCAAACAGTCGATTTTGCCGCAAGTGACCTTCTGTTGCTGTGCAGCGACGGTCTTCATGGGCAAATCGACGACAGCGAGGTCTCTAGGATTCTCCGCTCCTACAAGAACATCGAAGAAATGGGCCATGAGTTGGTTGCCGCAGCCAACCGTGCCGGGGGCTGCGACAACGTAACGGTTTTGTTGATTAAGCGAATGGAGTAGCCTGAATGCAAATCAAATTCAAAGTGATCCTGTCCAACGGCTCCTCCTACGACTGGAGTTATCGGGGGGCCACGCTATCGATTGGTCGCGATCCTGATTGTGGCATGGCGATTGAAGATAGCGAAGACCGGCTCGTTTCCTGGATGCACGCGCGGATAGAATGTGATGGCGACGCAACACGGATACGCGACTTCCGATCAAAAAACGGAACGTATGTCAACAAAAAGCCGGTCGATGGAACTCGGCCCATTCAGATTGGAGATACGATCCAGCTTGGGCGGAAAGGCCCGAAACTCATCGTCCTGGAACTGGATATTGATCGAGACGATGCATTACCAGTTCCGCCGAGCAATCCCACCGATTCCTCCGGTCTCGCCATCGTGGATATTGATCGAAACGATGCATTGCCAGTTTCGCCCCCCTTTATTGCGATTTCATCGGCACCGGTTGGATTGTTTAGGCATGTCAGAGCGTGGGGGATCCAGGAAGGGAGATGGATCGTCGTCGGCTCGCTGACGGCGGCGATCATGCTGTTGCTCCTGCTGCTGGTCAGTATGGCATGGCGCGGGGATCGCGAAATTGCACAAGATCCGCCGCCTAGCCATGGGAAGGTGGAAAGCGTGGGCGGTTCTCCAAAATCGTCGGGAAAGAAGGCCGAAGACAACACAGCACCGCCGCCCATTCTTACAACCGAGGAATTGAAGAAAAGGCATTCGGGTGCGGTGGTGTGGCTAGGTGCGGAGTTCGACAAGCGCCGGCTACCGCTTTGCAGCGGATTTGCCGTGGATCGAACCAAGATCATTTGCACGGCCCGTGAGATCGTCCAATTGAAAAGGTATCAGCAGGAAGGAAAGCCCGTTTTCGTTTACAGCGAAGGGTGTTCGCCAAAGTTCCTTCGCGTCCTGGAATTGAAAGTCCACCCAGCCTACGACCAGAAGAATCTGACAAGCAGCGAGAGCCTACTCCACAACGTGGGAGTAGCGATTGTCGAGTCGCCCCTGCCAAACTCTGTCGATCTACTGCCATCTTGCGAGTTGCCGAGGCCACCGAAGGACATGAAAGTCACCGTGGCCGGCTATTCTATCCAATATGAGCCGGAATTGAAGCCTTATGATCCGCTCGATCCGCCGAAGCAAGTGTGGCCGAGAGGTCAAGTCCTCGGCACGAAGACTTTCCCCGGCGGTGGCGAAGAACTCCCCGTGCTGGAGTTGGCAATCAGCGTTGCCGACGGCACGGACGGCGGGCCCGTGTTCTCCGATGCCGGCAAGGTCATTGGCGTCCTATTACGTTATGGTGATCAGTGCTATGTGGTCCTGTCGGATCAATTGTCCGATCTGATTCGCTAAGTGACACCATCCACAACATGTTCGAGATTTCAAGGAGTCGTTCGATGTCATCATCAATTCACTTGGAAGATTGGGGACGGCAAACCAGCCAATGTCGCCAAGCCATCAAAATTATCATCTTTTTGCTGGCGGCGATCCTTGTGGGGCGCGGTGGACTTCATGCCTTGGCTGCCGATCCACCCAATCTCGAAGCGGAAAATCAGCGACTGATTTTCCATGAAGCGGCAGAACAGGCCCGGGCACTGGCCGACCAACAGCGGTATCTTCTCGTGCAGCAAGCACTGGTAATCCAGGAAAGAGAGAAACTTCAGGCGACCAAGGAGTTGGGCCGACTAGCCGTGGCTAGGGAGCGTATCGAACATCTCCGCAATACTCAGGCTTGGGCTTTGGGGAACGCGTTTGAGGGAGGCCGCCGAGGAATCCTGTACGAGCCGGAACACCTCTCCAAAACACTCATTCGATGGCAGAATGCCCGAGACAATTCACTGCGAGCCTACCTGGAGTTTCCCGAACACTCCCGCGGGGCGATAAAGGACGGCCGGGCACTCAACTTCTTTTTCGACCTTTGTGCCGATATTTCCATGAGCCACGAACTGTGGCGGTCACAACTTCAGGACGAGTTCCGACGCTTGGATGCTCGTATCCGGGAGTTGAAAGAGCATCCCGTCGGCGCGACGTTGCTGCAAGAAGAGGCCCAGAAAGAACTCGCGGCATTGGAGAAAGAATGTGGTAAGACGAAGGCGCAATTATCGATTCTTGCCACTCTTGGGGGCAAACCGCTTCTTAACCGGGAACATTTGGCACATCTGCGGTTTCGTAAAGGGCTTGTTGGGCCTGCATTAGTCATAAGTCGCGATGATGTCATGCCGTTGACCTGGCCCTATGTCTTGGCTGTCGACGAAGAATTCACCGATGTTCGCAATGCTTTGGAAATTGCCAAGGGGAAGGCATTGGACGAACTAAAGGGCAACCAGGGAATCTCTCCCCCGACTCAAGCTAGCTTGATGTCAGCCGCCGACGACCTGCGGAACACCTTTGAAGGCGCGAAATCGCGTCTACTCGAAAAATCCACGGGTGATGGAGTTCGCGTACAGCAGTACCTTGATGCCAGGCATTTTATGCAGGAAGTTCGCGCCAGCGTGTACCGTTTGGTTGCCGCGCGGCAACTTGCCGATGTGATGCCAACAGAATCTTTTTCGGGCCAGACCGTCGATCAGTTGTTGAGCTACATGGCACGGCAAGGGCTGCGGTTCGCACCTGCGGAAGTGAACGGCGACGCAGCCTATGAGATGGTCTTTCGGCTGATGACGGACTATTACACCGGCCTCCACAGTTTGGCGATGGCGGTCGATCAGAACGACCGCAATCTCGCTAACATCGATGCCGAAGCCAGCCAACTTATGGACGTGCGGAATCGCGACACTCTGGCCGCCCTAAAGGAGGTATTGGAAGCTCGCCCGAAATGCGATCCGTTCGCGAAGTTTTGCGACGTTGCGGAGGGCATTGCAGCGATTCGGGATACGCTCTTTCCCGCAGGACAGCCGTTGGGTGCCGTGGCACCGTTTCCTGCCGCCGGAATGCCTACATTCCAGCCGGGCGCGGCCGTTTGCGAAAACTACTTAGGTGAGCGCCAATGGCGAGGTGTCGTTACCCGAGTTGACGGCCCAAATTATTGGGTGAGAATCTTGTATTCCCACAAAAAGGATTGCCATGTGGGACGAGAATATGCTTTCCGTAAACATCTTCTGAAGCCATGCCAGAGTACGAACACGGTTGAGGTTCCTCGCCTTTACTGGCTAGGCCACCAACCGTCTGTAAAACCATCACCAAAACCTGCACCTGGACGGTCGTACTTCCGGCCGCCGAGCCAGCCGAATCAACCGTCTGCAAAGCCATCGCCAAGACCTACACCTCGCCCCAAAATTCCAGGTCCGATTCCAAGTCACTAACGAATTCCTACGCTGGCTGCTTTGGCGCATGGCCCATTCTCATGCACTGCGAACTGTCAAAATACGTTCATCTTGCAGCACCCAAACGACTGTTCGCCTTTTTTGCCTGATTTCCCCACGGGGAGACTCCGAGATCGTCACTCGGTATCCAAATGCCGCCCGGAATCTCGTTTCCAACAACGTGCTGATCTGCTTTCCGCCAAGCCGACTGCTCCTTCGTTCGCAGATCCTTTTGTGCTCATGCCCGCGCACCCATCACGCCGCCAGGGCCCGATCCAGCACCAGGACGACCTGGAAGCCGGCCTGTGGAGCTCTTCACCCGCACTACTTCGCCTTGCACCCATCCCGCACCAGCCGCCGGACTGGACCGAAAACCCCGCTCCCACAACCCGATCCCGGAAAAACTGGCATTCGCACTGGAGCATCTCGCGGCCGTCGTCGGAATAGACGAACCGGAACCAGGGCGGCTGGCAGTTGCGGAAGATCTCGACCGGGGCGAACCAGAAGGTCGTGTGGAAGGAATTTGCTAGGATCCACGCGGTCGGTGTTCGCCATCCGGCAGTGGCACGATCACAGGTCGCCATTGAGGCCTCGCAGCCCGTCCTTGCACACCGCATCATCCAACAGCATTGGAATGCATTATCCCGGCGATGCCTTTGACGGAGATTTAGGGCTTCTCCTAAGATACAGCCATCATGGTTGCAAGTTTCGCACGCGGATTCTGT
>JBAWVO010000055.1:0-26873 GCA_037147235.1 Planctomycetota bacterium | reverse complement strand
GCCGCCAGCCAACCCGATTGCCGTCAAAGATTTTTTACGGCTGCCGGAAGGACACTGAAGGTCTTACAGTTTCCACGGGGCGCGGTAGCAACGACCGATCATGGCCGATGCCTTTTCATTGCCGACGAACTGCTCCTTGGCGGGATCCCATCGCAGCTTGCCTCCCAACAAGGCGCAGATGTTGCCCAGGTGACAGACGGTCGCCGTGCGGTGGCCAATCTCGACGTCGCAAATCGGCAGCTTCCGCGTCTTAATGCACTCCAGCCAATTGCCGCCATGGCTGCCGCTGGTGTAGAGATGAATCTCCTGCGGGCCGATTTCCTCCTTGAGGATCTCGGCCGGTGTGCTCGATATCGTCCCGCGATTGACGTGGATCGTTCCCTTCTCTCCAAAGAACGTCGTGCCTCCTTTGTACTTCTGGCCGACATAAAGCTTCACACCGTTGGCATAGGTGTGCAGTAGGTCGTAGGTGGCAGGCACGGTAAAACGCTTCTGGGGATCAAACTCGGCGGTACCTTCCGTGGAGATCGGGCCGGAATCGTCCATACCAAGGCCCCATTGGGCAATATCGATGTGGTGGGCGCCCCAATTGGTCATTTGGCCGCCCGAGTAATCCAGCCAGAATCGGAAGTTGTAGTGGACGCGTTTCTCATTGTAGGGCCGCCAGGCGGCCGGGCCGAGCCAGAAATCGTAGTCGAGCCACTCGGGCGGATCGCTATCTGGCCCCATCGAGCCGGGATGATTGCAGGCCGGGATGCCGACCTCGACCTTGGTGATCTTGCCGATCCGCCCATTGCGCACCAACTCGCAGGCATGGCGGAAATTGGCGGACGAGCGCTGCTGCGAGCCGGTCTGCACGATGCGATTATGTTTCCGCGCCGCGTTGACCATGGCACGCCCCTCGGCGATGGTCAGCGTCAGCGGTTTTTCGCAATAGACGTCTTTGCCCGCCTCGCAGGCCAGGACAGTTGTCAGCGCGTGCCAGTGGTCGGGCGTGGCGATGACGACGGCGTCGATGTCCTTACGGTCCAACAGTTTACGAAAGTCGCCGTAGACGTCGCACTTATGGCCTTTCTTTTTTCCGACGGATTCCGCAGCTTGGCCGGCGCGTTTCTTATCCACGTCGCAGACGGCAATCGGATAACCGATCTTCATGTCGCCGCGCCCCTGACCGCCCACGCCGATGTGGCCGGTCAAAACGCGATCATTGGCCCCAAAAGCACATTGGGGTATCAGGTAGGGGATGGCCATGGCGGTGCCCATCGCGCCGGCGGTCGTACTGAGGAAATGTCTGCGTGTTAGTTGTCGTTTATTGGTCATAGCAAAGTTCCTTTCAATGGCTCAGACTACTTCGATGGGTTTGGTTCCGTTTCCTTGATGCGGAGATTGCGGAAGCGCACATGCAGAGGCTCAGTCCTCTTTCCCACGCCATGTACCTGAAGGCCGATAAAACCGCGAGGTGTCTTTGAGTCATTCAAGTCAGCCGCCGCCACGCCGTTGATCCAGGTCTTGATCGAGTCGCCCTTGGCCTCGACACGGAACTTGTTCCATTCATCCTGCTTAAAAGCTTTGCGGGCCGGTTCGTTGTTTTTGAGATTGTTGAGCCAGCCGCGGCGCCCTTCATCGTAGATGCCTCCGCTCCAAGCTCGGGCTGAAGGATCGATCTCGACCTGGTAGCCGAAGACGCGGTCGTTTGCGTTGACCTCGCTACGGATCTGAACGCCGGAGTTCAAGGCACTGTCGCCTCTGAACTCCAATTCCAGGATGAAGTCGCCGTAGGTCTTCTCGGTACAGAGGAAGCTGTTGGACGTATTGGGGACCGAGGTGCCTACGATCGCACCATCCTCGACCGCATACTTGGCTTTGCCACCATGCTGCTTCCAGCCGTCCAGCGTCTTGCCATCAAATAAAGGTAAGAATTCTTTTTCGGCATCGGCCGCGCGGACCGAAGTGACAAGGAGCAAACCCAAGATCAAAGCAATGCAGAAACGGCGATAAATCATAACGGAACCTCGGTGGGTGGAATTGGATTGAGGAAAGGGATATCCACTATTAGCCAACGTTCCCCTTTTGACACCTGCCTGAAAACGCTTCCAGCAGAAAACACTCCCTATCGTAGCTGCGACACACGCAAGTTACAAGATACCTTACATTCTCATCTTCGCCGTCTTTCCCTGCAACTTCACGTTTGTCCGCTCGGCCCAGACATTCCATTTCGCGGCAAGTTCCTTCACGAGGTCCGGTTTCTCCGTGGCAAGGTTGTGCAGTTCGGTCCGGTCGGCTTTGATATTGTAAAGTTCCCACGTGCCATGGTTACCGAGCCGGACTAGCTTCCAGTCGCCAACGCGAATGGCTGCGTTGCCTTCATGTTCCCAGTAAAGCGCATCGCGCTCCAGCGGTTTATCGTTGAATGTCGGAACGAGGCTCTTGCCTTCCATCGGCAGGATAGTGTGGCCCTTGAACTCGGCTGGGTACTTTGCGCCGGCGACGTCCACGCAGGTGGGCATGATGTCAACGATATGGCCGACTTGCCCACGGAGTTTGCCGTGTGCGGCAATGCCGGCGGGCCAGTGGGCGATCAATGGTGTCGCGATGCCGCCTTCGTGGTCGAAATGTTTGTACTGGCGGAACGGCGTGTTTTCCAGCGTCGCCCACGACTGGCCACAGAAGACGTCTGACTTTGCTGAGCCGGGCTGATCGCCGTTGAGCCTGCCGTTCGGGCCGCTCTCGGCGTTGCCGCCGTTGTCGGCGAGGAACAGGATAAGCGTGTTGTCGAGCACGCCGCGCTGGCGGAACGCTTCGACGAGCCGGCCGACGCTCGCGTCCATGTGGTTCACGCACGCGGCGTAAATTGCCATGATGAGGTCGAATCGGTCCTGCTCAGCGGCACTGAGGCTGTCCCACGCCTTCACCGTGTCGGGTCGCGGCGAGAGCGGCCACGCGGAGTCGGTGACGCCCATCTCGATCTGCCGGGCACGGCGGGCGGCGCGGAGCTTATCCCAGCCAGCTTTGTATTTACCGCGGAATTTTGCGATATCCTCCGCCGGTGCCTGCAACGGGAAATGCGGCGCGTTGTGGCAAAGGTGCAAATAGAAGGGCTTCTTCGCCGCGAGGGCTTCGTCCACGAACTTGATGGCAAAATCGGTCCAAAGGTCGGTCGCGTACCAATTGTCCGGCAGTTTCCCGCCGCGACGTCCAACACTTTCGCCATTGAGAAAAAGCTCGGTACGCGGAGAATCCGGGAAATAAAACCCACCGGCGGCGGCATTGAGGCTGCGGTCGAAGCCACGCGCCCAGGGGGTGACACCGTGGTTCTGACCCACGTGCCATTTGCCGCTCATGATGGTGAAGTAACCTGCGGGCCGCAATACTTCTGCGATGGTGACGCATTGCTGGTTCAGGCGGCCGCGGTAGCCGGGGGAGCCTTTGTCCTCAACCATGTGGCCGACGCCGGCTTGGTGCGGGTATTGGGTTTGCCCGAATCAAGCCACTTGATCAGAGGGGAAATCATCTCCGGATCTTTCTTGATGGCATGGAGCTCAATCCATGTCTGTCCGCAGGTGAGTTTATTGCCTCCTGAATGCTCGGTCCCAGGCTGCCATTGGTGCTGCACTCCCCAACGCATGGCCTGCTCCAGGTAGCGTTCATCTTTCGTGGCATGGTAAGCGGCCATCACCCCTGTGTAATAGGTTCCTCGAATCCAGTTGTGATCGGTCGCCTTCCATGGATGCTCCAACTGATACGCATTCACCTTGTGCATCATGGTCAGGATATTGTCTTTGGTTGAAATTATGTTAGTGGCCAGCCTACGCGCGAGTTGGGCCTTATGAAGATTCTGCGGCTCAAGTTTTCGGGGATCAATTGCCTCAAACCATTTTCCCGCGGGATTCTTCTCTGACGGTTGGTCAGTTTGGACTGCCACCAGATTCATGGATAGCGGACCGAATCTCTTGTCGGGATATCGCTGTGGTCTTTCAGCGCGGATGTTCCAGAAAGTACCTCGCGCGCCGCAGTGCTTTCCGAGGTTCGCACCGCCACCGCACTTCCATAACCGCAATCCGCCGCCGGCATCGAGATCCGTGAAGAGGTTTTCGTAAGGCGCGTAGCCATGATGGTCGAGTGCGAGATCCACGCCTCGGCCGTGTGAACAGACATTGCCGGAACAATGGTGACTGACTGTGATGTCGTGGATGTAGCGATTGCGGAAGTCGAAGTCGGTCACGAGGTGATCGCCGCCGCCGAGCGAGATGCCGTGGTGTCCGACACAATTCTGGTTGTCGTGCGCGCGCTGTGATTCGAGTACTACACCTTGTACCGTATTGAAACTGCCGCCGATGAAGAGGCCGCTGTCGGCGTTCCGTGTGCGGACGTTGCGCACCCAGCAGTCCGCCACCTCGTAGAAGCCAATGGCGTTGAAGCCCAGTTCAGTGAAGTGGCCCTTGTAAGGCTGGCTGGGGAACTCGAAACCGAGATTCTCGATTCCCGACTCCGTGACCGTGGGCTCGAAGCTCCGTAGCCGCGGATGCCAGGCAGCCTGCACATCACAGCGCAGCGGGCGGTCGAGGTGAATCCGGTCCCCGTCGATGCTCGTGATGCGGCTGACCAGCGAAGCGCGCGTGCCACCCTTGAGGTTCCGGACCGGGCCGCTGTCCCCGGAGTAAAGGTGGACGGCGAGTGTGTTTTCGGCCGTGTCGGATTGGAAGACATCGACCCGCTGACCGACCCGAAGTTGCCGGACGGAAGAGACCCGGACGGAAGTGTTGCCGCGTTTCGCATCGGCCACGATGCCGGCCAGGGTCTTCGATCCGAAGCTGCCGCGAAGCGTCAAGAATCCTCCCGACCATGAGTAGTTCGAGGTGCGGAGGCCAGTGGTGGTTGCGCCCCAGTTCGGCTTGATGTCGTTCAATGGCGTGGGGAAAAATAGAACCGACCGATCCGGCCCCGCGCCGCGCAGGACGACGTTGGGGCAGGTGATCTCAATCATGCGGGTAATCCGATAACGGCCTGCCGGCACTTCGATGGCACCGCTGCGCACCTTGGCGAGAGCATCGAGGAACGCCTGTGAATCATCCGCCACGCCGTCACCTTTTGCACCGAAGTCCTTCACACTCACACCGGGTGGCACGACAGGGAGCGACTTCTCTCCGCAGTGATAACCGGCAAAGGAGAAGTCCGGCAGCCGGCTTTCCGGTGTCCATTTCTCGCCATGCCCCCCCCACAAGGCGGAATGTTCGGTACCGAATCCCACGGCTGCGATCAGCAGCAAGCCGGTGGCAATAGACAGCGGGGTGACGCGGGAGCGAATGATCATGCTTTGTCAATTCTTCTTGGGAGGATCCGCGTTTCGCGGACTGTTTGTTTTCAATGATCCGCTTAATTACTTGTTTCCATAACCGAAGTGCCTTTCTGCGCGCCGAGATCCTTTATGCTGATCAGCTTTGGCGGGTTGTTGTCGTTTTCGGCTGTACGAATCACCTCGCGGAGCTTGTCAAGTTGCGGCTTCAGCGAATTCTTGGTCGCCTCGTCCACGGTCCACGTCCGCTCGATCTCCTTGAGCAAGGGAAGGGCGTTGGCGCCGTACTGTTTTAGTGTGTCTAGGCAGACGGCGATCCGCTCGCCGGCGCCCCAGTTGCGCCAATCCATGGCCGTAAAACAGAGCGGGATGCCTTCCTTGATCCGATGTTTGGCTAGCATCTTCACGCCCGCCAACCGCACGCCGCCAGCGAACATCTCGCCGCTTGGCGCCTTCTGCTCGATGGAGAAGAGGATGTCCGGCGCAAGCTCCCGGATATCCTCCAAGGTCAGCAACTGGTAGGTGGATCGCATGCAGCCCCGCGCGCGACCGTCGTCGGTGCGGACCACGCGGCGGATGGCTGGGTAAAGCAAGGCCCGGTCAACTCCTTGGATCGAATCGGCCAGCAGTCCCTTGCCACCCAACGCCCCGCCGGGATAGAACAGCGAGAAGGCCAGGCCCCGCGGCTGGAACCCGCGAGGATCCTTGGGATCCTCCCGGGCGCAGGCATTGAGCATCGCCGGCAGGGCCGCCCGGGCGGGTTCGCCGATGCCCGCCAATGCTTCGCCGGCACAGATCCGCACCCAGACTTCATCATGGTCGAGCATCCGGGTCAACGCGGGGACGGCCGCGGCACCGCGGGCCTTGAGCTCACGCAGCACCTGGCAGGCCCCGATCCGCGCGCGGGGATCATCGCCTTCCAACAACTGGACCAGACCGGGCGTCACGTCGGCCTTGCTTTGGGCCAGCGACTCGGCCGCACGCGTGCGAACGACCAGCGACCAACTCCCCAGATGCTTCATCACCGCTGCGGGCTCCATCTTGTCGTACGGCACCGAACGTCCCGCTTCGATGGCTTCCTTCACATCCGTATCGCTCAGCCAGGTATCGGGCTTGGCGTCTTTGCCTGTCAGGTAGATCTTTCGTAGCGGCAGCGCGTAGGTGAGCATGTAGCCGGCCGTGGAATCCCAATACCCGCCGGCCCCGCCACCCAGGCCTTGGTAGATGAACGATCCGTTCCAGCATCGGGCCGAATCGTAGTACCATCGCATTTCTTTGAGAAACGCCGCGACCGCCTTCGGTCCGCCGCGGGCGACACCCGGCCCGGCCCACTGATGGCTGAACGTGTTGCCGGTGTGCCCCTCTTCGCGATCCTCGTAGGAGGCGGTTGCCAGCTTGGTGAAGAACTGCGAGCCTTCCTTCAACCCCTGAAGGTCGAAGACCAGCGCCCCCTCGCAGTTCTTGCCGTTGTCGTCGTGACAGTTGAGCGTCGGGTTGTGGTCGCCGTAGGGGATGGTGCCTTTGCCGATGTAGTAGCCGAAGAACCTGTTCGCACGATCGAGGGCCTGGTCGACCTCCGGATCCTCGGTGCCGCACTTTTTGGCCAAAATCAGCCCCATGTGGCAGACCAATCCGGCTTGATTCAAGGCCCCGTAGCCGGGCAGGTTGCCATGCACGACGCCGCCATTCAGATCGGTCCACGCCATGTTCGAGGCCCAACTGCCGATCCGGCTTTGCCCCAACGCGATGAAGTGGGCGTACTCCTTGATCAAGGGCAATACGTACGCATCGCCCGTGGCCAGGTAGTATTCCGACAAATAGACGCACGTGTATCCCGTGGTCCAGCCGCCCGGCGCGCCCGGCACCCAGTGCGCGATGGAGAACTTGGCATTGGGATTCCCTAGTTTGTGCGCATAGGTTCTGAGTTCGTCGCGATAAGCCGGATTGCCTGAGGCCAGCAGCGCCAGGTGGGCGATATGACACCGGTTCTCGGTCTGGCCTTTGGCGAGGCCTTCGGAGATATAGCGGCAACCGTCGTCCAGGATCTGCTTGGACTTCGGGCAGTCGTAGGGTGCCGTGTCACTGTAGGCACCCATCACCCGGAGCTTCACACGGATCTGCTTCTGCGCGCCCTTGCGCCAGACGAGCAGATTCAGCAGACCCTGGTGGTCCTCCTGTTCAGCCTCGCCGATCGCGTGGCCGAAAGCATGGCGCGCGTCCTCGGCAAAGGGTTTTATGCCCACGCCAAGGATCACGTCGCCGAGTTCCATGACGCCGTCGGCCGGCGAGCCTTTGTCGATCTTGGTCACGATGATCTGCCGAGCTTCGTCGGTATAGTTGTCGCGGACGAACATCCAACCTCGCATGCCGGTGGGACCAAGATTCCAGTCATTGCCGACGGCGGCTTTGGGATCCTTCGTTACATCCGGCGGTGGGCCGGCGGGACTGGCCGCCTTGCTGACGTACGCAGTCCCGGACAGCATGGTCATGGCAAGCAGGAAAGGATAACCTACGTGTTGTAATCTCATTCTCATGGAAACGCGCTCCTCATTAGGTGTCTTGACAAAACATTCACTTCACTTCTTCACTCCCATCAGCTCCTGCATCGCATCGGCAAAAGCCTTGCCCAAGAGGATGAAAAAACGCCCTTCGCCGTTATAGTGGTAGCCCATGTTGGACGTCGCACGTTGCAGCAGTGCCTGCTCTTCCGGGGTGAGCGGGTCTTTCGTGAAATCGCGAATGTGCAGCCAGGTGCCCGCAGTAAGTTCAACGACTTTCGGGTGCAACAGAGGAGCGCTCTCGAACGCTTTGACGTTGCCTTTGAATTCCGGTACGGTGTTTACGAACCGCTGCCCTTCGCGCACATCCTTTTGCTTGGGATTCAATGTCCCCTCATTGAGCGGGCCATTTACGCCCATCACGCCCACCACCACTTTCATGTTCGGAGCGTTGAACTCCTTGCGGAGGTCCTTGATCAGACATACCAGATTCTTGCCATATTCTTTGCGGGCGGTTTGATCGAAAATGTCGTTGACAGATAGTTTTTCGACTCTCATCGGAACCTCTTTTGATTAAAGGAATGAAGAATGAAGAATGAAACACGCTCCGCACCAAGTAAGCGTTACAGGGGAACACCCGCCTTCATGAGTTCCTTGAATTCCATCAAGTGTTTCTTGTAAACTTCACGTGGATCACAGGAGTGTTTCCTACAAAGTGACGCAGCCATGCCGACGACCTCGCCCATCATGCCGCAGGTGCGCATCACCCGCACGGGGCCGAGCGCCTCGTGCGTGACGCTGATGTCGCGTCCAGCCATGAACAAGTTGCCGATGTTGCGGCTGTAAAGACAGCGATACGGGACCCAGTAAGGGCCCTTGTAGGAATAGCCCTTGCCAGTCGTCGCTTGAGAGATGAACTCCTCGCCAGCATGCCCCTTGCCGTATGTCGGGGCGGGCGTGTGCAGGTCGATGTGCCAGGTGCAGGGGAAACACCCGTCGGGGAAGACGCGGTTCTTCCGAAAATCATCCATGGTGAGTACGACATCCCCGAGCAGCCGTCGCGACTCCCGCTTGCCGGCGATGTAGGCCGCCCATGCCAACTTATGGTTCGGATACTTGCCGTCCACGTTCTTTAGCACGTCCCATGCGCCGTACATCGCCCGCAGGTTGAGGTCGCGCATCCATTCGACGTCTTCGATGGGATCACGATCGAAACCACTCTCCCAGAACCATATGCCCAGGCTCTGCAATCCGGGCTTGCTCCATTGGGCAGCCGCCTGTTGCCGGCCAGGAAAGCTCTTGTCTTTGAGATCGACTGCCCAAGGGCAGCAGGGAAAGGGTACAGGCTTGCCCATCTCGACGATCGTCTTGTCGATGGAATCGTTATCTTGGCAAAGGCACTTGGGAAACGGCTCCGCGGCACCAGTGTCGGCTACATTCCACAAGTTGCTCGCGCCCATGTGCTGCGTGCGGGTGACCTCATGGACGGCTCCGGCCAGGAAGCCGATTGTGCCATCGCCCGTGCAGTCGGCGAACCATCGCCCTTCGATGCGCAAACGTCGGGCCGTGCGGGTGTGCTGGGCGACTACCGAGCGGAGAACCCCGCCTTGCGCCTCGACGGCGTTGACGCGCTGTTCGGTTAGGAGTGTCAGGCCCGGCTGGCTGCGTACCAGGGCCAGACGGTGGTCGTCCTCGTAGAGGTCCGCCGTATTACCGGCACCAGCGTGAGCGCGTTTCTTCGGCTCCAGTTCCGCAACGATGTCGCCGATGTGCGGATAGGGCTGCTGGCGGATGTTGCCGTTAAAGACCTGTTTCGACTCCCAGTGAACCAGCCGGTTGGCGAATGTCCCGGTGATCGACTCGGCGTGCTTGCGGAACGACAGGTCCGGCCCGATCTCGTACAGTCCGATACCGCTCCCGCGGATGTGGGCGACGTACCCGATGGCCCAAAGCCGATTCGCCCAAGGGATCATTGCCCCGATGCCCGTCTCGCTCTCGCTGCCCACGCCGGAAGCCATCACCGTCATGTGCGGGAAGACGTTGCCGACCAAGACAGGTCGATCCGGCTGATTCAATGCCGGTTGTTGGCCCGGCGTGGGTGGTTGGGCCGCGTGGCTGGGGCCTTGAGCGGCCCCAGCGAAGAAGACCAACCCGCTTATGGCCAGTACCATTGTGATTTGGCGAATACTGTAGCCCTTTTTCTCTTCGGACCTGCCCACCACGGCCGATCCGACACAAGCCGCGCCCCCAATCGCAACCGCACTCTGCAAGCCCCCCTGCCAATTCACTCTCATGCTTCTGTTCATTTTAGCGGCCTTTCCGATACGAGATATTGACGCATTGCCCGGACGAGGTCGGCGCCAAAGGTGCGCGCCGTCTCCGGGGTGACGGTTGTCTCGCCGGCATGGGCGTAAGGAATCTCGATCGCCGAAGACAGCCGTATGCCCTTCAGTTCATCCGCCCATTGAAAGAAGCTCTTGCCGGCCTTGTAGTTATCCGCGCTGGTTTGTGCTGGATCGATGGTGCGGTCGAAGTTGAGTTTGGCAAGATTGTAGTCGGTGGCACCGGTGAACAAGATCACCGCCTCGGAGGCACCTGCGATGCGCAACTGGCTGCCCTCTGCAGTCACCTGGCCGCGGTCCACTCGCATTTGCAGCCGGCCGGCGAATTTCATGTGCGCACCGCCGGGGCCGGAACCGCCGGCGTTGTCATCGTAGCCGCCATCCTTCTTTTCCACGTCCACGATTTGGCCGTCGAGTTGGAGTTGGTTATCAGCGGCCGCTTTGACGGTGGCATTGCGCTGGCGCGTCAGGCTCACCGCGAAGGCCAGCGCGCCCGGCTTGTCGGTCTTCACGCGAACCGCCAGCACGTTGTCCGGCGCGGAGATGAACGCCTCGCGCGTCAGCGTAGCATCACCTTGGCGGAATCGCACTCGGGCGAGACCGTCGGCAAGGGCGAGTTCGCGCCGATAGCTGGTCACCTTTTCCACAGCACCAAAATCCAGCCACAAGTCGGCGAACGGTTCGTAGGAGCGAAACGATGTCGGGGTGGCGGTCAAGTGCGCCTCGCCGTAAGTTTGCGCCTTGGCATTCTGGCCGGCGAAAAACAGGCGGCGGACTTCGGCGAGATGCTTGGAGAAATCCAGCGCCCACGCCTCGACGGGACATCCGGCCCACAAGCTTTCCTCGTTGAGTTGCATGTGCTCCTTGGCGGGGTCGCCGAACACCATCGCGCCGAGCCGACCATTACCTAACGGAAGTGCTTCCTCCCACTTCCTAGCCGGTTGTTGATACCAGATGGAAAGCGACGGAGCGGTCGAGGCGTCATTCGTGTCTGCGCAGGCGGAGCAAATCATCCCAAGCGCCATGAGAACACCGTCCATTCCAGTTTTAAGCGTGTGATGTTTCATGAATCTTTGTCCTATCCCTTTGCCAACACTGCGGCGGCGTGTCTTGCGTAGTGGCCGCAAAGGTCGTTCGCGTACAGCTTCAGCAACTGTTCTCCCAGTTCCCCATGGTCACCGCATCGATAAAGGGCTCTGGCCAGCACAATTTCTTTCAAGGCCGCATTGCGAGTAGAGTTGTCCGTGATGCCGGGTTTCGACTTCTCCAGGGCTTCCTTGATGTTGCATGCGGCGTGGCCGGCTACCTGCGGTTTCCTGAGGAGGCTTGCCAGGACCGGCGCAGAACTCCGATCCTTGATCGTCTCGGCAGCAACTGCCACGGCCCGAAAGTGTGAAAAATGACTGTTTGCCTCCAGTTTTTCGGCAAGCTTGTGTATGTACGGAAGGGCTTCTTTCCTGCCTGTACGCCCGGCCGCAATTATCAGATCGTCGAGCGGACTCGTTGACCGGCCGTACTGGCCCATGCCGCGATAATCCCAGCCGACATCCCATTTCGAGTGTTTCTTCACGGACTCAACCAGCTCCCGCCACCCGTCGCCATCTCCATGCATTCCCAGTATGAACGCAATGGCAAGTTTCTGGTCGGTGCCGACTGACGCGGCCAGTTGCTGTTTCAGCACGGGGAACGAAACGCTGCGATCCCACAGAATAACGTGGAGATCTTTCAGGTCCATGTCCAGTTTCCCGATGGCATTCCTGACGGCGGCTTCGCTCACCGGTACGCTTTCCTTGAAAACCAAGTCGGTCGGCAGATTTCCCATCCCCAGCAACTGTTTCTGTACCGGCTTGAGGTCGATCTCGCGATAGCTCTTGTTATCGGCCGCAGACAAGGCGCTCAGGAGTCCAACTGCGTATCCCTGGCTCTGGAGGCAAGGCTGCATTCTCAGCAGGGGCATCGCGTCGCGCTGGGCCGAAAAACCCAAGCCCGTGACTACTATGTTTTCGATCCTCCTGGGAAGCAGTGCCCGCAGAGGCACGGCGGCGCTGAGGCTGCCCCTGTGCGGCGGCTGGAGCTGGAAGTACGGGTCAACCGCGAAGCCGTGAGAGTCAAAGTCGCTCCTGTGATAAGAAATTGTATCCGAATACGTGCGCTTGTTGATGATATCCAAAGCCGTTATTTCAAAGTCGCCGACAATGCGACGCCGTTCCCTCGTCTGCAGCAATTTGCCGATATCATAGGCGGATTTGTATTTGTGCTTGGCAATCGTATATGCGCGTGTGGCGTCAAACACATCGAACTCGGAGATGAATGCCCAGTCGGTGTTGACGTAGTGTTGACCGGGTATGAGCGCGCTGAGCCCAGCCCCCTGGATGGCGACATGATCACCATTCGTATATGTATAGGCTGCGCCGGCCGCTATTGCCACGTCCGAAGAACCCGTGGCGTCAATAACTCGCTTGGCAAGCACAATCCCCTTGCCCGTAGTCGTGGCGACCACGATTCCTTTCACATCTTTGCCATCGACAACCGCCCCGCAGACTGTCGCGCCGAACCAGATATCCACGCCTGCCCGTCGGGCGGTCTGACGGAACCATTCCATCTTCCATTGTGCATTCCAGCCCCCCTTCTTCCCCATGCCGGCGTCTGCTTTTTTACCACCCATCAGGCTGACCCCGGTATCTATTGTCCTGGTGAAGCCGCCACGATACCCATGATAGTATGTGGCGATTCCGCCGAGTGTTCCTGTACCCCCCAGCCCGTGCATTTGCTCGATCAAAAGGGTCTTTGCACCGTTCCCGGCGGAACTGATTGCGGCTGGTGCTCCCGCTGTTCCCCCTCCGACTACCACGACATCATATCTGCCGATAATCTCAATGATCTCTGAAGAGACCCGGACGATTTCCAGTTTGTGCTGCGGCCTCAGGTAGGAGCCTTCGATCCGCGCTTCGCCGGCCTCAATTTGGAGCTTCTCCGCGCTGCCCTTGGCAATCTTTCTGATCGGCAGTCCTTTTGCCTCGGTCGCCGCCGCTTTGCCGATGCGGCCGCCAATAGCCATCATGCAGGCCGGATTAAGCAGTGCGCCCAACGCCTGTACCGGAACATCACCGCAGCCGTTCAGGGCATAGATTCCCTTTCTGCCGCGCGGTTGAAAACAGCCCAGATCAACAACACCGGGATCGACGCCATCATTCTTGTGACTCGCGCAGCCGGCAAACATCTCGCGCGGCATCACGAAGATGCGGTCGGAAGAATCAATGATGTCCTGATTCCAGGTCTGATCGCGTACAACCTGCTCGGCCGCGGCAAGAGCCGGGTACGACGTGTCTTCCAACGGAATATCGAGCTTGTAGCTGGAGATAGCACAAGTAGCCTTCGCAAAGGGCAGAGTCCGCTGCTGGACCTGGTGTTTGATTTTCGGCATCGCGATCCCGCCGACCGTCGTGAATTCCACCAGCCTTGATACTCCAGAACGCGGCAGCAGCCTGACGCCCGCTTTACGAAGGACGGATCCATAGGGCGTGGCATCAATAATGACGTTGGCCCTTACAATCTGTTCCCCTGTCCTGTTGGCAATGGCAATGGCAGCGATGTTATCGTCGGAATCGAACAGCACATTGCTGAGGTAACTGCACAGGAGAAACGGGATATTCTTCTCGATCAACTCAGTGTCCAGGAGCTTCTTGACCTGAAATGGCGTCGGAATCGATTCGCCGGGAAAGAGTTTACTGTAAAGGGGATGAATGTTGCCGGGCCGGGTCTCCCAGTAACGGTATGTCGCGCAAATATCTTCTCCCAGGTAGGGTTCCTCCGCCATGAGGAACACTTTTGCGCCGGCTGCCGCCGCATCGCTCGCAGCCGCCACGGCCGCCGCGCCACCGCCGATAACGGCGACATTTACATCGTAAATAACAGGCAACATACATTGCGGGCGGATGCAGGCGAGAGATATCTCTTTGCGAGTCCTGGCTTGAGCGGTAGTGCTGCAAGAGTAAAGTGTAGTCGTACCTGCCACTGCAGAAAAACAGGCTGCACTTTTGAGAAAATCACGGCGACTGATTGTATTCATCATTTCACCTTTTTGTCATCCAAGACTCACGATGGATTTCTCGCTAGAATCGGTCATGTTCAGGCTGGCTCTCTCGTCACTTGTTTCAAGCCGGACGCTCCAAAATTTGCCCGCAACCCAGCAATTTCGCGCGGAGCTGACTATATTCGACGTCTTGTACGGATAACGCTGCTCAAGGACCGGGTCGCCGATCTCGACCAGCGAGCGCGTCCAGAAGTCCCGCCACCACTGCGCGTGCCGCTCCCGGAGTTTCTCCACCCTTTTCTCATTCAACCCCAGGGCCTTTTCTTGAGCGGCCTCAAGGGGCTTCTTACTGTCAAACGAGCTTTGCATGGCAACCGCGACCGTGACCGTTTGCCCCGGCTGCAGTTTGAAGGCTGGCTCCTTGGCCCCCAGAAACGCCATGCCACAAGCCGCCGTGACAGGAATTTCCACCCGATCATCGGCGATCGACTTTGCAACCCAGAGGACCGCATCTTTCCGGCCCGTGTCATCAGCCTTATCGGCCCACAGCTTGACTTCCACATCCGCCGGCGTGCCCGCGGCTGAAAGCTCGACGATAAGGACGTTATCTGTCGCCGCGACCCAGGATCGCATCGTCACATTGGTCTGGCCCTTCGTAAATCGGGACGTTGTGATCGCCGGATAGAGTTCCTGTTCGACCAGGTACGTGCCGCCGGCGAGGGCCGGAATCTTGATGTCCAGGCTGCCAAACGGGTGTCCACCACCCTTGCGATGGCCACCCTGAAACCGCCAGAAATCGGCCTTGCTGATGTAGAAGTGCTGGGCTTCAGGTGGGCCGCCGATCACAACACCCAAATCGCCGTTGCCAAGCAGCGGCCCATCGACCGCCGTGCGGGAAGGAGTTCCACCGGCAACTTGCATCCCCAACCGTCGAGGGTTCGACTTATTGAAAACGGCCTTGTATTGTGAAACGATCCGCTGGGCGTCGGCATGCATCTGCATGTCGGCTGGTGCGGCCCAAGCCTGTCCAAGTGATACCAAACCGACTGTCATGCCCACTGTCAGATACTGCCTGAATCCTGCTACTCTCATTCCGTTTCCCCAGGGTTTCCTGGGTCTACCGCTTCCTTTTTTGTTTCCGTTTTCGTTTCCGCTTCCGCGGTGCTGGGAGCGGCTGCGCCTTTTGCTTTCAATTCAAACCATTTGACCACAACGCCTCGCTGCTTGGGAAAGACGAATCGCAAGGTTTCGGTCTTAGGCAACGCAAAATCCACTTCCTTGGTCTTCCCCCATAATCCTTTCGTGTTGTTCAGGGGCATCCAGCCAATCTTCGTGTCGCCGACGTAAATGCGGACGCGGCAATCCCCGTTTGCCACGGCGTGGCCGATGGTAATCCCGTACGTCTCCGCCTTGGGCACGTTGACCTTGTACTCCACCCATTCATCACTATTCTTCTGAAAATACACCTGCTTGCCGAAATCGAAGGAAGGGATGCGCGAGGCTTTGTCTGCCTTCAACCACTCCGTCGCCACAATGTGCTGTACCCCGGCAACGGGCTGCCAAGGCTTTTCTGCTTGCGGCGGGGGGTACTTTACGCAGGTGAGCTTATGCTCCGTTCGCGGCCCTTTCGGATTTTTCCGGATTTGCTCGGCGACGCTCTTGACGGCACTGGCCTGTTCTGTGGACTTCAGTACGTCCGCAATCCACCGAAGATGTTCGGCCTGCGAGAAGTCCGTGGCGTAACTGCGTTCGCGGACGATTTCAAGGAACTTGTTGCCGTTCATTCCTCCCCAGGTCGATTTGTCCCATCCGCGCCCGAACATTACTTTCCACCCGCTGTCTCCCAGGAAACCGACCGCGGCATGGCCCGGTTGCTTCACGCCCCAAACGGGAACGCCGAAGGCGGCATTGATCATCCTTCCAAACCAGGCTCTCGGGCCGCATTTTCCGCCGCCTTTAAGGATCGTGGCCATGCTATGCGGTTTCGGCCCCCAGTCTCCCGTGGTATATTGCACTTCGGACACCATCCTGACGTACCGTGCTTCCCTGACCAACTCGGGACGCATGGTCCTAAGCATCTCTCGCGCCCAGACAATATCCTTGTCGGATGCCGCCGTGTCCACCACCTTCGTATACTCCCACACGGTGAGATCGCCAAAATACGCCGCCAGTTCGTTGTTCTTATGGGCCGCTTTGAATTGTTGATAGCGTTTCAGCGGATCGATCACCTCGCCAGAACCGAAGCAGGTGGAGGGCGTTGCGTGCGCCAAGGATGTCGCGATGGCAAGTCTACGGTACATGCCTGCGTGGGATTCAGGATCGGCATCAAATATCGTGCGCAAGACGCCCAGCGACTCCACGTATGCCTTGTCCTGCGGTACTCCGCCCTCCAAATAGAGATCCATGGACTGCGTACCGTTGAGCAGCCAGTTCAAGAACTTCCGGTTGGCGGAATCCGCCTTGGCGAAGGCTCCGATCTTGCCCGCGCTGCATTTCGTAATCAGTTGCCATTGGTCCAGCGTGTTTGCCAAAACCGGATCCTTGAGCAGTGTCTTCATGGCCGCCTCCGATATGCCGCTAGAGTCTGCGGGCACTTTCTGATTCAGCCATGCCGATATGTTGGCCTGATAGCCGCTGAAATCGCCCACACTTATCGCTGCATCCAAATCCTTGGCGTTGGGTTCCCAGGCATGGAGGTTCTTGGGAATCAATAACAAGAGGCCGCACACGAGGATTAGTGGTACTGTTTTTTTGAGTCGGATCATGTGGTAGGAGGTAGGAGTTAGAAGTTAGAAGTTAGAAGTTAGAAGTTGGGAGTTGGGAGTTGGGAGTTGGGAGTTGGGAGCAGTACTCAGGGTCAATCCCCGATCCCCAATTCCCTTCCTCCACGTTGAAAGCAGGAGATTTGACCACGGATGACACCGATAGCGCGGATAAGACGGAAAAACTGCGAAACCGCAAGCGGTTGGCACAAAATCCTCCCGGTCTTATCTTCCTGTCTTTTATCTTATCCGTGTTTCCATCCGTGTTTCCTCCGTGGCCCTTTCTCCCTTTCTCTCCCCTTCACCGAGACCTTCGGCGAACTTAACGGGCGCGGTCAGGGGGTCTTCGGTGCGTCGGCGGCCTTGGGGGGGGCCTTGGGTGTCTTGTATGCCTTGTATGCCTCAAGATTGAAACCCTTGCTCTTGTCCGTCATGTTTTTGAGGCACGACTCATAGAGGGCCTTGCCTTCTTCCTCGCCCCTCTCCACGGAGTAGTACGTGCGGTTGGGATTTTGCACCTTCTTAAACTCGATGCACCCAGCCTCGTTAACCAGCCCTTCACCGTTGGGGTTCATGAGGGAGAAGTTCTTTGCCACCATGGCGTCAAATTGCTCAGTCGTGAGCGCGACAGCTTTCCCCTTCCCCTTCCCCTTCTTCTTGGCGTCGGCAATACCCGCGCTCATCAGGCACACTAACACGGAAACCAACAATAGCGAAACAATTCGTCTCATAATTCTCTTCCTTTCGGATAACTTCCTTCGGGCCTGGTGCATGTGCCACCGTGCGGCCTGCTCGGTCATGTTCAGCATTGGGGCAATTTCGGCGTAAGGAAGCGACTCCTGCACTCGCAAATGAAACACGGTGCGAGTAGTCTCCGAAAGTACCGTCATTGCCGCTTTTGCCAGTTCCGCCTGCTCAATCACTTCGATCCGATCCGCCGGGTCAGCCATGCATCCTGGCAAGTCCGGAGGCAACGCAACTCGCCTGGCGCGCTTTTGCTTGCGCTTTGCGTCGAGGAATGCATTTGTCGCGATCCGCAATAACCATGGACGCATCCGCGTCTCCGCCGACATTTCGGCAAAATGCTGCAAAGCACGAAGAAATGTTTCCTGAGTCAGTTCTTCGGCATCGTGGGAATTGCCGCTCATCCAGAACAACATGCGGAAAACGGCCGTCCAATGGGCCTCCACAACCGTCGCGAAATCGCCCGCGCGGCGGTCTTCCTCCCCTTGTTTCGCATCGTCAGTCAATTGGCACCTTACTATCAATCAACATTTGAAACGGGAACTTGTGAGGTGCCGCTTGGCAAAAATCTATTGCACTCCACCTGATTGGGTGGAATCCGCAGATTCCCTAGAGACCATTGGTTCATTCCACATGTGCTTACAGCAGATTAAGGGTTGCGTCGTTCTTTTGCAATGGGCTTTGCGGTTTCGCCAAGGCGGCCGAGCACGTTTTGGGCCTGAACGGCAAACGGTTTCTTTTCGGTTTGCTGTCTCCAATGCAGCAACACCGGCCTCGCGACGTCGAGCTTGCCGAACCAGGCAAGTGCTTCCGCAGCAGCAATCTGCACGGCACCGGATTTGTCTTTGAGCCGTTTGCGTAATGCGGCTTCGGCCGGCGCGGCTTTGTCGCGGAGCATCGTGCAGCCTTGTACCGCCCACCAGCGGATAGGTTCGCATGGATCGTCGAGTGCCTCGATCAACTTGGGTAGGTTGGTGGCGTTACGCTCGGAGGCAAGGTTGGCCAGCGCGAACACCCGTTCAATCGGGTACGCGCCAGGTACTCGCGAGGCGTCGTAACCTTCCAGGGTCGAACCTTCCGGCAGAAAACCGTTGTCCATGTTGGCGATCACGCGTTTCGCCAGCGCGGTGCGCATCCGATCAAGCGTCTTGCGGTGCGCCGGATCCGTTGCGCGGTTGTGAATGCTGTCGGGATCGGCAAGCATGTCGTAGAGTTCCTCGGTTGGTTTCTCTCCCCAGAACATGGCCGTTGCCGGCGTGAGCTTGCCTTCGCGGGCAAGACTCGCCCATGACTGGTAACCGCGGGCTTGGAACATGTACTTGAGTGGTTGGACGTACGGCAGATCGGGCCGGTAGTTGTGAATGTAGAGCCATCGGCTGTCCATGACTGAGCGCATCATATCGTAACATTCGTCCATGCGGTCACGGGTGCAGAAAACGAACTCGTTTGGCACTGCTTTGGCTGGGCCGGCAAACGCTCGACCCTGCATATAGTCGGGAATCTTCACGCCGGCCAGCGAGAGTACGGTCGGGGCAAAATCGATGAAGTGGACCGGGGCCTTGATCCGCGAGCCGGGGGCGGCGGGCGCAAGGTGCCGCCATTTGGGAGGATAATAGACGATCAGCGGGACGTGCGTTCCACTTTCCTGAAGGAATCGCTTGCTGCGAGGCAACACGCCGCCGTTGTCGGAGTAGTAGAAAACGATCGTATCGTCGGCAAGCCCGGCATCGGCGAGTTCTTTGAGTTTTGTCGCGATCTGCTTGTCGAGTTCCGCCATGCGGGTGTAGTAGCGAGCCCAGTCGGCGCGGGTTTCGGGCGTGTCAGGCTGGTACGGCGGGATGGGCATCTTTGCCGGGTCGAATTGCGATGGCTCGTCTTTTGGAAAAAGGCAACTTTCGTGAGTGACTTCGTGATTGAATACACTAAAGAACGGCTGCCCTTCAGCGCGGTTTTGGTAGTGAGCCTGCTTGCTGCACGCATCCCATGCTTCTGGGATTCTGATCGGCGAGTTGTAATCGGTCTTGGCGTTGTTTGAAGTATAGTAACCGACCGCACGCAAATAAGCAGGGAAGCCTTTGAGCCAGGATGGGATTTTGCCCTGCGCCCGCATGTGATGCGCCGGGCCGCAGGTCACGGGATACATCCCGGTGATGAGCGTGAACCGCGACGGCGCGCACACCGGCATCGCAAAGCAGCGTTCGTACAACACGCCCTCGCGAGCCAGCTTGTCGAGAGTCGGCGTCTTGGCGATCGGATCGCCGTAACAGCCAAGAAAGCAGCCGTTGTCCTCACTGACGAGCCACAAGATGTTTGGCTTGGCGGGTGTATCGGCGGCGCGGATTGCGGTCAGCAGTGTCAGCAGCAAGGCGGTGAGGATGATGTAAGTTCGTTTCATGGGCCGTTCTCGCGATTGTTCTCCTTCGCTTGCTTAACTCGCTGGGCGGAGGGCGTCCGTTTCACGCCGTGCGAACTCTTCGGGGGGTCCAATTCGTAAACCGGGCATCGCGCCGGCGGGCGGATCGCCAGCCAGCCACCGGTCAGGGTAAAAGTTGCGGATGTAGCAATTGTTATTGAGCACGAGCACATCGTAGGGGGCCAGTCCCTGCGGCGTCAAAGCCTCGATGTCGACCGTCCGCGCGGCGTCCATCGCGCCGGACTTTTTGCCGAGGACTTCAAAAACGCGATCGACGTACGGAACGACGTCATGCTTGAAACCGGTGAAGAGCGAGAAGACGAGCACCTTTCGCTTGACGGCATCGACCGTCGGCTTTGCGGGAGCAAGCGATTGGATTTTTGCCGTCCACTCCGCCGCGGGCGATTTGATTTGTGAATTTGCGTAAGGGATTTTCTCGGTTCGGGCCTCGCCGGCCAACCCTGCAACCAGCAGGAAGCAGCCGGCAGCCAAGAAAACATGCTTTGGCATAATCTGTCTCTCTAGGGGTAATGTTGCACCGGTTGATCGCAACTCTCCTGCATCTTACCTTGGTTCGCCTGCTAGTGTCAACGATTCCCATAACTCTTTTCTTTTATCAGCGCGACAGGACGCGAATCGTCATGCTGCGCGGTCCTCAAACGGGAACCAGCATTGAACAGGCAGACGGCCAAGGAATTCACTTGTCCCACAATCACCGTACCACCCAAGGGCGATTACGTAGATTCTTGTGCGCGCCTGCTGATGCGGGGTGGAATTTGAGAATAGCCCAGCGATTTATCGCAACGAGGGTGAATCCACTGCGTATTCTTGCCTCAAATGAATCTGTGTAGTCGGGGTTTCAATGCTCGGGGGCCGCTTGCGCGGGAGAGTCCGGGCGGTCGGGACCGGGACCGTTCCAGGGCCGGAATGCCTCGCGCAACTGGGCCTGGATCTGCTCAGGCGTGGAGCGGCCCTTGAGCCTCCGGTCATAGGTTAAGGCGCCATTGTTCGACTCATTTTCCACGTCCGTGATCTGGGTGAGCACCAGCCCGCTGACGCTCGCTTTCACCGCCGCAATATGACGCAAGGCCGATGTCGGCGAGACGCCGTAACCATACTCGCCGATCACCGCGGCGCGATACTTTTCCGGCAGCGGGCCATCGGATTTTCCGTAGCAATGGAAATCGACGATGTCACCCAGTCCGACATCCCAGGGGTTCTTGCCTTGCCAGGCCCCGCCGCCGGCTCCGCTCTCGTGATTGATTAGCCGGGTGGCGTCCTCCTGCCGCGCGGCGTCGACCATCCGTCGCAGCAAGGCCCGAGTCCCCTCCGAGGGCGTCTCCGGCGTGTTGCGGCCCATCGCCAGCCCCATGCCTTCGTTAAACAACACCCACATCACGATCGACGGATGATTGAACCGCCCTTCGATCATGCGCCGCAATTCCCATTCGAACTGGACGGGCATATCCGGGATGGTCTTGCCGGCCTTGGGGTTGGACAGCACCATGGCACAAGGCATGTCCTGCCAGACCAGCAATCCGAGCCTGTCGGCCCAGTAGTACCAGCGGTCCGGCTCCACTTTGAGGTGCTTGCGGCTCATGTTGAAGCCGAGCTTGCGGGTCATCTCGATGTCGTAACGCAGGGCTTCGTCGCTGGGGGCCGTGTACAGCCCGTCGGGCCAGAAACCTTGATCCAACATGCCGTTGTGGAGGACGAACCGGTTGTTCAAGAGGATCCGCCGGACACCCTCTGCATCGGTGCCCAGAGAAATTTTGCGCATGCCAAAATAGCTGGTCACCGTATCTACATCCTCGCCGCCGCGCTTCAGGGTCACCTGGAGGTCGTAGAGGAACGGCGAGTCGGGCCACCAGAGGCGTGCCCGCGGGATCGGCAGGGCGATCGACTGGCCCGGCTTGCCGACCGCGCGGGCCACCTCGTGGCCGGCGGCGGTCACGACTGCCTCGACGCTCACGGCGGACGTATTGCCGGCCGCATCGACCGTGAGGTGCAGCCGGCCGCCGTCCACGTCGGGAATCATCTTCAGCCTCTCGACATGGGCCGGCGGGAGCGGTTCAAGCCAAACCGTCTGCCAAATTCCGGTCGTGGGCGTGTAGAAGATGAACGCGGGCTTGCGGCACTGTTTGCCGTGCGGCTGCCCACCCTCGGTCGGATCCCACACCGAGACGACCAGTTCCTGCGGGCCGCCGGAAGTAAGGGCGTCAGTGATGTCGAAACTGAAGTTGTCATAGCCGCCACGATGGGTGCCGAGGAGCTTTCCGTTGAACCACACGGTCGTTTCCCAATCGACGGCCCCGAAGTGCAGCCGGATTTGCCGGCCCGACCAGGCCGCCGGGATGGACAGCGTTCGCCGATACCAGAGGCGGCTGTTTTCGTCGATGCGCCGATTTACTTGCGAGAGGACCGATTCCACCGGGAAAGGCACCAGGATCTTCCCCGCGTAGGTCGCCGGCCGGTCGGCGTCGCGGGGCGCAATGCCATAATCCCAAAGGCCGTTGAGGTTCAGCCATTGCCGGCGGACCAGTTGCGGGCGAGGGTATTCCGGCAGCACGGGTTTGTCGACCGAGACCTGCTTGCCCCACCGCGTCATGGGCGGGCCGCCCGCGGGCGGCCAGACGGGCGATGCGCCCCGCGCCAGGCTCCCGCCCAGCATCTGGCACAGCACATAAGCCGCCACCACGCTCGCGACGGAAAGGCGGATCGGAGTTCGGCAGTTCATCATGGGTTTTCCTTGCTGGTCGCGTTACTGTCGTTTCGTGACGCGGTGTACGGAATCACCACGGCGTCGCGCAGTCGATTGCCCTCGTAGTGCGGCGCGGAGGTCGCCTCGAAACAGTTATTGCGCAGCACGACGCCCTGGGCGTCACCCTCCACGCGGATCAAGTTCGCCGGGTGGCGAAAGACACATCCTTCGACCACGACGTCACGAGTCCTGCCGGAAATGCCGACGCCGCCACAGTTGTCCGCGGCCACGAGATGGCGGCGGTGGATCGTGCAGCGAGTAATCGCGCCGGAGAAGTCTTTCAGGTCGCGGATTGAGCCGGCGGTGTCGAGCATGGTGTTCCCTTCATGGCTCTCATTATCGAGGTACTGGACGTACCAGGATGGCTGAAAATTGCCGCGGGAGGTCAGTCCATAGTTTAGCAGTTGCGCACACCGGTACAAGCGGTTGGCGGCGTAGACGACTTCGATGGAGGTCCCATAGCCCGCGTTGACCCAGTTGGCGTCTTCAAAGCGGTTGCCCACGACAAGCACGCGGCCGTTCATGGGAACGATCGTGACGATCGACGAAGCATCGGGCGTGCAGGCGAAGGGCGTCTCGACATCCCAATGCCGACCGTGATGGGCGACGACATAGCGCCACTGGCCCGCACCGCGGCCTTCCTGTAGGCAAACGATCGCCGTCTTCCAGAGGTCGCTTTTCTCAGACGCCCATGGAGGGTAGGTGGGATCGGCCGCCAGCGACAGTCGCGTGCCGTCGATGGCAGAGATCGCGCCGAAATAGGCGGCGCAGCCGGCGTCGAACGTGAATGAGTAATCGGCCTGGTGGGCCTGGAGGGCCTCCTGGCAATTACCGGCGAAGTACAGGTTCCTGCCGACTCCGGCGATGTTCATGTACGCCGTGGGATACATGCTGACCAGATGGTTGTTCTCGACGATCACTTCCCGCGCGCCACCCAGGGGACAATTGGTCTTGCCGGCCAGGATTCGATTTCGGGCAATCACACCGTACTGGCCGGGGACGAGTCCCGTGCCTTTGGCCACGATGTCGCAATCGCTAACTTCAAAGTTGTTGCCCAGGCGGGCAATCGTGCCTTCGGGCCGCTTGTTGCCGTCCATCGTCCAGTAGTGATCGATGCGGACGCGGACGCGGCGCATGCGGAAACGGTCGCCAGCCGCAATACAGGTTTGGTGATCCAAGGGGAAGTACAGACTCATGTCCTCGATGCCGAACTCACGCCCGGCGATCAGATTTTCCGGCAGACGGTTTTCGCCACTCTTGCGGGCCAGCCCCGCCTCACCGCCTCCATCAAGGTTGAACCGACCGGCGCCCCACCACAATACGACCAAGCCGGTTGCCTCGCCTTTGAGCACGGTTCGCGGCGGCACGTCGAGCGGGGTCTTGGTCCCATATCGGCCCGGTGGGAAGTAGACAATCCCTCCACCGTTGGCCTTCGCCTTCTTCAATGCGGCCTGGATTCCCTCGGTACGGTCGGGGATCGGCTGGTACTTGATGAGCGTCTTGCGCATATCGGCTTCGGCGTTCTTGCCGTAGAACTCCAGAACATTGAAGACCTTCTTGGGCCACTCAGGCGAGGGCGCGACCTTGATGGTTCCCGCGAGCCGCCACGCCGCGTCACCGCCAAAACCGTTATGAACACGGAGCGTATATCGCCCGGTTTTCAGATCGGCCGGCAAGTTCAGACGCAGGGAATAGCCATCCGGCGCGTCCGCTTCCAGCGTAGTCGGTTCTCCTCGTTCGGGCTCAAGCCGGACGATGCTCGGGCGGCTGATGCGAAGCGACTTGCCGAAGACGCGCAGCCATCCGCCGGGCGTCGCCTGACCGCCTTCATCGCCCTGGATCCACCAGGGATCGGGGGCATTGAGTAATACGGCGGCCGACGCGGCTTGGCGAACCTTGACGCGGCAGGCGAAGACCCCCGGCTTCCAGTCGGCCGGCAGGGCAAACTTGAGCGAACAGTCGCTTGCCTGGAGGATCGACGCCGCGGTCCACGGTGGGATATCGGTCGCGCGTCCGGGCCCGCGCGGCAGGGAGTCGTCGAGGCGTGCCACCTCGACCGTCGCGGCAGCGAAATCGCAGCCCTGCAACAACACCGTTTCCCCAGGCTGGACGGGGTCCGACGCCCAGAACACCTGTGGTGTGGCAAGCGCGAGCGTCGAAAATCCGATAACCAGCAGCGGTGCTGCGAGCACCCGCAGCGGCCAGGCAGATGTTTTGCCGATCATCGTCGAATACCCTTTTGTTTCATCGTGCGTTCCAAACAAGAACTTGTCTGCGTTTCAGCAACCGGTCCTGTAGTTTCTTCACATCCAAGCCCTGAACCGGCTGCATCTCGCGGACGGCCTGGGCAGCGGCTACACCGGAGGACTCACCCAGCACGCAGAAGACCGGCTCCATGCGGGCGGAGGCATAGGCGATGTAACTGGCGGAAAAACAGACGGGCACGAGTAGATTTGCACACTCGTCCGCCTTGGGCGTGATGGCGCGATAGGGTACCGCATACGGACGTCCCGTGCCACGCGAGCCACCGAGGAACATGTTGCCCTCGGTGGCGATGCCCAACGCGCCGGTCTTCGGATCCTTCACCGCAATGCGGCGCACGGGATAGGTGTCCACGCCAAAGAGCGCGAGGCCCACGGAATCGTCCACCCGCGTCTGATTCAACACATCGGAGTGCGTCAGAATGTATGGCCCTTGCATCCGTCGCGTGATGCGGATGTAGAGCTGGTTCGGCCAGCCCTGCGTATCGGGATGCAACGTCTTGTCGAGGCCGAGCGCGGCGGTCTGCCGGCGGAACGTCACTGGCACGCGCGGGTCCGTGCTGAGGAAATGATGCAGGCCGCGCAGGTAGTCAATGTGTTGACGCCAAACCTTCGCGCGTGTCGGCCAATCGCCGTCCTGGTAAAAGCGGCTCACTCCCAGCGGTGCGATCGTGACCAGCGACTGGCGCTGATAGTTGTATTCGCCGCTGTTTCGCCAGCCGGGGAAGATACTCGCAAGCTTCGGCATCGCCTTTTTTAGGTCGCCGCCCGCCTCGTTCAGGATTTGCTGCACGTAACGGCCGACCAACTCGAACTGCGCCGGGTCGTAATCCGCCGGTGCCGTCAGGGGCGCACGCCGGGCCGGATCGTTCGTGACGTAGAACCGGAAGTTGTAGGCCTGCGTGTAATCGTCGCCCGCACCCCTGGGTTTGCCGTGATCGGCTTCGACCAACGGCAGGAGGCCGCTGGCGTGGTTGCCAGGTTCGCGATACGGAGCAATTGGCCGCCAATTGGTTGGCTCGCCGACGCCGGCTGGCTTCTCGTGGAATTTATCGGCCGACTCGCGGCCGATGGCGTATTTGACCCCCGCTCCTGCCATGACATCGCCTTCGTAGCTGGCGTCAATGATCACCTTGGCGTCGACGATCTTGCCTGACACGGCTTTGGGAGCGGGCGCGGGTGCGCCAAGTTCATTGGGCGGCGCGAACTCCAAGTGCAGTTGCGTGATACGCCGGCCCGTCTTTTCCACGCGACGGACGCGATGCTCGAACACGACCGGGATTTGCTCCTCCTTGAGCCAACGTGCAAGGTTGGCACGAATACTGAGCGGATCTTCTCCGGCCGCAAATACCTTAGACTTCGTCAAGCCGCCGACCGCGCGTGGCTCCGGGCAATCCTCCTTTGGCTTGATGCCCGCGCCCATAATACCGCCGACCCAGCGGCTCGGTTCGATCAACACGACGGTACAGCCTTCCTGTTTCGCTGCTACCGCGGCAACGATACCGGCCGGCGTGGCACCATAGACGCACACGTCGGTCTTGATGATCTCGCCTAGTTCGCACTGGGAATTGGAGCCGCATACAGAATCAGCGGGGGATGCATTCGTGCCTTGCAAGCAGGCCACTTGGGCCAGCAGCAGAGCGGCGGCGAAAAGTACCACGGTGTATCTTGTTGTTCTGTTCATTGCGTCACGACCCCTGTCTCGTGCTATAGCACATCGTAGGGGGCCAGTCCCTGCGGCGTCAAAGCCTCGATGTCGACCGTCC
>JBAWVO010000054.1:0-27517 GCA_037147235.1 Planctomycetota bacterium | reverse complement strand
TCTTAGTTCTTAGTTCTTAGTTCTTAGTTCTTAGTTCTTAGTTCTTAGTTCTTAGTTCTTAGTTCTTAGGGTCTATTTCTTCTTTTCGTCTCTTTTGCGGGAACGCAACTCTTTTTCACGCTGTTTCTTCAGCTTAGCCCGCTCCTCGGAAGTCAGACGCTTGCCGGTGCTTTTGGCTTGCTTGGCGAGCTTGGCATTGGGATTGAGCATGCCGCTGGAACCCAACTGGTGCATGGTCTTGTAGCGATCCATGAGGCTCATGCTGGCCATCTTCTTCATCATATCGGCCATGCCGTCGAACTGTTTGACCAGGTCATTGACCTCGTGCGCTTCGACGCCGGCGCCCGCGGCGATGCGGCGACGGCGGCTTTGATCGATCGTCTTCGACGGGTTGCGGCGCTCGTCGGGCGTCATCGAATCGATAACGCCTACCAGTCGGCGGAGGTCGGCGTCTGGATTCTGGTCGCCCAGCATTTTGCTCATGCCGCCCATGCCGGGGATCATCGACATGACCTTCTGGATCGATCCAAGCTTACTGATTTGGCCGAGTTGCTTCTTGAAATCATCAAGGGTGAACTCCCCCTTGCGGAGCTTGGCCTCGGCATTGGCCATTTCCTCCTGGTCAAACTTCTGCTGGGCCTGCTCGACCAGCGAGAGCACGTCGCCCATGCCGAGGATACGTCCGGCGAGCCGATCGGGATGGAACTCCTCCAAGGCGTCGAGGTGCTCGCCCGTACCGATGAACTTGATCGGCACGCCGGTCACGGCCTTGACTGACAAGGCGGCACCGCCACGGGCATCGCCGTCAAGCTTGGTCATGATCACGCCGTCGAGTTCCAATGCCTCGTTAAAGGCTTTCGCACTGCGAACGGCGTCTTGGCCGGTCATCGAATCGACCACCAGGTAAACCTGATCGGGGCCAATCCGGCGATCGATCTGGGTCAACTGGCCCATCAACTCTTCATCAACGTGCAACCGGCCCGCCGTGTCAATGATTACCACCTGAACCCCGGTGGCTTTGGCCTGCTTGACAGCGGTCTGGCAGAGGGCCACGGGATCCTTCGCGGCCAGGTCGGCATAGACGGGAATGCCAAGCTGCTGGCCCAAAATCTGCAACTGTTGGATAGCCGCGGGACGTTGCAAGTCGGCAGCGACGAGCATCGGCTTACGGCCGCGCTGCTGGATCAGCTTGCCAAGTTTGCCGCAGGTGGTCGTCTTGCCCGAGCCTTGTAGACCGCAAAGCATCAGCACCGTCAACTCAGGCTTGAAGTGGAGCGAATGGTCCACCGGGCCCATCAGGTTGACCAACTCTTGATGAACGATGCTGACAAGCTGATGCGTTGGGTCAATCGCCTTGAGGACCGTTTCACCGACGGCCTGCTCCGAGACCTTGGCGACAAAATCCTTGGCGACCTCAATGCTGACGTCGGCTTCCAGCAGGGCCGTTTGGACCAGGGCCAGTCCTTCGCGCATGTTCGACTCGGTCAACCTGCCGCGGCCGCGGAGGGATCGGATCGCCGAACTGATATTTTCTTGTAGGGATTCAAACATTGGCGCAAAGGTTCAATACGTCTGACCACAACCGGCCGCCGCTTCATGGCGCGGAATCCTATATCTTAACGGATTACCGCCTAGTTTGGCAATCCTACCCTGCAAATTTCTCGGAAATACTGCGAAATCCGGTTGTGGCCGCCCTACGTAGAACGGAATTCATTCCGTTTACCCGAAAAAAGGCTCTCCGATTCTGGGGGCAGGAGTAGGAGTAGGGTGGGACGAGCGCAGCGAGCCCCACCAAATGCGAGCCGAAACCGTGTTGGTGGGGCTCGTTCCACTCTCACCACCCTACTGGGGGCAGGATCGTAAGAGCCAGCCTTACTTCCCTACGGCCTTCTCCAGGGCCTCGGCCACGGTGCGCAAAGCCTTGATTCTCGCATAGTACTTGCAGTTGGCTTCCAGGATTGTCCAGGGCGCGTGCGGCGTGCTGGTACGGCGGAGCATCTCGACGACGGCCGGTTCGTACTTCGGCCGCTTCTCGCGATTACGCCAGTCTTCGTCGGTGATTTTCCACTGCTTGTAGGGCGTGTTCTGCCGTTCCTGGAAACGACGAAGCTGCTCCTCGGCATCAATCTGCAACCAGAACTTCACGATCACCGCGCCGAAGTCGGTGAGTTGCCGCTCGAACTGATTGATCTCATCGTAAGCCCGCTTCCAGTCAGCCTCGCTGCAAAAACCTTCGACTCGCTCGACCAACACGCGGCCGTACCAGGTACGGTCAAAGATCGTAATATGCCCAGCCTTGGGGATGCATCGCCAGAAGCGCCAGAGATAATTGTGGGCTTTTTCCTCTTGGGTGGGCGCGGCGAAGGGCACGACTTCGTAGCCTCGCGGGTCGAGGCCCTGGGTGAGCCGCTTGATGTTGCCGCCCTTACCGCCGGCATCCCAACCTTCGTAACAGATCACCGCAGGAATCCGCGCGATGTACAGTTCGTGCTCGGCCTTGAGTAGCCGCTCATTAAGCTCCTTGCGCTGGGCCTCATAGGTTTCCCAATCGAGCGAAAGGCTTACCTCGACGCGGTCGAGGATCGTGCCGGCCGGGGTTTCGGCATCGACCGGTAGCGGCGGCAAGGTGACTTCGGCTTGCACTCGGGGCGGTTCCTCTCCCGCCGGCAGGCGATGGGAGTCAATCGCTTCGCGCACAGCCGCGATGAGGGTGCGAAAAACCGTCACTCGGGCGAAACGCCGCTGGGTGGCTTCAACGATCGTCCATGGCGCGGCCACGCTGTTGGTGCGGGTGATCATCTCTTCGACGGCCGGCAGCCATGCGTCGTAGTGCCGGTGTTGCCGGCGTTCGGCCTTGCCAATCTTCCAGGCGGTGGCTTGGCTGTCGAGAAGCAGCCGAAATCGCTTCTTCTGTTCGCGCTTGCTGATATGCAGCCAAAACTTGACGATCACCGCGCCGCTGTCGGCAAGCTCTTGCTCGAACTGGCGAATGTCTTCCAGGGCCTGCAAGACTTGATGCTTGTTGACGGATTCTTCGAGGTAATCTTCCAGCCCGCGGCGATACCAGGATCGGTCGAAAATGGCCCAATCGCCTGCCGCCGGCAAATTGTTCCAGAAACGCCACATCCACGGATGAAACCGCTCGGTTTCGTTCGGCGCGAGGGTGGGATGGACCTTGAATCCACGGGGATCGAGTGCCTGTGCCAAGCGGTTGATGACGGTTCCCTTGCCCGAGGCGTCCCACCCTTCAAAGACGACGATAATCGGCACTCCGGCCGCTCGGGCCAGTCGCTGGCATTCGCCTAATTCCTGCTCCAGCAGCGGGAATTGCTTGTCGTAGTCTTCCTTGGAAATCGCTTGTTCCAAATCGATAAGTTCCAGCATGATGCCTCTCGCAAACCGCGTAACCGTGGAGAAATGAATAGGATGTGACAAAAAGTTGCCGCAGCCGTCATAAAAGCGGGAGTTGGCAGCAACCGCAGAGTCAACCCAACACTATCCTAGTACAGCGACACGCGAGAAGCAATATGGCCCTAATGGCTACTTTTCGTTGCCGTGCAAAACCCGTGCGGCGGGCGTGGGAAGAATGGCCGGGGCGTTGGCCTGATTGTTGAAAGCGGCCGGGGCGTAGGGATCGATGGCGTCGATCGCCGGGGCGGCATTTTCGGCCCGAGTCTTACGGGCTCCCAGGCCGATACCTGAAGGACGCGGAACGGCAAGCGGCTTGGTAGGCCCACCGCTTTGTGGATTGCCGCCGCTTTCCGGACGGCTATCTCCGGCGGGTTCTGCCGCCGATTTGCCAGTGCCGTTTTTCGGTGAAGGTAGATAGGGGAGCTGCGGTGCGGGTCGATTCATGGCGGCGGGGCCACGTGGAGCCAAGGCTCCGCCGGCCAGGTCGGCGAAGGATGCGTTTTCGACTCCGCCACGGACCATTTCATCGGCCGGCATCGGTTTTTGCGCTACTTGGTAAACCCATTGGGCTAGTTTTTCGTACTGCATCGAGTGCTTGCTGGGAAAACTTCCAACCGCTCCCGCGACGCCCGATCCAACCGATGCCTTCAATAAGGGGCTCTCGCCTGGATTATTCCAGTCAATACATTCCAAAATGGCGTGCAGGTTCCGCTGCGTGATTCGCCGGTTCGGGCTCTCGCCCAGGGGGGGACGCATCAGTTGCAGGCGTTTTTGCCCGGGAATCGCATATCCGATAGCCCCAGGACAGTGATTCAAAAGAATCGGCTGGACGACCTGCACGAACAACTCGACGGTGCCCGGCGGCATGCCGCGAGTCATCTGGTCGAGTTGCTCGTTGCTGGGAGGCGGCGGACTATTCTCGGAGAGGCGACGGGGTTCCTTCTTCTGCTCGATTTCAACTTTCAGGCGGCGTCGCAGCACGGAGATCATCGGATGCTCGTGATTGAGCGAATCGGCCGCGTCAAGTTCTTCGTCGGCACAGTCCAGCAGGCCGTGCCGTTCACACCAGAGAAACAGTTGTAAGTGTTGCTCGATGTCATTGGGCTGAAGAACGGTCTTTTTCTGCCGATAGCCTTCACGCAAGTCATGGCAGCAGAACTCGACGCTCGCGGCACCGATTTGCAGCTCTTGGTCGGGCAACGTCACCGTATAATGGTCGCCGTCGCGCTCGATGTGGCCCTCAATGACCTGCCCATTACGGAGCAGCAGGACACCGAGATCGCCCGCGAGAGGGGTGCGCGGGGATTCCGCCCCGTCGGCTGTGGAGGCGACGATGAGGAAAATGCCCAGTAGTAGAGAGATCTTTCCCGACATAGTGGTGCGAAGGCTACAAAATTGGCCGTGATGTGTCAAGGGAGCTTCGGACAGACGGATGACCAGAAGACGGATGACCAAGAAGACGGATGACCAGAAGACGGATGACCAAGAAGACGGATGACCACCACTTCCAATTAGAGGAAAGGGGAGATAAACTTGCTCCATTCGACATTTCTTGCCAGAAGGAGCCGCCGTGAAAGATACCCTCTCGAAAATCCGTGTTGGCCATAGCCCCGACGCCGACGATGCGTTCATGTTTTACGCCCTGGCCCGCGGCAAGATTGACACCGGGCCATACCAGTTTCAGCATGAATTGGTCGATATTGAAACGCTCAATCGCCGGGCGTTCCGGGGCGAGTTGGAACTGACGGCCCTGAGCCTGCACGCCTATGCCCATCTGACCGATCATTATGTGCTATGCACTTGCGGGGCAAGCATGGGCGATCGTTATGGCCCGATGCTCGTGGCACGGACAAAACAGCCGCTGGAAGCTTATCGCCGTGCCACGATTGCCGTGCCCGGCACGCTCACCACCGCCTACTTGGCCCTGCGGCTCTGCCTCGGCATGGAGTTCCGCCAAGTGGTCGTGCCGTTCGATCGTATTCTCGACGCCGTGGTCGCCGGTGAGCACGAAGGCCAGCCGATTGATGCCGGGCTGATCATCCACGAAGGTCAGCTCACCTACGCTGAGCAGAACTTGGAGTTGATCGTTGATACGGGCCAATGGTGGTACGAACAAACCGGCCTGCCGCTGCCGTTGGGAGCCAATGGGGTACGCAAGAATCTCGGACAACCCGTCATTGCCGACGTGCAACGATTGCTTCATGCGAGCATCGAGTATGGATTGCAGCATCGCCGCGAGGCATTGGAGTATGCCTTGGAGTTCGGCCGCGGATTGGATCCCGCCAAGGCCGACGAATTTGTCGCCATGTACGTCAACGATTGGACGCTGGATATTGGTCCGCGCGGTCGCCAAGCCATTACCGAATTGCTCGCCCGCGGACATGCGGCCGGCGTGATTCCAAAGTTGGTGATGCCGGAGTTCGCGATGTAGCCAAGCAACCTCCTTCACCATCCACCAAGGTGGATGGAGTCGTGTTGGTCTTTGTTCTCCATTTTAGCCTTTCAACCTTGTTCACCATCCGGCAAGCCGGATGGGGTCCAAAAGATGTGTGTAACAACGAGGGCGATGCCCCTGGCTGGTATAGTTTTGGGTCTTCGGCCCGCATGCAATTCCAGCACCAACGGACACGCTATCGTCACATTCCCAGCACCAACGGTGCGCCCTCATACCAGCCCAGGCCAACGGCCTGGGTATAATGGCAACACGACGATTCAGGGCTGAAAGCCCGCCCCATTAGGCGAGCGATGCCTCGGGGAGATACAAAGGGGTCGCGACTCTTTGACGTTGACAACAACGACTCCCGACCCCTTATCTCTTCTGCGGCAGACTCCTATTCGTATTGTTTCATTTCCGAACGCAAATCGGTAAGCAAACGGGGCGGTGCGACGAGAACGCCCTTGCCCGATGGTGTGGGGAATACCGCCAGTTGCTTTCCGTCCTTCTCCATGCCAGGCAGCCACTTCTCGACAAAGTCCTTCAGCGAAATCGCCTTTGCCGTGTGTGTGGCCCAGTCGCCCTGCGCAAGGGCTTCCGCGAACTCTCGCTCTGGCCAGACGGGCAGAATCTGGTTTCCAGCATCATCACCCATCAAGGCCCAGCCATCCTCGAAAAGCCCCCAGACCTTCTCGAAGTCAGCGACCTTACGAACGAAGTAACTGTACCGATTGGGGGCATCGAGCGCCGTCACCGACTCGAACTGCTTGGGGTGCATATTGTTCTCACCAACTACGGTCGCACAACGGCAGGGCTGGCCGACGCCGTACCATCCGATACCAGCCAGGCCAGAACTACGGTTGATTTTACCAGGGTCAAACGGCCTGCACTACGGTAAGGCGTCCCGCCCTGCGGCCAGCCCGTGTTGGCAGCGGTGGCGGCACCCCTTACTCTTTCAATTCACGCCGCCTTTTCCATGCCCGCTTAGCCACTAGCAGCAGGACCAACAGCGGGAGGGCGCTAGCAATATACGACGAGAGGCTTAATATCTTCCAAGTTCTTGCTTCCGCTTCAAGTCGAAGGTGTAGCTCCGCCTCCAATCGTCTGATCTCAGCCTCCTGCTCTCGCGTCACGAACGAAGGATACTTCGCGCGAATCGGGCTAAAGACGCCGGACGAGAAGACGTCTTCAAGGTCCATCTTGACCTTCTGCTGCCAAGACCAAGTTCCCAGCACGAGCAGTGCAACTAGGAGACCAGACAACGCAATAATCAGCGAAGCAGTTGTGCGCACCAGTATTTCCTATGTTCGGCCAACGGATCTGTGGCCGCCGAACTGTCGGAATGACCGTTCCGCGACCGGCCGCTGGCCCCGTGGGTTGCGCAAACAATCCTCCGGGCACGGCCGATACTCCCCTGTTTTCGGCCCCTACCGCTCCTGCGTCAATGGCAAAGCAACGGAGATGCCCTATAAGAGTGGGAACTTGACCCGCGTGGTTCTATTATCCCCGATCTCGGCGCGCACCGCCAGTGCTGAACAGGCCGCCGATTCATGGTTCTGCCCCAGTTTGGCGGTCTCAGGGGCCACTTGGCCGCTGCGCTGATCCCCGGCAGTCCGGTGCCGCCGTACCGGGCGGCACCGCCCCATCGGTTGGCTGCGGTTGCTGGCCGCTGGCCGTTGCGGTCGCCGTGTGTGCCAGCGCCAGGTACTTCCGCGTCACGTGCGTCTGAAGCAGTTGATAGAAGTCGGGCGACTGCATCTGAGGCCCATTTGCCTTCGTCGCGTAGGATGGTAGGATAGTAGCCTTGACTTTTAACCGTTTGCATTACCCTTTCCACCTAGAGAGTAACCATGACCACCCGCCCGATCACAACTTGTCTGCTTCTTTCCATCCTTTTGACCTGCCTACCTCTTCATGCCGAACCGCCGGCCGCTGTCGATATGACGAAACGTGCCGAGGAACTAAAAAGCCTCAAGTGGGGCATGTTCATCTGCTGGTCATTCAGCACGTTTTCCGGCAAGGAGTGGACGCCGGGCGTCAAGGATGTCGCCTTTTTCAAGGCGACCGGCTGCGATACGGATCAATGGGCACGCACGGCCAAGGAGGCCGGCATGGGCTATATCCTCTTCCTCACCAAGCATCATGACGGATTCTGCCTCTGGGATACGAAGACCACCGACCGCAAAGTGACCAAGTCTCCCTTGGGCCGAGATGTGCTGGCCGAGTTGCGCAAGTCGTGCGACAAATACGGCATCAAGCTGGCACTCTACTTTTCCGAAGGCGACTGGACCTTTCCCGGTGCCCGCGATGGCCAAGGTGGCGGCTCGGGCCAAGATCCGGCCAGGGTCAAGGACCAACTTAGGGAACTTTGCACGCAGTATGGTCCCATTGAATTCTTCTGGATGGACTGCGCGGCCGGGCATTCCGGTATCACCCACAAGGAATTGAATGCCTGGGTCAAGGGCTTTCAGCCTAGCTGCTTCGTGGGCTGCAACGGAGGCCGGTCTGGCGACGGCACGGACTTGCGGGCCGGCGAGATGCAACACTCCGGGCCGGTGAAGGGTTTTCTGGTGGGCGAATTTACCTATCCAATTTTACCTCCACACAAGGGTGGCGCAATGTGGTTCTATTCGCTCCCCAAGCATGACAATCTCTGCATGGCAGCCGAGACCATTTACCGCGAGTATCGCGGTGCCGTCAAGTACGGCAACATTTTTTCGCTGGACGTCGGCCCCGACTACGAAGGCAAGCTCCGTAAGATCGATGCTGAGACCCTTCGCAAGGTAGGTGAGATGATTAAAACCGCGAAATAAGACACGCTACCAGCACCAGAGCCGCCCAAGCGTCTTCTGCTGCAAGGCGGTCAAATCACGAATGCCGCCACGGGCTAAGTCGAGCATGGCCGACAATTCCTTCTCGCTGAAGGTGGCTTCTTCGCCGGTTCCCTGCAACTCGACAAACCGGCCGGAGCCGGTCATCACCACGTTCATATCGACTTCCGCCGCAAAGTCCTCTTGGTAGCAGAGATCCAACAAGGGTCTGCCGTCGACTATGCCTACACTCACAGCGGCCAGGCTATCGCGAAGCGGCCGCGCGCCGGCGGGCAGATCCTTTGCAACCGCCTGCAAGGCATCGACCAAGGCCAGGAAACCGCCCGTGATGCTCAGGGTGCGAGTGCCGCCGTCCGCTTCCAGCACGTCACAATCGATGGTCACTGTCCGCTCGCCGATGGCTTCCAAATCGACTACGGCGCGGAGGCTACGGCCGATCAGTCGCTGAATTTCCGTCGTGCGGCCGTCAAGATTTGCACCGCGCTCGCGCCGCTTGCGCGGGCTGGTGCTGCCGGGCAACATGCTATACTCAGCCGTCAACCAGCCGCGTCCCTTGCCCTTGAGCCAAGGAGGCACCTCCGCTTCGACCGCGGCACAACAGAGCACGGTTGTGTTGCCGGCAGAGATTAAGACACTCCCCGGCGAGGTCCGCGTATAGCGGCGTTTGATTTTCAGAGGGCGAAGCTCGTCCGCCTGGCGACCGTCATGACGCATTGTATTTTCCTTACTCCGCAATTCCCAACCCCGCAACGCGGCTGCCTGGCTCTCGAAGTGCGGCCCCTTGCGTGCCCAGGAGCCAAGCTAAAATGCCCTTCTGCACATGCATGCGATTGGCGGCCTGCTGCACGACGACACTTTGCGGACCGTCGATCACTTCGTCGGTCACCTCCTCGCCGCGTCGGGCAGGCAAACAGTGCATGAAAAAAGCACCTTTCTGAGCATGGGACATCAAGCGAGCGTTCACTTGATAAGGGGCAAAATCGGCCCGGCGAGTTTCGCGCTCGGCTTCCTGCCCCATGCTGGCCCAAACGTCGGTGTAGATCGCCACGGCATCGCAAACCGCCTCGATTGCGTCGGTGGTGACCGTGAGATTCAGGGTGGGAACCTCTTGGCGAATCCAGGCCAGCGACTTGGCGTTGTACTGATACTTCTCGGGCACGGCCATGACCAGTTTGATGCCAAGCTTGCCGCAGCCCAAGGCGAGGCTGCGGGCCACGTTGTTGGCATCGCCGATCCAGGCAATCGTCCGCCCTTCAAGCCGGCCGCCGACTAACTCGCGGATCGTGTACAAATCGGCCATGGCCTGGCAGGGATGGCCGAAATCGGTTAGCCCATTGATCACCGAACAGTTGCTGTGCTCGGCTAGATCGACGGCCGTCATGTGTAGATTGGCGCGGAGGACGATCACGTCGACATATTCGCTCAGTGTGCGGCCGAAATCGGCGATACTTTCGCGGCTGCCAAAACCGACATCCTGGCCAAGGAAAAGCGAACTGCCGCCGAGATGAACCATCGCCGCTTCAAAGCTGACGCGGGTCCGCAACGATTGCTTTTCAAAGAGCAGGGCCATCACCCTGCCGGGCAGCAGTGGCTCGCGGAGACCGCGCGCCAATTTGGTTTTCAGATCTTCGGTGATGGAGAAGATTCGCTCGATTTCAGCAGTCGCCAGATCGGCTAACGTCAACAAATGTCGCATGATGGATTCTTACCTCGAACTGCCGGTTGCCTGCGCTTTGAGGACTTCGGCGAGGATGTCGCAGCCCTGGTGGGCTTGTTCTTCGGTGAGGGTCATTGCCGGCAGCAGCCGGATCACCGTCCCATGAGTACAGTTGATCAGAAGCTTTCGTTCCAAGCAAGCCTTGACCGTCGATGTCCCGTCGATGGCTAGTTCCATGCCGATCATCACGCCGCGGATGCGGATCTCGCGGATCAGATCACACTGCTGCTGCAGTTCGGAAAGCCGCTGCTGGAATATCTCTCCCAAACGCAGAGCGGCCGCCAGCAGGTTCTGCTTCTCAATCATCTCGATGGCGGCAATTCCCGCACGAGCGGCGATGGGATTACCACCGAAGGTGGCTGCGTGCATTCCTGGCCGCAGGCTTAGCGCAATCTGCGGTGTCGTGAGCATGGCCGCCCCGGCGATTCCGCCGCACAATGCCTTGGAAAGGGTCATGATGTCGGGCGTCACGCCAGCGGCCTGGTAACCAAACCAGTGACCCGTGCGGCCGAAGCCGGTCTGCACCTCGTCAAAGACCAGAAGCAGATCACGCTCGTCGGCCAACTTGCGCAACCCGGCCAGGAAGCCATCGGGTGGAATCCGCACCCCGCCTTCGCCCTGGATCGGCTCGATCATGATCGCGGCCGTTTCGTCGTCGATCAGCCGGGCCACGGCGTCGAGGTCGCCAAACGGTGCATAGACAAAACCGGCCATCAGCGGCCCCAAGCCCTCGTGATACTTGGGCTGGGCCGTCGCGGTCAGTGATCCGAGCGTGCGGCCGTGGAAGCTGCCTTCAAAGGTGATGATCTTGTAGCGATGCTTGGGAGTGCTATGCAACCGCACGAGTTTGATGGCCGCCTCATTGGCCTCGGTTCCCGAGTTGCAGAAAAAAGCCTGACCGCCAAAACTGCGTTCCGACAAAGCTTTCGCCCACAGCCCCTGAACCTCGGTGTGCCATGAGTTGGGCACGTGGATCAGGCAGCCCAACTGCTCGCGGACGGCCTCGACGACTGGGCCGGGACAATGGCCCAAGAGCCCGCATCCCCAGCCGGGAAAAAGGTCGAGATAACGGCTCCCCTCGGCGTCCCAAACATACGAACCCTCGCCGTGCGTCAGGGCAATCGGATAGCGGCCATAGTTGGGAATGACGTACTGCTGGAACAGCTTGAGCACGTCCGTGGAACTTAACGCGGATGACGTCACCGAGATTCTCCGTTCTTGATAATTTGGACTCGCGGGATCAATGTGGGATACGCTCTAGCCCGTCGATTTTTCACGGACGGGCTAAAGCCCATCCCACGAGGGCCGGATCACAGTTTTCCGTTCTTAATAATTTCCGTGCCAATACCTTTGCTGGTAAACACTTCCAGCAGGAGTGCGTGCCGCATGCGGCCATCGATAATGTGGACCTTGCGGACACCCCGATCGAGAATATCGAGACATGCCTGCACCTTGGGGATCATGCCCGATTCGATCACTCCGCTGGAAATCAACTCGTGGGCCTGTTGTTCCGTGAGCGAGTTCACCAGGGAGTCGGGATCATTTTTGTCGAGGCGGACGCCGTTGACGTCGCTGAGGTAGACCATTTTCTCGGCTTGCAGTGCCTGGGCGACGGCCGTGGCGGCCGTGTCGGCATTGACGTTCAGCTTCTGGCCCTTGGCGTCAATGCACATGGAGGGAATGACCGGCACGACCCCAACCTCACAAAGCCGGCGGATGATCTCGCCGTCGGCCGAGGTTACCGTGCCGACGTGGCCCAGATCGATCGGCTCGCCGTCGGGACCGCTGAGCGTCAACCGTTCGCCAAAAAGTACGTTGGTCGTGCGGAAGTTCAACGATTGGGCCTTTCCGCCATACCCCTGAATCTCGCGAGCGAGCCCCTCATTGATTTCGCCTGCCAAAACCCGCTCGACAATCGCCAGCGTGGCGTCGTCGGTGTAGCGGCGTCCTTGGACGAAGCGCGGAACCAGTCCAGCATCGGCCATCGCGCGGCTGATGGCTGCCCCGCCGCCATGGACCAGCACGGGCCGCATCCCCACCGTCTCCATGAAGATGATGTCCAGCAACAGGTGGGTCATCGACCGAGGGTCTTCCATCACGCTGCCACCGAGCTTGATGACCGTGACCTTGCCGCGGAACTGTCGAATCCACGTCAGGGCTTCGATGAGGATATCAGCTTTTTGAATCGCGTCTTCCAACTCAGGATGCTCCAAACCCCTCTATGAGGGAGTAGGCGATGTGGGTGAAAAAAGTGGATGATCCCGGCGACAGCTCACCGTCGCAGGGAAACTTATCATTCTAGTCGGTAGAGGTGCCGTGTCAATGCCGGGGGGGTGGGGACCGGGGGGGCATCGTAGAACGAAATTTATTCTGTCTGCCGGAAAATGACTTCATCCTCCAATCCCCGTCTTCGTGCAGCCTGCTGTTTCAGTCGGTCATCGAGTAGATCGTGCGATATCCAAAAATCGGTTTTTTCACGCGAGCGAAAGCGTCTTGCAGGTCCAGCAGCCCTTTGTCGGCAGCCAACTCAAGCACGCCGATTGTTCCCGCAAACGGAATATGGCGGTCGGCAGCCGCTTTGCGCCCGCACGCCTCGTCAATGAGCAGCAGATCGGCCTTCAGCTCTTGGGCAAGGCTGATTGCGGCGAGCTCTCCGGCATGGAGGGATGGAATCGATTCGACGGTGGCAGGCACCCGTTCCAGTAGCCACGCGGGGCGAGAAGCAACGAAGCTCCGCACACCAGCCGGTCGGTTTGACTGTTTGAGTTCCGAGAGAACCTCCAGGGGAATAACGACTTGCCCAAAGAGCTTCGGCAGAACGTCGATTTGCTCGATGTTGATCAGCACGATGAGAGGCGAACTGTCAGCGACGACGAGCATCATCGGGTCTTTTTCATGAGGCTGGCAAGCGTGCGCCGATCAGCTTCAATGTCCGCCATCGTCAGAGAGCCTTTGAAGACGTTGTGCCGCTGGAGATAGGCACCGGTCTCGAATCGATCGAGTTCAAGGACGCGGGAGAGTTCATAATAACTGAGCTTTCCGCGTCGGAACAGTTCCAAAGCGTAGGTCTCCTTAACATCGGCGTCAAGATTCGGGACTTCTTGACGCAACTTCTCCTCCACGTCAGCGGGCAAATCGAGTGTGACCTTTAGTGGCATAAAGCACCTTCCGGTAGGAACCAATCCATACTCTACATGGATTGTGTCCTCGTGGCAAGCCACTGTCGGGAGATTCCTCCTACTCCAGCGGCCGAATCGATCCCAAGGCACTCATCACCCACGAGCCTACGTCTTCTTTGTCCTGATCTCGGAACTCAGCCACCGCACTCACGGTATACTTCTTCCCCGAAAGTACGAAAATCATGCAGGTTCGCGCCACCGCTTCGGAATCGTTGTAGTTGATTTTCAGCCACCTGCCGTCGGAGGGGCCGAATTTCTGGACTTTGGGTATTGTCGGCTTCAGATCGGTCGCCTTACGGTCCGTGAATCGCTTGACCGCATCCTCGGCAAGCGTTTTCAGCAATTTATCCTGCTGCTCCGCATCCAGAACATTGCCCAGATCCATGATTGTAAAGCTAAACCCAAGTTCGTGATCGATTTGTGCAATTCGCAATTCCTTACGCTTGTTGTCCGTGACCTTGGCCCACATGCCATATTCCATTTGCACGGAATTGAGCCGCAGGGGCTGAGTCATCGCCACGCGCAAGGCCAACGTGTAGGTCGTGCCCTTCTTTCGCTTGCTTTCGACCTTGATAGGCCGCTGGCTCCCCTCGACCTGAAAGCTCTCGCCATCGATTTGAACTTCATAGGTCACCGGGGGGGCATCAGGGCTGGGCTGTGCGGAAACTGGACACGAAACAATCGCCACCAAGAGTGCAAAAAAGACAGGAATCCATGTTCGGCGCGTGGGACGCAATGAGGTACACATTGGTTTGAATCTCCAGAGATTCTCGGGGGTTGTCATCCTACACCTTACCAAGAGCGTGGGAAAAAGGCAAAGGAATTCTCTCGGAGTACCGAAAAGCCCTTCGTAGAACGGAATTTATTCCGTTGCTTGTGTTTTTCGTAAACGGGAATGAATTCCGTTCTACGTAGGGTTGATGCCAAAGCTGCGATAGGTTCTAATCTTAGTCTGCTGCTAAGGGAAATACTTGGGAATTTGATTGAATTCTTCCCGTGGCAAGAAATGGACGTCGTGTTGCTGGAGCGTGATGGCGGGCGATGTTGCTTCGAGTTGTTTTTCATATTCCACGAGCCTGGACCGCCAAGGTTTGAAAAATGGATGATTTGAAGATATTTACCGGCCGAGCCCACCCCGAACTGGCCAAAAAGGTCTGCGATTACCTCGGACTTCCCGTAGGACGAGCCATTATTGGCAATTATCCCGACGGGGAAATTTCCTGCAAAATCGACGAGGATATCCGCGGCCGCGATGTGTTCATCCTCCAGCCGACCTGCCCGCCAGTGAACGATAATCTCATTGAGCTCCTGGTCATGGTTGACAGTTGCATGCGGGCAAGTGCCGATCGTATCACGGCGGTCATGCCCTATTTTGGTTATGCCCGCCAGGATCGCAAGGACGAAGGCCGCGTGCCCATCACGGCCAAACTGGTGGCAAACATGATCACCCGGGCAGGTACCAGCCGTGTCTTGGCCATGGATCTGCACGCTGCCCAAATTCAGGGCTTTTTCGACATTCCGGTAGACCATCTTTACGCAGCCCCGGTCATCGACGACCATATCAGGACGCTGAATTTCAGCGACGATGAGTTGGTCGTCGTCAGTCCGGACGAAGGGAGCATCAAACGGGCGGTGGCCCACATGGTTCGGCTCGGCGGCACCCTGGCCATCATCGACAAGCGTCGCAGCAGTGCGGAAAAGACAAAACAGGCCCACGTCATCGGCGGCAAAATCGAGGGGCGCATTGCCCTGATCTTTGACGATATGATCAGTACCGGGGGCTCCATTTGTGGGGCCGCGAGCATGATGCGAAGCGCAGGTGCTCGTAAAGTCTATCTGGCGGCCACGCACGGCTTGCTGGTTGGGGGGGCCATCGAACGCTTGCAAAATGCCCAAATCGATGGCATATTTCTCACGGACACCGTCCCGATTGGCGAAGAAAAGAGGATTCCCCAGCTTACCGTGCTTTCGGTAGCCCCTCTGCTGGGTGAGGCAATCAAGCGAATTCATCGCAATGAATCGGTGAGTCGGCTGTTTGGGTAGATTTTTCCAGGCGTTTAGCGGCCGACAAATTTTTTTGTCCGCCTGGGCTTGAAATTTTTCGCGAATCGAAGATAATGATTGGTTTCCTCTGTTGTGCAGCCAGTTTGCATGAACAGCGAGAATTAAAATACACCGAGGATTCCCATGGCAGAACAGATTTCCACCGTCGCTCGCCAGAAGGGCGGCAAGCACTCGAATCGGCGCCTACGTTATTCGGGCCAAACCCCGGCCATATTGTATGGTCACGGAGAAGCGAATGTCTGCCTGTCGGTTCCGTCCGAAGCGATCGCGGCGGCACTTCGCCACGGCAGCCGCATGGTCGGTCTCACGGGCGTGGTCAACGAATCGGCCTTCATCCGTGACTTGCAGTGGGATACCTACGGCACGCACGTCATGCACGTCGATTTTACTCGCATCTCGGTCGATGAGTTGGTCAAGGTGCATCTGACGGTAGAACTTCGCGGCCAGTCCCCCGGACTCAATGACGGCGGCGTGGTTGAGCAGTTGATTCACGACGTTCAGATCGAATGTCCGGCCGGTTCGATTCCAGAAAAGTTGTTGGTCAGTATCAATCACTTGAAACTCGACGATACAATCACCTTGGCGCAGCTCGAGCTCCCCGCCAAGTCGAAGGTTTTCGGAGATCCCGAAGCGATCGTGGTGCAGTGTGTCATCCCGGTCGAAAAACCGGATCTCGAGTCCGGCGAGACCGGTCTGGGTGAGCCCGAGGTGATCGGTGCGAAGGAGGGCGAGGAAGAAGAGGAGTAGTAGTAATATCGCGTCAACTCATCGCCAACTCATGGAGTGCCCCACATGAAACTTGTAGTAGGGCTGGGCAATCCTGGGCGACGATACGAGGGAACCCGGCACAACGTCGGATTTATTGTCGTCGGCGAATTGGCCAAGAAGTATTCCGCCGGCGGGCTAAAAAACCGCTTCCAAGGCGAAACGGCCGAGATTGTTGTCGATGGGGAAAAGATACTGCTGCTGACTCCCACGACGTACATGAATCTCAGTGGTGCCAGCGTGCTGGCGGCGCGAGATTTTTATAAAATTCCCCAGGAAAACCTGCTCGTCGTTTGCGACGACCTCAATCTGCCGTTGGCGAAGCTGCGAATGAGAGCAACCGGGTCGGCCGGGGGACAGAAAGGACTTGAGGACATTATTCGCCGCTTGGGCACGGATGTATTCGCCCGGCTGCGGATTGGAATTGGTGCCCCACCCGACGGACGGAGTTGGCCCGATTTTGTCCTCAGTAAGTTTACGAAAGAAGAAATCCCGGCCATGGAGCAGGCAGTCGCCCGAACCATCGAGGCGATCGAGGGCTGGGCTCGTGAAGGTGTTCAGTCCTGCATGAATCGATACAATGGATAAGAAGTAGGATGGCCATCAGGCCGTCCATGTTGAGGACTGGCCGACCTCGGGTAGGTAATGATGCCCAGGCCAGTCCTGCAAGTTCACCGTTAATACATTCACACGCGGCCCCCCCTAATACTGTTTGAGGAGTTTTGTTTTGGCCCGCAACGTCTACGAAGCGATGTTTATCCTGGACTCGAACCGATTCGGCCGTGATCCGGACGGTATATCGGGCCAGTTGGCCGATTTGATCCAGAAAGCCGGCGGCGAGATCCTCGTCAGCCGTCTCTGGGAAGAGCGCCGTCTGGCCTATCCCGTCAAGGGACAGCGCAAGGGCACGTATTGGTTGATCTATCTGAAACTCGACAGCCTGCAACTGGCCGGGCTGCGTCGTCAGTTTGACATCACCGAAACGATCCTGCGATTTCTCTTCCTGAAAATCGATCCGCAGATTGTCGACGCCCTGGTCGCCCACGCCCAGTCGGCACCGATACCTTCGGTTGCGCCACCGGTAGAGGCACCCGTGGCGGTTGCAGCGGAGGTCGGCCAAGTTGCCGAGAAACTTGGCGCGGAAGTTATCCAGTAGCCCCGTTGTCCCGATAGCATCGTCCCGGCAGTGCTTGTAGCAAGCCGAGATTGGACCTTGATGCTTCAAAGCATTTTGGGAACCCCCTGGCCTTCAGTCGCAGGAGTCTCTTATTGTGGCGAGTTTTAATCGCGTGATTCTGTTAGGAAACCTCACCCGAGATCCTGAACTGCGTCATATCCAGTCAGGCACGGCAGTGACCGACCTTGGGTTGGCCGTGAACGAAAAGCGGAAAGGGCCTAATGGTGATTGGATCGAGGAAGTGACCTTTGTCGATGTTACGGCCTGGGCACGTAACGCGGAGATCGCAAGCGAATACCTTACCAAGGGTTCGCCCGTGCTGATCGAAGGTCGCCTGAAACTCGACACTTGGGAAAAGGATGGTCAAAAACACTCCAAGCTTAAAGTCGTTTGTGATCAGTTGCGATTGGTAGGCACCCGTGGTGGTTCGGGTGGCGATCGGTCACAAAGTGGTTCGCGCCCTGCCCAGCGAAGCAGTGGCACTTCACAACAATACAATCAGTCCGGTCCGCCGGAATACGTCGATGACGTGCCTCCCCGGGAGATGTCTGGCGGCGGCGGCGGCGGCGGTGGCGGTGACAATGGCGGTGACGATATACCCTTCTAATAGCAAACCGTGCTAACAGCAAACAGTGGAAAATATCATGGCGAAAGCAAGCCTCAAGAAGACTCGGATCAAGCGATTGCCCAAGGGGCCTAACGGCGGCATTGAGTTGCTGTTGGTTCAGGCCGTCGATTACTTAGGCAAGCAAGGGGACGTAGTGTCGGTCAAGGCCGGCTATGCGTTGAACTACTTATTGCCGCAAGGCCTGGCGACTTATGCATCCGACCACCACAGGCGGATGGTCGATAAGCATCGTGCCCAGCTCGAGCAGATTGAAAAGGCCCGCCTAGCCGGCCTTCGCGTCCAGGCCGAAGAGTTGGGTCGCCAGAGCGTGACGATCGAGGCCAACGCCAACGACGAAGGCCATCTCTACGGCTCGGTTGGCCCGCAGGATATCGTCAACGCCATGAAACGCAACAAGGTCACCATCACGCAGGATCAGGTCCGGCTGAAGGGACCGCTCAAGGAGCTTGGCCTCTACACGGTCAAGATCCATCTCGCCCACGAGATCGAGGCCGACGTGAAGGTCTGGGTTGTGCCGACGGTGGGCGGGGAAGATGCGGCTTCGTAGCCAAGGGGAATGACGAAGCTCGAATTAGGAACCACTCGTCCATGTTCGACCCCGTCGTAAGCTCGGTTTCCCTGCCCAAGCAGGAAGAAAAGATCGTCCGTTTTTGGAAAGAACGGCAAATCTATGAAAAAACGCTGGCCTTTCGGGCTGGCGCGCCGTCGTTCGTATTCTACGAAGGTCCGCCAACGGCCAACGGCTTGCCGCACCCAGGCCATTGCCTCACCCGGGCGATCAAGGATCTTTTTCCGCGGTACAAGACCATGCGGGGGTTCCGTTGCGAACGCAAGGCCGGCTGGGATACCCACGGGCTGCCGGTCGAAGTGGAGGTATGCAAGGAACTGGGCATTCACGCCAAGGCGGAAATTGAGGCTTATGGCATTGAGCCGTTCATCCATAAGTGTATCGAGAGTGTTTTCCGCTATATGCAGCAGTGGGAAGAGCTGACCGAGCGGCTCGGCTTCTGGATCCATCTCGAGGATGCCTACGTTACCTTCCATCAGAGCTACGTCGAGAGTGTCTGGTGGGCACTCAAGACCTTCTTCGAACGCGGCCTGCTCTATCAGGGGCACAAGATCGTCTGGTGGTGGGCGCAAGGCGGCACGGCCCTTTCCAGTGGCGAGGTCGGGCAAGGCTACCGCGAAGTGGCTGACCCAAGCGTTTTCGTGCGTTTTCCAATTCTCCCCTCGCCCGTACTCGGGAGAGGGGCCGGGGGTGAGGGCAATTCCGATGCCGATCTACTCGTCTGGACCACAACACCTTGGACACTCCCCAGCAACCAGTTTGTCGCGGTCAAGTCGGACCTAGAATACTCGGTCGTCCGCTTTGCCGATGAGCCGCGAAAGCTGATCATGGCCTCGGCATTGGTGGAAACAATCGCCAAGAAGATCGGCCAGGAGCCGCAGGTTGAGGCGAGGCTTACTGGCGCGGACCTCATCGGGCTTCGCTATCTGCCGCCGTTTGACTATTACTATAAGACGACGGGAGAACTAAGCGGTTCTCTCAAGGACGGAGGGGAAGAACACGTTTATTGGCGGGTTGTCGCGGCGGATTTCGTCACCACAGACACGGGAACAGGTATCGTTCACCAATCGCCTGCTTTCGGCGAAGTGGATTTCGATATCCTGACAAAAGAACGGGCGCGATTTATCGAGGGTCAAGAACCATCTCTCTTCTGCCCCGTTGCCCCCGATGGCACCTTCACGACCGAGGCCCCCGATTACCAAGGCCGCTGGGTCAAAGAGGCCGATCGCGATATCATCCGCGAGTTGAAGCGTCGCGGCCTGCTTTTGCATCAAGAACAATACCTGCACGACTATCCGTTCTGCTGGCGGGCTGATGAAGATCCGCTTATCCAATATCCGCGGAGAAGCTGGTTCATCCGCACGACGAAATTCCGCGATGAGCTGCTCGCGAACAACCAGCTCATCCATTGGCTGCCGGAGCACATCCGCGACGGCCGTTTTGGCAACTTCCTGGAATCGAACGTCGATTGGGCACTTTCCCGCGAACGCTACTGGGGAACGCCGCTGCCAATCTGGGTTTGCGAAGCCACCGGCCACATGGAAGCCATCGGCTCGTACGAAGAACTACAGCAAAAGCCGGGGGTAACCGGTTTTGATGTCTGGGAAAATGCCAAGGCGGCCAACCCGTCGCTGGCCGATCACTTGCGAATTCACAAGCCGTATATCGACGCGGTCACCTACGATTCGCCCAAAACACCCGGCAAGCGGATGCGACGTGTGCCCGACGTGATCGACTGCTGGTTTGATAGCGGCGCGATGCCGTTCGCCCAATGGGGCTACCCGCACAAGGAAGGGTCGAAGGAGCGATTCCAGGGGCAGTTTCCCGCCGATTTTATCAGCGAGGCCCTCGACCAGACGCGCGGCTGGTTCTACAGCCAGTTGGCAATCAGCACGCTGTTGTTCGGAAAAAATCCGACCGGAGAGCCGCGAGCGGCTTTGCAATCCAGTGTGAAGCCGCAAGCGGAAGCGACCTCCGAAGTTCCCTATCCGCATCCTTTTCGCAACTGCATCGTTTTAGGTCTGATGCTCGGCGAAGACGGCCAAAAAATGGCGAAGAGCAAGCGGAACTACCGCGAACCGCGGGAGATCTTCGACCGTTACGGGGCCGATGCCCTGCGTTGGTATTTCTTTGCCAATCAGCCGCCATGGACCTCGATCCGCTACAGCGAACAGGCCATCAAGGAAACGATCCCCGAGTTCCTCCTGCGGCTTTGGAACGTCTATAGCTTCTTCGTGATCTACGCCAATATCGATGGTTTTGACCCCGCGTCGGAAATCACCGGCAATGCTGGTCAACTGACTTCGGACGTCTTGGCCAAGGGCCACGGCTACCGCCCGCCGTGCCAGCGGGGTGAATTGGACCGCTGGATCCTCAGCGAGCTGAACCGAACGGCGGCCGCAGTCGTCCAGCGGATGGACCAGTACAACAATTTCAATGCCTGCGAGCGGTTGGTCGAATTCGTCGACGCCTTGAGCAACTGGTACGTCCGCAGCAGCCGGGATCGCTTCTGGAGCAGCGAACACAATGCCGACAAGAGCGATGCCTATTGGACGCTCTATGAAACCCTATTGACCACTGCCAAGCTGATCGCTCCCATGGTTCCATTTCTGGCCGAGGAGCTTTGGCAGAACCTAGCCGTCACCGCCTTTTGTGGCGCAGGCGTCCCGCATGCCAATGCAGCCGAGACGGCCGCACCACAAGACATTGCCGGGCAACCTGTCGAAAGCGTTCACCTCTGCGACTACCCAACCGGCGACGCAGCCCTGATCGACGAGGCCCTCTCCGTCCAAATGAGTCTGGTTCGCGAGATCGTCTCGCTGGGCCTTTCGGCCCGTATGGGTGCGAAGCTCAAAGTCCGCCAACCGCTGGCGGGGGTTGAGGTCATTCTGGCCGACCGCACCCATCTGGATTGGCTGCAAGAACACGCTGAACTGATCTGCGGCGAATTGAACGTGAAGAAGGTCGATTTCGCCGATCGGGCCGATCACTACATCAACTATACGGTACTGCCCGACTTAAAGCGGCTTGGCCCACGATTGGGCAAGCGGTTGCCGACCGTCAAGAAGCTGCTTGCCGAAACCGACGGCGGTGCTTTACTGGCCGAATTGAAAAGCCAAGGCAAGGTTACTTTTCAGTTGCCCGATGGGCCGGTAGACCTTGACTCCGACGACATTCAGGTTCGACTCCAGGCCAAGGAAGGGTGGGCGGCGGCACAAGGCAAGGCCTGCGTGGTCGTGCTTTCCACCGAATTGAACGAAGACCTGCTTCGCGAAGGACTCGCGCGCGAGGTTGCCCGAACAGTCAATGATCGTCGTAAGGAGACGAACTGCCAGTTCACCGACCGCGTCACGATTGCAATCGTTACCGAATCTACGGAATTGCGTGCGGCGGTCGAGCAGTTCCGCGATTACATCATGACCGAGACACTGGCCGTATCGATCACGTTCGAGCCGATGGATGGCGCGGAACCGGTGGATGTCGAGATCGGCGATTATCGGGCGCAGCTCGATATTCGAGTCGTGCCCGGGAAAAAAAGCAAGTAGGGTGGGCCGAGCTTGCGAGTCCCACTAATTTGCTTAACCTGTTTCTTGCGCCCGTCCAGCGAGAGAAGCACGTTCCAACCTCTGGGTTGGATTTCGAGGTTCGTAGCAGTATAATTGTATGGAAAGACAAAGCGATTTGGAAAGTTCTTCTGGGTATTCAGCGTTGATTGCAAAATCGGGAGTTTATAAGTGTAAATGACTCGCGTTTATGTTGACACTTCTGTCTTCGGCGGTACTCAAGACGTGGAGTTCTCAGATGAGAGCTGTCGTTTTCTTGAAGAAGTGCGAAAAGGTGTTTTTGTTGTATTAATCTCGCCACTGACCGTGGGTGAACTGGCGGACGCGCCCGAAAGCGTGAGCCGCACGCTGTTCGATTTGCCGCCAAGTCAGATCGAGTCCGTGCCCCTGAATACGGAAGTAATCGAGTTGGCGGAAGAATACGTTCAAACCGGCGTTCTCGGCCAAGGCTCGGCGGATGACGCCGTGCATGTCGCTGCCGCAACCGTAGCGAGAGCCGACTTGATCATCAGTTGGAATTTTCGCCACATCGTAAACTACAGACGGATTCAAGGATTCAATTCGGTAAACGTGCGAATGGGCTACCAACCGATTACAATTCTTAGTCCTCGGGAGGTCATCAATGTCGATGAAGGATAAGTCATTTGATTGCGTGGAGATGAAACGGGCAGCGCAACAAAGACTGCATGTCGAATATGAGTTGCGCAAGGTCGAGTTCTCATCGTATTTTGCATTTGTCGAAGCCAAAGCGAATGAGTCTTCCCAACAGCAGGATTTTTGGGCGAATGTTGCCGCGGCCAAGAAGGAATCCGTTCAATTGTGACGATGCCGTCCATTTCGCCTTTTCGCATCGCCGTGCTCATTTCCGGCGGTGGCACGACGTTGAAGAACCTGATCCATAAGATCCAGGCTGGGCGATTGCGCGTGCAGATTGCCCTGGTCATTTCGAGCAGTCCCACCGCCCGGGGGCTGCAATTCGCCCAGGACGCCGGCATCCCCACGGCGGTCGTGCCGTCGAATCACTTTGCGTCGCAAGAAGAATTCAGTCGGGCGATTCTCGATCCTTGCCGCGCCGCCAAGATCGATCTGGTCGTCATGGCCGGATTTCTCAAGCGGGTGACCATTGCCGACGACTTTGCCAGTCGCGTGACGAACATCCATCCGGGGCTGATTCCGGCCTTTTGCGGCCAAGGCTTCTACGGCCATCATGTGCATCAGGCCGTTATCGACTACGGCGCAAAACTCAGCGGCTGTACAATCCACTTCGCCGACAACCAATACGACCACGGCCCGGTGATCCTCCAGCGGGCCGTCCCCGTGCTAGACGACGATACGCCCGACACGCTCGCCGCGCGAATATTTGAGGCCGAATGCGAGGCATATCCCGAGGCGATTCAGCTCATTGCCGACAGGCGAGTTCGGGTCGAGGGACGCAAAGTTCGTATTCTGGCGCGCGAGCGTCAAGATTGTGGGTAGGAACATGCCCGTCATGTTCGAGGGGTGATAGCGTCCTAAGTTCAGGTTGGCGGCGAGACGAACCATCATTTTCCTGTCGCGACAACCCTACTCCTGAAAATACCTATGCTCTACCGACGATTTGGCCGAACCGGACTTTCGATGCCCGTCCTTACGTGCGGCAGCATGCGATACCAATACCGGTGGCAGGACACGCCTCTCGGCGATATCCCGGCCGACCAGCAGGCGAATCTCGAAGCCACGGTACGGCGTGCCCTGGACTTGGGCATTCACCATATTGAGACCGCACGCGGCTACGGGTCGTCGGAACGTCAACTCGGCCATGCGCTTCGTGGACTGCCGCGCGAACAGATCATCGTGCAGACCAAGATCATGCCGCTGGCCGATTCCCGGCAGTTTCTGGCCGATTTCCACGATTCGCTGGAGCGTCTGGGTCTCTCGTATGTCGATCTACTCGGCATCCATGGCATCAACAACCACGAGACGTTGTGGTGGGCGACCCGCCCGGGTGGATGCCTGGAAGCGGCCCGGGAATTGGTTGCCGAGGGCAAGGTCCGGCACGTTGGGTTCTCGACGCACGGTCCTCTCGATGTTATTCAGGCGGCGATCGCCCACGAGCGCAACGGGGGTTTCGACTACGTCAACTTACACTGGTATTACATCTTCCAGCAAAACTGGCCCGCCATTGAGGCCGCCACGCGTGCGGACATGGGCGTGTTTATCATCAGTCCATCGGACAAGGGGGGCATGCTTTACAAGCCACCCGCCCGACTTCTGGAGCTTTGTCAGCCGTTGCACCCGTTGGTCTTCAACATCCTGTTCTGTCTTGCCCATCCGCAAGTCCACACACTAAGCATCGGTGCCGCATGCCCCGGCGATTTCGACCTGCCCGCCAGCACCTTGCCGCTTCTGGATCGGAAAGACGAACTGTTGCCGCCCGTTCAGAAGCGGCTGCGCCAGGCTTTGGTGGACGCGGTGGGCGAGAATCTGGCAGATAGTTATGCCGCGGGGCTTCCCACATGGCAGGATAGCCCCGGCTACATGAACATGCCCGTCATGCTCTGGCTGCGGAATCTAGTCCTGGCCTATGACATGCTGGAGTATGGCAAGATGCGCTACAACCTGATAGGTAACGGCGGGCATTGGTTCCCCGGCCTCAACGCGGCCCACGTCGATGAACTGGATCTCGATAAGGCACTGGCGGAATCGCCTTTCAAGGAGACGATTCCGCAGTGGTTGCGAGAAACGCACGCCCTACTTTTCGAGGCCCCCAAACAACGGCTCAGCCAAAGCTAATTTTTAGCGAGATTACTTTCCTTCTGTCACGGTCGCTGGTTTCTCCGCCAGTTTTTTTGGCGAGTTGTCCTTGAATAGCGTCGCAAAGACCAACGTGCCGACCAGGGTGATGACCAGCGGGAATGCCCAAATCTTCGGCCACTGGAATTTGCCGTTGACCGAGTACTTGTCCATGGCAAAACCAGCCAATTGCGTGCCAAGGAAAAGCCCAACGCCCGTGGTGGCGGCGAAGATCAGCCCTTGCATGGAACCACCGAGACCGTCGGGCGCAATCTTTCCAGCATAGATCTGGGTCGTAATCATGAACAGGACGTAGGCTAATCCATGAAGGGCCTGAGAAATAACCAGGATCGGCCGAGGCGCGGTCGCCGCATAGATCATATAGAGCAGCATCCAGGATCCCGATCCGATCGCTAGCGTCCATTGAAAGCCGAGATGTTCAACCGCCCAATCCAAGGCATACCATGTGGCGATTGCCTGCGCGGCCTGGGCCATCGCCATGGCACCGGGAATGGCCTTGCCCGAGATTCCGCGGTTCATCATGTACTGCCCGGAGCCGAGAAAATAGAACTGCATCGTACCTGCAACGCAAAGCGATGTGACAATGAACAGCAGGAAGTCCGGCTGCTTGAGCATGCCGAATGCCTGTTGGATTGCATCACCGCCGGTGTTAGCCGGGGGCGTTGATGGCAGAAAGAGACAACACCCAGCAGCGACGAGTCCGAGGACGGCAGCGAGCATCATGGCATCGGTGCCGTCGCTTTCGGCCTTGCGGAGCATGCGCCAGCCGCTAAGGCTATAGCCGACGAGAGCCCAGGCGACTGGAGCCCAGATAAAAACCTTGCCGCTAGCTGCCGGAGCGTGTGTGAACAAAGCGGCATTCACCAACGGCATCGTTGCAGCATAGCAAAACGACCAGCCCAGCATCGCCAGGAATAAAGTACCAAAAGTCTTCTGCCGCACTGCCACAAACATCAAGATCGCCGCAATCAGATGGGCCCCGGCGAGGATCCATTCGAGATTCAGGTAGCGGTCGGCCAACTGCCCCGCCAGCAGCGGCGAGACGATGCAAGCCAGCGGCAAGGTCGTATAGATCCAGCCGGTCTGCTTGCCGCTCATCTTCAGCGGCCCCAGCAAGCGGGCGGCCAACACCGGTGCCCAGGCACCCCATACCGCATACTCGAAGAACATCACCAAACTGAGACGGATGTAAATATCCAGGGAAACACTCATCGTACAATCCTCGCCAAGTAGGCTGGGTTTTGGGCCAGCAGGAAATTCCGGTCGCTCCGAAGGAAGCAACCCATGGCCGAGTATACTTTCCGCACGAACGCTCGCCAAGGCCCCCGGACAAATCTCTCATTTTCTTTCTTTTATATTCCATTGTGGGGGTTGTTGGAATCGTTAAATCCGATAGACTTTATGTGGGATTCGTTCCCAATCCTTTCCATTGTTGTTGGCTACTTGTGGGAAACCAACCCAAAGCGTATATTAGAAGGATTCCGCGTGATTCGCGCACCTTTACTTCCACCGCTTTCCGCCTCATCGTGCAGGGCCGAAGATGCCAGACCCCAGGCAACTTATCCTAGGCGAATTTCCCTGCACGTTGGACGAGCGGTTTCGGCTTTCCATTCCACAGAGCTTGGTCGATCTCCTGACCAACGAGAAGCCTCGTTGCATTCTGGCCAAAGAACGATCCGGATGCCTGAGCCTATGGAGTGCGGAAGCCTGGGAAGCGAAACTCAACGCCCGAATCAAGCTTGTCGAACAGAAATTGCAGGCCGACAGTTTCGGCGACGACCGCATTGCCCAAGTGCAGTTGCTGGGGCGGCTCCTCTCCACACGACATCGGCCGGTGGAATTGGGGGGCCGTGGTCGCCTGCTGATTCCCGAGGGATTCCGAGCGTTCCTAGGCGTCGAGCGCGACCCGCCGGAGAACGAAGTGCTCGTGGTGGGAGCGGCCGTGTGTGTCGAAATTTGGAAGCCGGCCGCTTGGCTGGCTTACCTCGAACAGCGGATGCCGAGATTCCGCCGCGTGTTCCATCGGCTCTCGAGCTAATCCGCATTGTCACGATACCCCGCGCAGCCACCCTGTTGGGACGGAATCCAACCTACGAAGGCGGCAGAACGGAGTTTCCTGCGCAAACGCAACCATGTCTGGCCCGGTGGAGGTTCCTTTGATCCCGGCGCGTCACTCGGTAGGGATTGCAAGTCATTGAGGATGGGTTTTTTGGCGTATGAAACGCCGCCCATTTCCTCCCCGGGCCGGACATGGACGTTTTAAAAGAAATATGGCTCTCCGCCAAGCTTGTGGTGCGTGCGTCTCGCCTGCCTGGTTCAACCACAACATCTCGGGCAGGCGGGACGCCCGCACCACAATTATCCGCAAACCCGGTGGAGAGCCAGAA
>JBAWVO010000053.1:0-27593 GCA_037147235.1 Planctomycetota bacterium | reverse complement strand
AGCGTGGGTAGAGCGTGGGTAGAGCGTGGGTAGAGCGTGGGTAGAGCGTGGGTAGCTGGGGTTCGGCCGGGGCGGTGGCGGGAGCGAAATGGTCGGCCTTTGCCGTCAGTCCTTGCCAAAAACGCCAAGAATGGTGCCGACCCGATGATGAAAATATAAATTATTGTGCTTGCGTTGATTGTGGATAGCCTGTGGCGGCGGTAGAATCGGAGTTTCCTCGAAGTTAATCCCCCGAAAGTAGCCCGTGGCCGAACTGATGGAATGTGCGGCCAAGCCAATCTCGATTGAGACCAGCGGCATGTTCACGGTGGTCCTCGGAGGTATTGGGCAAGAATTGACGCTGTTGGAGTACGGCATTGAAGATCAAACCGGCCATCCTGAGTATATTCAGTCGCAACGAGTTAAAGCGGCTCGTTGACGATTTGGAGATCGCCAACGTGGATCGCCGGAGCGTGGAGGGAATGCGAACTGCATTGTCCCTGTCCCGCAAGATCACGCCCGATGTTCTTCTCCCCTATATGGCGAAGGGGCAGTTGGTCGAAGCCTGCCAGTTGCTCGGTCATTCCGGCAAGGGTCGCCGGGAGGAACTGATCGGGCGGTTACAGAACAACGGTATATCGAACGCAACATTAGTACCGAGACGAAACATGAGTCAGGAAGTGCAGCAAGGTTTCGAGTTTAACGGCAGGGATGACCAGGAGAAGCCGAGGAAGAAGGCGAAAAAGCTCACCCTTCTCCGGCTGGAAAGCCTACTTTTCAGGGCGTGCGACATCCTGCGGGGCAACATGGATGCCTCGGAATTTAAGGAATACATCTTTGGGATGCTGTTCCTGAAGCGAATGAGCGACCAGTTCGACAAGGACCGTACCACGCTCGAAGCTGAGTATCAGGCCAAGGGCATGAAGCCCGACTTGATCGAGAAGCAGCTTGCCAATCCCGACAAGTACGATTTCTTTATCCCCGACAAAGGCCATTGGAGTACAATCCGGCATCTCAAGGAATCGGTTGGCTCGGGACTCAACAAGGCCCTCGCCGCAATCGAGGACGCCAACCCCAACACGCTTCAGGATGTTCTCAAGGGGATCAATTTCAATCGCAAGGTCGGTCAGCGGACGATGGACGACAGCACCCTCATCCAGTTCATCCAGCATTTCGATGAAATCCCCTTGAGCAACGACGATTTCGAGTTCCCCGACCTTTTGGGGGCAGCCTACCTGTATCTAATCAAGTATTTTGCCGACAGTGCCGGAAAGATGGGGGGAGAGTTTTACACGCCCACGGAAGTCGATAGTGTGATGGTCCTGATCCTTGACCCGCAGGAAGGCATGAGCGTTTACGACCCCTGCGCCGGATCGGGCGGGATGCTCATCGAGTCCAAGCAGCATGTCCAGGAAACGGGTGGCGAATCCCGCAACCTGGAACTGGCTGGACAGGACAGCAACGGCGGCACCTGGGCCATCTGCAAGATGAACATGATCCTCCACGGGATCAGGAGTGCCGATATTCGCCAGGGCGACACGATCAAAGAGCCGCAACACCTCGACCGCAATGGCGAGATTCGCCGCTTTGATCGGGTGATTGCCAATCCTCCATTCTCCCAAAACTATTCTCGCAACGGGATGAAGTTTCCCGAACGGTTCCACACCTTCATGCCGGAAAGCGGCAAGAAGGCCGACCTCATGTTCGTGCAGCACATGGTTGCCTCGCTCAAAAGCGATGGAAAACTGGCCGTCGTCATGCCGCACGGGGTTCTTTTCCGGGGCGGCGAAGAAAAAGCGTGCCGTCAGCGGTTCATCAAGGACGGCATTTTGGAAGCGGTCGTCGGGCTACCGGCTGGCCTGTTCTACGGCACGGGCATTCCGGCCTGCCTGTTGGTCATCAATAGGAAAGGGGCGAGCCAACGCAAGAGCGTCCTATTCATCAATGCCGACCGAGAATATAAGGAGGGCAAGAATCAGAACTCCCTTCGGCCCGAAGACATCGAGAAGATCACCACCGTTTATCGCAGTCACCTCACCGTCGAGAAGTATTCCCGAGAGGTTTCCTACGACGATTTGGCGAAGGAAGAATACAATCTCAACATTCGCCGCTACGTCGATAACTCGCCGCCGCCCGAGCCGCACGATGTTCGTGCGCACCTGCATGGCGGCATCCCCGTTGCCGAAATTACCCAGCTTGGCTGTTTCTTCGCCAACTACTCGGGCGTCGAGGAACTTCTTTTCAAGCATCGGGATGATTGGTACAGTGATTTCTCTGACGGCGTTTCTTCAAAGGACGACATAAAGAGAATTGTGGAATCAGCCCCCGGCGTTCGGGCGAAGCTCGATGCCTTCCATACGGCGTTGGAAGATTGGTGGAAGAAGAACGTCAAGCAGATTGAAGGTCTGCCGGAAAATCAGAATGTTTTTGACCTTCGCCGCCATTGCATCGACAGCTTGGCAAAACGGCTCGGCCCGCTGAATCTGCTGGGCACCCATCAGGTACGTGGTGCGGTCGCTTCCTACGTCAAACTGCTGGAAAGCGATTTGAAGTCGATTGCGGCCAGCGGTTGGGGGGCCGAATTGATCCCCGAAGAGGATATTTTGCAGTCGCAGTTCCCCGAGGTTTTGGAGCAAATCGAGAAGGATCAGGCCCGCATTGCCGAACTGGAAGGGCTTTTTGCTGCCTCCGCCTCCGCCGATGACGAGGAAGGGGAGGTCGAGGAAGGCGATTCTGAAACCGGCGTGCTGCCCAAGGCACTGGTCAAGACGCTCAAGGACGAGCGGAAGGTTTTGGCAGGAGAAATCAAGGAGGCAAAGAAGCAGGTCAAGGGAAAACGGGATGACGCCGACCGCATGGACCGTACAGGCGATTCGCAGAAGGACAGGAATCATCTGCGGGCTGATGCCAGCGATATTGAGGCCGAGGCCATCGACAAGAGCGAGCGGATTGAAGCAATCGACAACCAGTTGGCACGCCACACCACCCTGGATAACGAACTCAAGCAACTCAAGGCGAACATTCGGGAAGTGGAGCGGAAGAAGGATGACATGCTCGCTGCCGCCCGTGCGAAGATCAGCGAAGAGGAGGCAAAGGAGTTGATTCTCGGTCGATTCAAACGACTCTTGATTGAAGGTTTCGACGGCTACCTGCGGCAATACGAGCGATTGTTCGTTGCCGCCGTTGAGAACCTTTGGCAGAAGTACGCCGTGACGACTAAGCAGATTCTTGCCGAAAGGGATCATGAGGCGGGCCAACTCAATCAGTTCTTGAAGGAGTTGGGGTATGAGTGAGCATTCGTGCCCTACAGGCTGGCAGGTTGTGCGGCTTGGTGATGTTTGTGAAATCATAACCAAGGGAACAACTCCGAATCATCGAGGTTTTGAATACCAGTCTGAAGGGGTCACATTCGTCAAGATTGAGAGCATTGGGGATGACGGAAAGTTTATTCCAGAGAAATTGACGCACATAGACAAAAAATGTCACAATGCCCTAAAACGATCTCAAATTAGAGCAAATGACCTACTCTTGTCCATCGCTGGGGCATTGGGGCGGCGTGCAATTGCTAGTGCCGCATTGCTACCAGCAAACACGAACCAAGCGGTCGCCATTATCCGCTTGCGTCAAGATGCACCAATCGACCTGCGGTTTCTCAACTACTTCGTTGTTGGTCCACAAATCCGTCACTACATAGAACGGATCAATGTTCAATCTGCACAAGCAAACATTAGCCTTGCCAACGTAAACGACTTTCCGATTGCAATTCCCTCATTCAACCAGCAGCGCAAGATCGCCAAGATTCTGACGACCGTTGATAACCTGATTGAGAAGACGGAAGCCCTGATTGCCAAGTATCAGGCGATCAAGCAGGGCATGATGCACGACCTGTTCACCCGAGGCGTGGACGAGAACGGCCATCTTCGCCCCAGCTACGAAGAAGCCCCGGAGTTGTATAAACAGTCTGAATTGGGATGGATTCCGAGGGAGTGGAAATGCGATTCGCTTGGAAGCATATCGACTTCTATGACGAATGGGTTTGTTGGTGTGGCGACACCGTTCTATACCGATGATGGGACCGGCATCCCTTACCTTTACGGCAACAATGTCCGCATACACACGCTTGATCTTCCTACCAAAGTTCGAGTGACACGTCAGTTTCACGAATCGCAAAAGAAGTCGCAGTTACAACCGGGCGATATGCTCACGGTACAATCCGGCCATATCGGCACTTCGGCAATTGTTCCCGCCTCCTTGGGCGAAGCAAATTGTCATGCACTTATTATCACGAAATTGAGGCGAGAAAAGACTGATCCTGCATTTGTATCGTTGTATTGTAATTCGCCGCTCGGGATGCAGCGAATGTCATCTATTTTCGTTGGCTCGACGGTCAAGCATATAAATGTAAAAGAATTCAAAAACTTTTTTCTGCCTATGCCTACTTCTTGCTATGAGCAGACAGAGATGTGCGGTAGACTAGAGTCCGTCAGTCGGAGCATTGAAGGGGAGATTCATCAGGTAATAAAGCTACGTGAAATCAAATCCGGCCTCATGCAAGACCTTCTCATGGGCAAAATCCGAGTCAAGGTGGACGAATCCGAGGAGGTTGCCCATGACCCCTGCTGAGGTTCAATCCAAGTTGATGGAATTCCTGTCGCTCCCTGCCGAGACGGAATGGGTCGAGTTCAAGGAGGCGAAGAACAACTTCGACTTCGATGATCTGGGTAAATACTTTTCCGCCCTGAGCAACGAGGCCAACCTCAAAGGGCAAGCGTTTGGCTGGCTCGTTTTCGGTGTGAAAGACAAGCCGATTCCCCACCCTATCGTCGGCTCGAAGTTTCGTCAGTGGGGATTTCAAAAGCTCTAAGAAACTATCTCAAAACACTCTTGAAGAACCACGAAACACACAAATGACACGAAAGAGAACGAAATACAACTGCCTTTTTTCGTCTGTTTTGTGTCTTTCGTGGTTCTCTTTGAGTTCTGAGATAGATTCTAAGATTCTAAGTGAGTGCTTGCAAAACCGATTGGCGGACCAGCGGAGCAGAGTTGAAGTGGAACGGGTAAGGAACCATATCCTGGACAAAACTGACTTGAAATTACCTGAAAATTACCTGAAAATTATCCGAATCCTGGACGCAGTAGCGGGGCAAATGGATTGTAACCACATGACAATAAAGGGTTTATCGTTTTCGGATAAAACCTGACAATTCGCTGAGTTTCGTGCCGTTTTATCCAATAAAGTGGGTGGCCTGATGTCTGAATACCTCTTCGTTGAAAAGCCCTTCCTCGACCAACTGGCCGCATTGGACTGGAAGATCATTGACCAGGGACAGAGCATACCAACCGATCCCACGGTGAGTCTTCGCACCAGTTTTCGGGAAGTCATTCTCAAGGACGTTTTCCGCAAGAATGTTCGGGCCATCAACGTCCTCGAAGATGGCCGTCCCTGGCTGACCGACAAACAACTGGACGACCTTTACGACGAACTGCTTTCGCAACCCAGCCACAGCCTGGTCGAAGCCAACGAAGCGGTCCAAACACTCCTCTACCGCACGCAGGTCGATGTCAATGAACTGACCGGCGAGCAGTATCCCAACGTCAAACTGATCGACTTCCACCATCCCGAGCGAAATCATTTCCTGGCAATCAACCAGTTCCGCATCGACACGCCGGGTGCGGTGAAGGGATTCATCATCCCCGACATCGTGCTGTTCGTGAACGGCATCCCCCTGGTGGTCATCGAATGCAAGGATGATTCCACCTCGAACCCCATGTTCGAGGCATTCCAGCAGTTGATGCGCTATTCCGATCAGCGGGAGGAAACCAAGCTGGCCGGGATGCGGGAGGGCGAGCCACGGCTGTTTTATCCGAATCAGTTGTTGATCCGCACCTGTGGGGAAAAGGCCGATTTCGGCTCTGTCACCTCGACCAACGAAGAGTTCTTCTTTCCCTGGCGGGACATTTTCCCCGAGAAGTATCGCAACTACACCCCGCCGCTTGGCACAGTCCGCCCGCAAGAGGTTCTGATTCAAGGGATGTTGCCCAAGGAAACGCTGCTGGACATCATTCGCACCTGCACGGTGTTCAAAGATGTGGGTAAGAGTCGGGCAAAGATCGTTGGCCGTTATCAGCAATACCGGGCGGTGCAGAAGATTATTGCCCTGTTACACAGCGGTCAGACGCCCGATGATCGTTCGGGCGTCATTTGGCACACCCAAGGCTCGGGTAAATCGCTCACGATGGTCTTCCTCATTCGCAAGTTGCGGATGTGCGAAGATTTGAAGGATTACAAGGTTTGCCTCATCAATGACCGGAAGGATTTGGAAAAGCAGCTTGGCGAAACGGCAGTCCTGGCGGGGGAGAAAGTCACGTTCATCAGCAGTTCTGACGAGTTGAAAACCAAGCTGGCTACCGACTCCTCGAATCTGAACATGGTGATGATCCATAAATTTCAAGAGTATGCCAACGACTTGCCCGACTACCTTGATGAAGTGCTGGACATTCCGGTTTACCAGTCCTTCGGACTGGTAAACCGCAGTGAACGCATTTTACTGATGATTGACGAGGCCCATCGCACTCAATCCGGCGATCTGGGCGACAATTTGTTCGAGGCATTTCCCTCTGCCACCCGGCTGGCCTTTACCGGCACGCCGCTGATTCTGGTGAAGAACAAGAAGACCACCATTGAGCGGTTCGGCCAGTACATCGACAAGTACAAGCTGCAAGATGCCGTCGATGACGGGGCCACCGTGCAGATTCTTTATGAGGGCAAAACGGCGGATACCGCCATCAAGGATAAGACGAAGTTTGATGAGAAGGTGGATACGCTTGCCAAGGAGCATGTCGCCTCGCAGATTCGGAAGGACGAGAATCAGGAGCTTCTCAAGAAGATTGCCGAGAAGAAGAACCGGCCGTTCGAGGATCTGGTGAAGGAGCATACCGACGAGGAAATCCTGGCCCTAAAGAAGAAATGGGGAACCAGCGGCGATCTGTTTGAAGCCACGGAGCGGATCGAGGCCATTGCCGCCGACATGGTTGACCATTATGTGGAAAACATCCTGCCCAACGGGTTCAAGGCCCAGGTGGTTTGTAGCTCGAAGATGGCGGCTGTCCATTACAAGACCTATATCGAGAAGGCCGTGGCGGCACGTCTTGCCACCGAACAGGCCAAGCCGATCTGGACGGGCGATCCCCACGACCTAACGGAAGAGGATCGGCCCTGCTATCGGGATGACGAATTGTGCAAACAAATCTCCTTCCTCAAGTCGGCGGTTGTGGTTTCCTCGGAAGGTACGAACGAGCGGGCGGTGATTACCACAGCCCGAAAGCAAGCCCAGTCCGTCGATGCCGTGGAGAACTTCAAGCGGAAGTTCGATTACGATGACCCCGAAAAGGTAAACACCGGCGTAGCCTTCCTGATCGTCTGCGACATGCTGCTCACGGGCTTTGACGCCCCCATTGAGCAGGTCATGTATATCGACAAAAAGGTGAAGAACCACGACTTGCTTCAGACGATTGCGCGGGTGAACCGGGTTGCCAAGGGGAAAACTCGGGGTTACATCGTTGATTACATCGGGCTTACCGACCATCTGCGGGATGCCCTCTCCATTTATGCCGCCGACGATCAGAAGGATATTGAGAATGCCCTGAAGGACATCAGCAGTGAGGTTCCCGTCTTGGAAGCCCGTTACCAACGTCTGGTCAATCTGTTCAAGGAATTAGGCGTTGCCGAGATCGAGGGGTTTGCCCAGCAGACCATTGCCGATCCCCAGCACACCTATGAAGTGTTGGAGCAGGCCATTGAGGCGATGAAAGACCTGAAGCAACGGACCAACTTTGATGTCTACCTCAAAAAGTTCCTGCAAAGCATGGACATTATCCTGCCCAACGCAGCGGCCAACCCGTTCAAGATTCCGGTCAAGCGGTTCGGCTATTTGCTGGTGAAGGTCAAGGATCGGTACAAGGATGACTCGCTCAGTATCTCGGGCGCGGGTGAAAAGGTGCGGAAGCTCATCAACGAGCATCTCATCAGCCTGGGGATCAACCCCAAGATCAAGCCCGTGGAGTTGATGTCGCCCAAGTTCATTCAGGAATTGAATAAGCACAAGTCGCCCAAGGCCAAGGCCAGCGAGATGGAACATGCCATCCGCAAGCACTGCAAGGTCCACTTGGAGGAAGACCCGGTGCTTTATGCGAAGCTCAGTGAGAAACTGGAAGCCCTTATCAAGCAGTACGCCGACAACTGGGAGCAGCTTTTTGAGCATTTGAAGAATCTGCGCAACGAAGCCGAGGCTGGGCGACGGGGCGAAATCGAAGGGGTGAGCGAAAAGGCAGCGCCTTTCTACGACTTGATCGGGCTCATCGCCTTTGGCAATAGCGGCGTTCCCGCCAATCACGCCGCCGCCGTCAAGCAACTTGTGGCCGATGTATTGGAGAAATTGCAGCGAACCATTGGAATCGTCAACTTTTGGGGCAATCCACCCGAGGTAAGCGAACTCAAGGGGGAACTGGCCGACCTGATGCTCCTGTCGAATGTTGCCGAGATTGAGGAAAAGAGCGAGCGGATCGTGACCGAGATCACGGCATTGGCGAAGACACGCCACAAGGATATTTTGGGATGATACGGACGTACAAAGACATCCAGTACACGCTCACTCGCAGCAAGCGCAAGACCGCCAGCATCTATATCGAGCGGGATAGTCAGGTGACGTTGCTCGCGCCACAGCAGTTGACCGATGCCCAGGTCGAAGGGTTGCTGGAAGAAAAGCGGAAGTGGATTTACCTCCACCTGGCCGAGTGGCACGACCTGAACACTACGAGAGTTCAGCGGCAGTACGTCAACGGTGAGGGATTCCTGTACCTGGGGCGATCTTACCGGCTAAGGATCGTGAAGAATCAGGCCGAACCGCTCATGCTGAAAGACGGCTATTTCTGTCTTCGGTCGGCGGAAAGTTTGGCATCTGGCGGCGAAGCGGCATACAGGGCATTTTACCGGACCAAGGGGGCGGTGAAGATTCCCGAGCGAGTTGCCTATTTCCAAGCGAAGATGGGTGTCGAGCCAAAGGCCCTACGGGTCATTGACCTGAAGCACCATTGGGCATCCTGCACCCACGGCGGCAAGCTGAACTTTCATTGGAAGTGCATGATGGCCCCGGCCACGGTCCTTGACTACATCGTGGTTCACGAATTGGCCCATATCCGCTACCCGAACCACACGGCGGCCTTTTGGAACGAAGTGGACAAGGTGATGCCCGATTATCAGGAACGGAAGGAATGGCTCCGGGGGCACGGGGCAGGGATGGATTTGTGAAATGGTAGCGATCATCGGAGACTGAATTATGCCCAAGCACCCCCAGCCGTCCATGCCGCAACGCCGCCGCAAGAGACGACCCCACCGCGATCCGCAGTTGGTTCGGCAGTGGAAGCTGTTGGAGCGACTCAACCACGCGCCATCCTCCGTGAAGGAACTCATGGCTGTGTGTCGTGTCAGTGAAAAGACCGTCCGCAGGGATTTGGTCGTGCTTGAGAAGGTCGGTTTCCACTTGAAGGAGACGGTTGAAAAGCCGGTTGGGCGCAAGTATTGGCAATTGAATAAGCCGCTGCAATTACCAGAAACCGAGAGACAGCAGTATCGGTCGGTTGTCAGGCTGCTCGACGCCCTGGCCGAGAAGGTGGCACACCTGGAGGACAAACGACTAATGGCGGATCTTCAGATAATTCGGCGGCAGTTGGTAAAGAAGTGCGGGTGAGGGCACCTGCAAGACGACAATGAAGATCAGCCCTTCCCATCGACCAAATCTCGCCCTTGTCTCTCGCCCTATCTTGGGGGATAATTCGTCTATTGTTCCATTCCGTTACGGAGGGCGAAAGCAATGTCGAAACAGAGAATGAAACGGAGGCTTGAACCGCCAGCCCCCGCCAAGTTCAAGATCGGGGATCGTGTTCGCGTTAAACCGGGCATCCAAGATGAGGACCACCCAGATATTCCGCTCGGTGGCTGGGCTGGGACGATCTCCGAAGTCCACAAGCGAGGCATGTACAGCGTCCGTTGGAGCCAGGAGACGCTGGCAAGCATCCACCCGATCTACAAAAGGCGGTGCGCCATCGATGGGAATGTTCTGGAGGAGTATTGGCTGGGTGAGGAGGATATGGAACCCGATCTGGGGGGACCGCTCGCCATCGAGCAGCCGATCAAAATCACGCCTCGCCCTCTGTCGGCAGAAGACCAGAGCGACCGGGTGCGGATGGTGTTCGGGGTGACCAGCGATGATGTTTTGCCCGCCGTGGACGAGGATTCGTTGGAGACGTATTACGACCACCTTGTCAAGCAAATGAAGCTGCCCGTGGATGCACGGCATTGCCCGCAGGAGGATTTCCTCAATCCGTCGCCTCTCCGCAGGATCAAGGTTGTTGCGTTGGATGGTGAGATTGGCTGGGATGAGGACGAGGGCATCCTGTGCAAGATACACACCGCTGAAGGGGAGGAAGTCGTGTCCCTGACGGACATTGAATTCCGTCGCTCCGACCCGAACTACCAACTTCTCGCTGATTTTTCGGCTTGGTTCTGTGGCCACTTGTTGAGCGAGGAGGACGAGGAGGACGAGGAGGAAAAGGACAACGAAATGGAGGATGATGGGGAGACGTCGGAAGTCCCAAAACCGGCGACTCGGCGCGATGTCGTATTGGTGCTTTTGGAAATCGTCGCCTTTGCCATGTCCTTCGGCGCGGTTGTCGGATCGGCGGTCGCGGTCATGCCGTGGGCAAGATGGGCGGCTTGCATTGGCGGCGGCGTGTGGGGCATGATCGTGGCAGTCGCCCATGTTCGGTATGCCCGAAAGAAAATGAGTTTCGTCGTGCCCCGGTTGCAAAAAGTCGCTGACGGCATCATCGGGGTGCTCACCGGCACTGTCCATGGGGTGCTATTCGGCATCATGGCGGTAGCGTTCATCGGCGCAGTGCTGGGCGGCATCTTGGGAGTCATGTTGCGGCGGCTTGTTCGGGGCAGAAAATGGATGGTCCTTCGTGTTTTCCCCAATGGCATATTGTTCCCCGCAGCGTGTGGCGTGATCGTTCAGGCGTTCTACATGGGCCGAGCGGCGGCGATTACCGGACTTGAATATGGGGCTTTGATTGGGCTGGGAAGCGGTCTGTTCCTGTGCCTGGTCGCATTGCCCTTTGCGACGATTGCGGTCAGGAGTACTTCACGGTGAGATTAGCGGATGACAAAATCGAGCAGGCGATCCTCCGGGCCGAAGCAGACTACCGCCATTCCGCCGCCAAATCAGAAATCTCGCACATTTCCACCTTTTCTGGAAAGAACAGCGCAACAGACGAATTTTTTGGGGGGGCTTGCAATCTAGCATCTTTCCTGTGTAAATTGATAGGTGTCTCAGCTTTCGGGCTGAGGCGAATGAATTCATGTAAAAAACCCGTGGAGACGATGAATTGGCCGCTTGACGGCCATGATTGATATATTTTGATCGACGCGCAAGCGTCAAGTTTCTGCTTTCAGGAAAACGACCAACCTGAGCCCTCGGGCTCTTGAACTACAGAAGCAGTGCTTGGACTGGCGCTCCGCAAGGAGTGTCGGGGCCAAGTGCTGTTCTGTAGTGCCCCTTGGTCGGGGTTCCTGGAGCGGCCTTGGTTTCCGACGCTCCTTTTTTTATTGATATTTGCGAAAGCGAAGACGGCACGGCAAATTGGCTTATCATCCCCTCTTATTGAAGTACGAACATGGCAAATGAAATGACGTGGGAAGAACTTGCGGCAATCTGCCCCAAAGAAACCGCTGCGATAGATGAGTTCCTGGACGAGTGGGACATCGAACTGAATCAATACTTGCACGGCATTGCAGGCAATGTGGATTGGTGCGAAGTCGTTAATATTCGCGGTTACAACCTGCCACTTGACGAGTTTGATGAGGCTCGGCGTGAAGAACAAATCATCGAGCAGGGTCAAATGCTCTGGGATATGTTGCGGGCCGCCTATGAAGAGGCAACGACGGATGGTCCCCTATGCCGTCGTATCGCGAGGATCGGCTTTGAAGATGAATATGATGTCTACGAAACGCCTTATTTTGTGACGGAGTTGATGCCAGCATTGAGTGCCGTTGACTTAGTCGCGCAGGGCGAGAGTCCTCGCTGTGAATTCAAGTCGACGCTTCACGTTAACCTGCATACGGGCATAGAAGACAGGAGTATGGAACACGCTTGTCTGAAAACGATTGCCGCGTTTTTGAATTCGCACGGGGGACATCTCCTCATCGGCGTCAACGACAATGGCGAGCCTATAGGAATTGAGCACGACAGATTTCCCAGCGAAGACAAGATGCACCTGCATCTGTTCAACCTTCTCAGGCAGCGAATAGGGGCCGAACACCTCGTCCATGTCGAGGCCCGGTTTGAGACATTGCGCGACAAACGCATTCTCCTGGTGCATTGCAAACGATCAAAGGTGCCCGTGTACCTGAAGAACGACAATTGGGAGCACTTCTTTATTCGGACGGGACCGGCCAGTGTCGAGTTGCAGCTCAGTCAGTTCCTGCGATACATCAAGCAAAGGTTCGACAAAACCGATTGAGGGAGATTCACCGTGGAAGGTCTTTTATGTACGTGGGTTGTAGTCGGCGTGGTGTGCGGTCTGCGTAACCGATTCTCTCATAGGTAAAACAAAAAAGGGGCGCATTGCGATGTTTCTTTTGCTTTTTATCTTCTTTGCGATTGTTGGCTACTACATTGGGGAGCAAAGAGAATGTGCCCTCACCGGAGCCATCTTGGGGTTCTTGCTTGGGCCTATCGGTTGGGCCGTTACTTATTTCATGTTCGATAATCGTCCGAAATGCGACCAATGCGGACAACGGGCCGAACGAGATGCCCGCCAGTGCCCATATTGTCATGCACGATTTGCAATAATGATTCAGCCCTCGCCAATGCGACTTTCCATCAGTAATGGAAATTCTGCGCCGCCTGCTCAGCAGAACACAAACAATCTCACCCCGTGTCCTGATTGTGATCGCCTAATCTCGAAACTAGCCGTGTCGTGCCCTCAATGTGGCCGACCGATGAATAGCGTGCAGATTACCCTTCCGCTGCCTTCGTCGCCACAACCTACGCCGACAATTCTAAAACCGCCCCCACCACCTACGCGGACGATTCTGAAGCCGCCGCCGCCACCCGCACTGAGGTAACCATGGCCCGCGTCAACTCGAATCCGCCGTCATCTTCCCGCTTCGACGTGCCTGCCATGGCTGGTGGCATGATGCCGCAAGATACGAGAACGGGCCACCGTAATTGCTGGCCCGCTTCGATTGTGGTGAGGTGGTGGGGGGATTAGGCTGGCTTACGGCGTCGCCAAAGGATGCCGGTTATATGCGTCTAAGCCCTGGGATAGCCGGATAAAGAGACCAGAGATAACGCTGATGAAAAGGCGACCTGGATTTTATTATCAGCTTCATTAAATGCAAGCTGTAGGGGTGCGTTGCATCAATAATTTTCTTACCAAGATAGCCTAGCTTCCACCAGCGATTCATGCGCCGGAACTCTTGCAAGGCTTTATCTCTGTCGTGTACCGCCATCGCGGCAATTTTCCCGGATACGAGTGCTCCATGAACGCCTATTACCCAGGAGGGATCCTGAAAGCCCGCTAGTGTTCCCGTGAGAATGAACCGATCATGAAAAAGCCGCGGGTTGAATAATGAACTGGTGGGCGTACCCACATAATCCTCGATTGTTCTCCAATCGGACAATTCCAATCCCTCATCCTCTTTCAGCCTCCTTGGGAACCACTCCTGGGCGGCTATGGAAATGCTCGCCCCCCGCTGAAATAGAATCGCGGATCCGATGCCGTTTATAATGGTGAAATAGCCATAATCTTTTGAATATTTATCCAAATAGACGATTGTTTCAGGCCCCTGATAGTTCTTGAATTCCTGTACAGCAAAAAACGCATAAGCCGGCACGAATGGCACATCAAGAGCGATAAAGGAATTCCGTAACATGCCGGTCGCGATAATGCTTCCCGAGGGGAGTTCGGAAAAATCCTTCTTGGACTCCACGGCTACATTGAATCGGAATTTTACTCCCGCATTGAGGGCAGTATGATACACATGAGAATCAAGCGAGGATGGCCGCGGACCGCGCTCGACGAGTTTCATGTGCAAATCCTCCGGATAATGCATGTCGCATTTTGTTCCCGCTATATAAAAGCGTGCGGAGGGCAGAGGGGTAAAATAGTCGATGTGGTTGCTTTTTTCCTTATTGGGCATGAGATCGAAACCTAGATACTGCGAAAGCCGCTCGATGTCGAATGGCGTCATGTCGCCAATAGCAATTGGTTTCTTTATTTTCATTTCCTGATCAAGGGCAACCCCGCCCAGAGCATTGCCCCTTTCCCAGATTTCAACTTCATAGCCGTTGCGGGCCAAACAGATTCCTGCGGTCATCCCCGAAAGACCGGCACCGACGACAACAACTTTACTCATAATTCTTCACCCATTAGGAATAGCCCACCGTAATTTGTGGACCGCTTCGATTGTGGCAGCGTGGCGTGAGGCTCACGGCTCGCCGGATTCCGATCCCCCCAGCATGTCAAATCCTTCGAGAGTGCCTTTCCGCAGCCCATTCTGTACGATCAGATCGAGGTCGGTCGCAATTGCCTGAAGAGTCGCTGCCACAGTGATCTTGTGGCATTTCTCGAACACTTGGCAGTCCAGGCACATTTTGGGAGACTCGCCACCGAGAATGACTCCACCTTGCTCCCCAAAGCAGTCTGGCAATTGGGCCATGATTCCACATCCGATTGACAAAAAAAGAATAGAAACTTTGATTCCTGAAGCTCTGAGTCTAGCCAGTGCATATTGGCAAGACAAGGGGTGGCTATGCGGCATACGGATAGGCTCGCTATGGCAGATCCATTGCAACCGCTCGACTGCATTGATAACTTAACATCATGCGAATTCAACATCACAGCCAATTTGAACACCTGATAGCTGACATCAGGAGATACGCCGCTGACCAAACCCTTGCCAATCGGGATATCGTGCTTGGCCAGTCCGCGTATCAGGTGTCGCTCTTCATCGCAGAACTGACGAATGATGTCACGAAGTTGACATTGCTGCTGGAGACGTTGCTCGTTCTACGTGAGTCCGCCGGTCCCGGCAAGTGCTCCGCTGAAGAGGAGATGCTTAAGGTACTTCAGCGAGTCGCGTGGGAATCCGTGGAATGTTTGCGGGAGGCTGGCATGACGCAGGAAGTTTGCCGGACCGCTGGACTTCAATCATCGGACCCGGACTTGCATCCACGATGCGCCGTTCTCTTGCTCCTAGTGACATTTGCGAGGGAGTGCTTTGGGTTCAGCCGCCCGCGCGAGAGTTTCGCCGGACAACGGCGATCCCTGGTCTTCGAGATCCTCGGTACGATCGGGCGAATCCTCGATCTTCCCGACGTCCTGGAATTGGCCAGGCAAACCGTCAAGAAGGGTCGCGCGGATGCCCTTGGGGCGTTGATCTTCCTGGAGGCGTACCTCGGTGCTCGCAAAAAGAGGCCCGATGAAAACTTGAAGGCCGAACTGTTAAGATTCGCCAAGCGGACCAAGAAACGCGGGTTGGCCGTCGGTGCATTGAACATTTTGGTCGAGTCGGGGAGCATCGACGAATGGGATGCGATCGAACGGATTGACGAATGGAAGACTGAGCACTGGGGCGGGGACTAACTGGCCGCCAGAAGCGAGCAGGTCAACGCTACTGAGCCGTTCTTAACTCGCTTGCTTTGACTCGCAAATTATGCTCGCGGACATCGGTGAGAATTAGAAGGTCGCCGCGAACGCCCTCCCCGCCCCCCCCACCAATGGAAGAGATAGAATCAAGTTTCGCGTCCGGATCGCTCGCCAGACACCAAGCCCAGCGGTTGTGTTAAATAATCAGGCAGCGGCCCCTAGAGAGGAGGGAGTACGGGTAGGAGCATGGAGTCGAAGGCGGCAACGCCGTGGCCGAGAAGGAAATCGACCTCACCTACACCTACACCTACACCTACACCTACACCTACACCTACAACGACGACGGCCAACTCCTCTCGATCAATCGCTATCTCGGCGACCAGTTGGTCGTAACGGCCGATTACGCCTACGACTCTCTTGGTCGCTTGGTCGGTTTGGTCTACCATCAAAATTTCTGTGCTATTTTTTGCTGGTGCAAATGCTTGCTCCGTGATACCATCTCTGTTAGCATCCATCTGCATCACCGCCGAACCTTTTTCCAGAAAGTCCAGTCGCCATGAAAACCATCGCCTTTCTCCTGCCGGGGATCGCCCTGGCGCTGCCGCCTTGCTGGGCGCAGACCGCTTCGCCCGAGGCAAAGAGCTTGCAACGAATCGGCATTGAGATTCACCCGAAGGTTCTTACTCCCGTTCGACAAACGAACACCACAGGCAGTTTGACCCTGACTGGATTCTACAAGGACGGCTCCCAGCGCGCCTTGCGTCCTTCCGAGGCAGTGATCAAGGCAAGGACCAAGGCCGCCAGCGGGAATGTGGAGGTCGTTGCGATCGAGGGCGACAGGGTTGTGCCCAAAGAGGGCGGCATCGCCGCCATCGAGGCAGCCGTCGTCGAGGGTGGCAAGACTCTCACAGCCGCCACCGACGTGGTGGTTGCGCCCTTCTATCGGGACTATCACCAGATACTGGTTCTGAAGCTCTTCATGGGCATGGAGGGGGAACCGGTGGAACGCCTTGCCAATGATCCCACCTTTCGGAAAGGGCACGAAGTGTTTTGCACTTTTGAGGAGGCCCTGGAGGTCATTCGCAAGACCGACAACCTGACGCGCGGCATACCGAAGATCATTTACCTGGTCGGTTGGCAGAAGGGCGGACATGACCACGGCTATCCCGCCTGGAGCGAGGTCAATCCGCGCATGAAGCGGAGGCAGGACGCCACGCCGCTTGATAGTTTGCGATGGCTCATCCGCGAAGCCAGACAGTTCCACACGACCGTGAGCCTGCACATCAATATGGTGGACGCCTACAAGCAAAGCCCGTTGTGGGATGAGTACATGGCCAAGGACTGTTTTGCCAAGGATCCCAGCGGCCAAATACGGGTCGGGGGAATACAAATGAAGGGGGAGGACATGTACAGCGTGGTCTATCCCAAGGAATGGGAGGCCGGGCTGGCGCAACGGCGGATTGACGGGCTGATTCAGATGATCCCCGAGCTGAAAGACGGCCACACCATCCATATCGACGTCTTCGTGGCTCAGGGAGAGGGTGGTAAGTCTCTCAGCGCCTGGCACGCGAAACCCGAGAACGGCGGCTTGACCCCAGCCAAGTACGTCGAAACCCAGCGCAAGATTTTTCATTACTGGCGAGACCGCGGTTTTGACGTCACGGGCGAGGGGACCGGCTGGGCACACCCGCCGGGCGAACACTTCGTCGGCTTACAGGCGATGTCGTGGTGGTATTCATGGAACCCAATGGAGATCCCGGAATGTCTGGGGGCGCGTGGCCGCACCGATCGCGGAGGCGACGGCGATTTCCGCTTCGGCTCCAGCATGCATGGAGAAGAAATCTGGAAAAACGACAAGACGAACATGCCCGGTTTCCTGGGCATGTTCTGCCGGACGACCCTGCCGTGGTATTACCTAAGCCGGCTGGAGCGGCAGAGATTTGAGCACGGTGCGCTGCACTACAGCGACGGGGTTGTTGCCCGCACTGAAAACGGAAAACGTATTATTCGCAAAGGCGACTTCGTGCTTCGTGAGGACGACAATCTCTTTGTTCCCGCCCTGTGGAACGAGAAGCAGGAGATCATCGCCTACAGCGGGCCGGGCTACAACAACAAGGCGTGGCAACTGCCCGACGATTGGCGCGACGTCAAGAGCGTCGATCTCTACCGGATCACCTTGGAGGGATGCGTGCCGCTAAAAGCGGGCGTTGCGGTTACCGATGCAAAGTTGGTCTTGTCGATTGGAAAAGACGAGGCTGTTTCCGTTGTGTCGGCAGGAGCCGATCTTTCTGCCAAGAAATGAAACACCCAAGGGAGCGGGCACCGTGCAAGACCTGAAGCGGCTGGATTTTCTGGGGGCCGGTCTCGTAAGTATAGGAAAATGACTTCACAGACCTCGGTATAAACCATAGGAACTGGTGAGTAAAGGGGGTGCAGGCGGGGGGAGTGCCTCAGCTCGATAGGCTTGTCAACGGCCATCCCCCCCCCAACAGACGAAGAGAGAATCCAGTTTCACGTCCGGATCGCTCGACGGACACCAAACCCAACGGGTGTTTTATCCGGCACGAAAGCTGACCGTGCTCAGAAACGTGCCCCGTGGGATCTGGGCCGTCGCCGTCCAGGCTGAAAAGCCACGATATGGGAAACGGCTGTGTCATCAAACGGGTGGTTTTTTGGCATGTTTCGGAATACGGATGAGATTACGAGATGAAGGCGAAAATAACGCCTCAGTTGGGCGTGATCGCCGTCTGCTGAGAGCCACCCGCCCTCCTCTCCTCTCGCGAGTAAGACGGTACGCTACGGGATTGACGTGTCAATGTTACAGTCCCCGTATGCGTGACCTTTCTTTCGCCCATGGTCTGATTCTGTGGGAGAGTCCAAGTCGTCCTGTCGCTGCTGCATCTTCTGGTTCGCGATAGTGACCTTATCTACAATCGTCGGCGTTGAACCGATCTTGTGCCCGATAAGCAGCTTCGCAAGGTTATTGCCCTCCTCAATGGCGATGTCCATGTGTCGCTGCTCGTGTCTCTTTAGGTTCTTCAGCACCTGATCCCAGTGCGTCTTGGCTGCGACTGATGCACTAGCGTAGCCGTTCCACTCCACGACGCGATTCACGAGGTTCCCATGGAGGGTCAAAGTCACTGCGGCACTCGTGCCTGCCGAAACGGCGTCGGCTCGCAACTTACCGCCGCCCTCGCCAGCTTCCTTGAGCTTACTGAGTGCCGCCGCCAAATCTGTGAGGTTGGTCGCGATGACAGGGATGGGGGTCGTGTTGGGCTGAGGCGTAGGAACCCAATCACAGTCCACCTGGGTCACGAACCGGTCCGCCAGAGGCTCTGGCTCGAAGTCGACACCCAAGGGGCCAGGAGTCATGAAGCTTCCTGTGGCTGGCCCGGGTAAAAGCAGATCTGTGGAATTTGCGGTGTCAGATTGGAGGCCCAAGGGACCTGGAACTTTTTCACTAGCCATGTTTTCGTTTCCTTTGAACTCGCAGAAAGCAACCTCGAACTAGACTACTTATCCTATCGCGGACGCCGATCGCTTTCAAGGATCAGCGGGAAATCCACCCAAATCCGGCCATTGGATCGGTTTGATCCGCTGGTTCTGTTTGGGGGGGCCGGCTGCAGTGATTTGAGCACCGCGTGTCAAGATACTTTCCTTTCTTAACGCTCCGGAGCCGATCAGTCTGATTTCCCCGACAAACCCATTCCCCGATGTTTATTCTGCCATTCAGTACTCTTTAGCACCCGATCGACGGCACTGGAAATGAACACTCGCCACAAACTACCCCTGCCAACCACTCCCCCCACCAATGAACAAAGAGAGAATTCAGTTTCGCATCCGGATCGTTCGACGGACACCAAGCTCAGCGGATAAGTTAAGCTTCGGCCAAACCGTCCACGCTCTGGAGATCGCCTGCGAGCGACGGGCGCATATCCGGGAAGAAGGCAGAAAGCTGACCGTGATCCCCAGTTTTCCCACTGATGTGCGTGGAAATGATAGAATGGAGCCATCGCGAGGGCTATTCTGAGTTGCAAACCGGACAGCCAAGCCTTCCCGTTCGGCGAGAGGAGAATTATCGCATGGTTGACACCGTCGCTACTCGGATGCGGGTGTTGGAAGGCAATATTACCCAGCTCAGCATTGACGCCATCGTCAACGCCGCGAACGAGTCACTGCTCGGAGGTGGTGGCGTTGATGGGGCGATCCATTCGGCAGCCGGGCCTGCGCTCCTAGATGAATGCCGAAAGCTCGGCGGATGTCCAACGGGACAAGCAGTAATGACGGGCGGCCACCGATTGGCGGCACACCACGTCATTCACACCGTTGGCCCAGTTTACGGTGGGGGTGGGTACGGGGAGGCTGAGTTGCTCGCGTCGTGTTACCGAGAATCGCTCCGGTTGGCATCGGAGGCGGGGCTCGAATCCGTGGCCTTCCCGTGCATCTCAACCGGCGTTTACGGTTACCCAAAGCCGGAAGCATGTGACATTGCGATCTCCACCGTGGCTGAGTGGCTCGCGACACACGCCGCGCCGAAGATCGTGACGTTTTGTTGTTTTTCTTTCGCAGACGCGGAACTTTATCGCGCTCGGCTGCTGGCCTATGCGATCCGATGCAGAACAGGCCGATGAACCTGCACGCCGCTCAGAAACATTTTCCGGGCCGCCGAGGTCGAGTCACCTAGCGTGGCCGTGGCGGGTCTGCCCGAGCCGCCCGGGGTAGGTTTCTCCGTAGCGTGGAGTGCGGCCAGCGATGTCAGCAGCAGGGCGGTGAGAACTGTGGTGGCGGATTCCATGCTCGGTTTTCGTCATGGTGCGTTGTTGATGCCCTTGAGAGTAACCTTCGGAGCCGGCATATCGCCCGCGACGCTCTTGCGCCAACTAGCCCAAGCGGTCTGGAGTTGCTTGACCCGATCCGGTTGCGTTAACGATAGATCACGGCTTTCACCGACGTCCTGGCTCAAATCATAAAGTCCCAAGGTGGGGGTCTTCGCCGTCTTGCTGGATAAGGCGAAAGTCAGTTTCCATTGGCCCTGGCGGATCGCCCATTGCTGACCGTATTCCCAGCATAGCGACTCATGAGGGGTGCCCTGGCTCCCGGTCAGAAACGGCATCAGGTTTACGCCGTCGATCCGCCATTTGCTGCCCACTCTCTGGGCGGCCAGTGCGAGCACGGTTGCCGTCAAGTCCATCTGAATGACGGGCTGGGTGAACGTGGTGCCGGCCTTCAAGTGCCCGGTCCACTTCATGAAGAAGGGAACACGGATGCCACCTTCCCAGGTTTCGCCCTTGCCACCGCGCAGCGGGGTGTTACGGGAAGCATTCGGCGCGTTGCGCGTGATTGGTCCGCCATTGTCGCTAATGAAGCAGATCAGGGTGTTCTCTTCCATGCCATTCTCGCGCACGGCCTTCAGAACCCGGCCGACGGCGTCATCCATCGCGGACAACATACCGGCATACGTGCGGCGATTCTTGTCCTCGATCGAGGTGAAACGCTGAAGATAGTCGTCGGGTGCCTGCATCGGCGTATGCACCGCATTGAAGGCCAGGTAGAGGAAGAACGGATGGGCTTTTCCCCGTCGGCTTTCAAGAAACTTGACCGCCTCCCGGCCGAAGGCGTGGGTTGTGTATTCGTTTTCCAGGACCGGTTCGCGACCGCGCACCAACTGGGTGTAATGATTGACCTTAGCCTGAGCGGCTTTGGGTGGGTCGGGCCAATAGTTTCGCTCGCCGCCGAGAAATCCGAAGAACTCGTCAAAGCCGCGATTGAGAGGATTGCACTGGTCATGCTCCCCCAAGTGCCACTTACCCACCAGCGCGGTCTGGTAGTTAGCCTTCCTCAAGTAGTCCGCTACCGTCGGGACGCCGGTATTCAACCCCGGCTTGCCGGGCGGAATCCAATCGGCAACCCCGTCGCGCTGATGATAGCGCCCGGTCATCAATGCGGCCCGTGATGGGCTGCACACCGTGCCGGTGACATAGCCGTTGGTAAAGCGGACGCCGGCCGAGGCCAGCGCATCGAGGTTCGGCGTCGGGATGTCGCGGCACCCCTGGACGCCGCAATCGGCGTATCCCATGTCGTCGGCGACGATGAAGAGGATGTTGGGCCTGCCAACGTCGAGCTTTGCCGCCGAGGCGTCGCGTGCCGCTAACGCAACGACAGCCAGTGTCGAAAGACAAATCGTCGCCGCGACCACCGCGGTCTGATTGAGATTTCGGCTCGCCATAATGGTTCATTCTCTGTTGGTTGCTAATTTATCCGCTCAAAAACGATCTCGTAACTCTCCTGCCTCGCTGCCTGGTAGTAGACGCCTACGAGCTGGTCGGTCTTGGGGTCATGGATCAGGGTGTACGTGCATCCGGGGTAGCCCGCGTCTTGAAGCTCCACGAAGAGGGCCGCAACACCGTCCTTCTGCTTCACCATTGCCCGGCCGACGCGGATTGGCTGGGGATTAAAGTACGCGGCCTCGACCTTGCCGTTCTCGTCTACGGCCCGGACCTCAAGGACATACTGCTCGCCGGATCGACGCCACCGTCCTTTCAGTTTGCTCATGTCGTGCTTGACTGCGGCCGAGTCGTTGGCAAGGTCGTTAGACGCGGCCGGTTCAATGGGGCTTGGATCGGCGGTCGTTTCAACCGGGAATTGAGCAGATGCGGGTTGTGTGTCGGGCCGTATCCCCCCGCGTGGCCACCATGTGATGCAAGCAACCCCAGCGGCGACTATCAAAAACAATATGCCAATGGTCCAGGAGCGTTTTGGCGTGGGTTCGGGCGGCTGCTCTTGATTGCGAGACTTCTTGCGGTGTTTTTGAGACATGCGAATCTTTCAAATTCCAATTCGTTAGCCCTGTCCTCGCAGCAATTCAGGATAAGGTTATGGTGTCGATAAGTAAGGCCTGCGGGAAAACGTCCCACCAGGAATCTGCCAGTCCAGGGCCACAGCAGGTTCAGGGTTGGGAGAGTTTTTTGTTCTGCTCATTGGCGGTGCTCTCTTTCCAGCATAGATCGGCAAGAGTTCGGCTCTTGATGCAGCCCTCATTGTAGCCAGAATGAAATGACGCGTCAAAATTGGGTTTTCTGACGCCCAGCCTACAAATCTACGCTACAGCCGAATTTCCCGCAAGACTGGCTCCGAGATTGCCATCTCGTCATTCAAGTCGCTGGGAAGCCGTCGGAAATGACGTCTCCAACACGGCACAAATACCCATGGGGGGAGTTTCGGCCATCGACGATCTTGCCCAAGGGACCAGGGGGGCGGTTCTGCCGCCGGTGCCTTCCGATGGGCCAAAGCGTTCGATGTGCCGCCCGACACCGTCGGCCCACAGAATCGACCACTCAATTACTCACGCTGACCGGTAACCTAAATCGGTCCGGTGCCATTGCCGACGCCGTAATCGTTGTCTCGAACGTACCGGCGACGCTGACGTCAACACGGATCGGCAAGGCCAACCGGCGGACGGTCGCCAGAGTCCTGACTGCCGACAAGAACCGCTTGTGCGCGCGGTCCTGCCGTCGCTGGTCGTAGTCGCCCTGCACGAAAGTGTGAGACCCGCGTTGGGCAGCTCCGTAATCGGCGACACAGACTTGCAGCCAACACGCGACCACGCGCTCCACCAAGAGCCTCTCGATTGGGCTGGGGTGGGGGCCGGCCAGTTCCGTCCGGAGTGACTCCAGTTGGGCGGTACGCACCTCATGCAACAACAGGTTTTCTCCGTTTTTTTGCTTTAACAGCATTTCCTCAGTGTAACTTGCCATGCTGCCGGCCAAATCAAGTACTACAGGTCGCTCTTTGAGCAACTTTCGGAACTCGGGCACGGAACTCGTGTCGTTTTTTGGATCACGGCAGGCGGCGGCGGAATCGAAACCTGTAGTGGGATTCCCGGCCTGATCAACGAGATGATGTTGCAGAGCCATGGCGGCATCGTGCGGGTGTTTCCGGTATTCCCGGCCGGTCAGAAGGCATCGTTCTACCGACGCAGGACTTTCGGGGCCTTCCTGGTCTCGAGCGCTATTCGGAATGGAAAGATTCCGTACGTTCGCATCGAAAGCGAAAAAGGCCGGGACTGCACGCTGGTGAATCCGTGGCCCGGAAAAAAAGTGGACGTCTATCGCGACGGCAAGAAGGGAGAGATGCTGCAAGGCGACTGGCTCGTGATGAAGACCAAGACAGGCGAAACACTTGTGCTGGGCCCCCAAGATGCTGGCTGTTTTGGGGACTAGGTTGGGAGGACGGGCATGAGGCGAGTTGAACTGACCATTGGTGTTCTGAGCGTTGTGCTATTGTTCACGAACATGGCGCGCGGCCAGGCTAAGCCTGCGGTCGATCTGGCCGAGGCTTTCGCCAATCCGCCGGAGGTGGCCCGGGCGTGGGTTTATTGGTGGTGGCTCAACGGCTATGTGACCCGAGACGGAATTGTCCGTGACTTGGACGCGATGAAGCGGCAGGGAATCTCCGGCGCATTGGTGTTCCATGCGGGAGAGGCGACCACCCCGAAGAGTGTCGCCTTCATGAGCCGCGAGTGGCGCGATCTCCTTCGATTCGCTGTAGTACAGGCGGCCAAACGTGACATTGCCATCACGCTGAACGTGTGCGGAGGGTGGAATGCGGGAGGGCCTTGGGTAACGCCCAACGACGCCCCCAGGCAACTCGTCTCCACCGTGGTTGAGACGAGCGGCCCGAAGCGGTTCCGAGAAAAGCTTCCCCGGCCGGCCGCGGCAAAGTCCGGTAAACTGGAAGACTACCGGGAAGTGGCGGTGCTGGCATGGAAGCTGCGCGACGGCGAAGGTCGAGGGAGCGCCCGTGTTTGCCTTTCCATGAGTTGGGGCGACCTATCGGCGCGCGTGACGGATGGCGAACTCATCTGGGATGTGCCGCCGGGAAAATGGTTGATCGCCCGATTCGGTGCGGTGATTCCATTGTATGCGCATACGAAATGCGTGGGCGGGACCGGCAGCGAACTGGAAATCGATCCGCTCAGCGCGGAGGCGATGGATAGACATTTTGCCGCCACGGTCGCCGCCGTGATCGAGGATGTCAAGCCGTTCGTGGGCAAGACCTTCACCCATGCACATATCGATAGCGGCGAGATCGGCAATCCCGACTGGACACTGATGTTCCGCGAGCAGTTCCAGCGGCTTCGGGGTTATGATCCGCTGCCGTATCTTGCCGCCAGAATCGGTTTTCCAAAGGACCATCACAACCCGAGACTTCGGCCCAAGGAGAAGGCCGCGCCGGAGTCGCGTTTGCTGGTCGACGATATCGAGATTACAAAACGGTTCCTGGAGGACTATGACCGGACGATCGCCGACCTCTACGTCGAATGCTACTACGGCCGGCTGAACCGGCTCTGCCGCGACCACGGCCTGGCCGGAGCCCATAGCGAGGCGGCGGGCTACCAGAAGCCGGCCGTCGATGCCCTGCGATCCATGGGTTGCAACGATATCTGCATGTCGGAGTTCTGGTCGCGTGAGACCCTTCTGTTAAGGAATCCCGGGCAATCCATGATTCACCAGCTCACCCAGCAAGCTCACCTCCATGACGGCGTCAAGAACGCCTCGTCCGCGGCCCATGTCTACGGCCGCAAGATCGTTCAGGCGGAGGCGTATACGATCATGCGCGGCAACACGCGGCTCAATGGCGACCACGATCCGTTCGAGCTTAAGGACGTTGGCGACAGGGCCTTCTGCCAGGTACTCAATCGCAACGTGCTGTGTTCCTTCGTTTGCCAACCCGAGCAAGACAGTCAGCCAGGATACTACTGGCCGTTTGTCGGAGCCGATTTCAATCGGCATCTGACGTGGTGGTCCATGAGCCACGGTTGGCTTCGCTATCTCAACCGGTGCCAATACGTGTTTCAGGAAGGTCGCTTCGCGGCCGATTTCTGCTACCTTCAAGGCGAGTGGGCGCCCGCATTCGTACCGGCCAAGTGGGCGATGGACCCGCCGCTGCCATCCGGGACCGATTGCGATACCATCAACGTCGAGGCGCTCGTGGATCGCGCCGCGGCCGGACCGAATGGCCGCTTGATCCTACCCAACGGCCTGTCGTACCGCTACCTGGTGCTGTGGCAAGGCGGACGTTGGCTGGACTGCTCGCCGGAACCTTTGGCGTTGTCCCCGGCGACGATGCGGAAACTCAAAGACCTGGTCGATGATGGCGTCACTCTGATCGGGCCGCGCCCGCGCCGCGCCATCGGATTGACCGATTACGCGCGTAGCGATGCACAAGTGACCGAGCTATCTGAGACAATCTGGGGGGATTCGACGGAAAAGGCCGGCGCGAGGAAGCTGGGCAAAGGCCGCGTGATCTGGGGCCGGAGCCTCAGCGACGTCATGCTGGCCGACCGCATCCCGCCCGACCTCGACATCCGCGAAACGTCCGAAACCGCGTCGCTACCGTTAGAGACCTTGTCGGGCATCCGCCACCCCAGCACGTTCGATTGGATCCATTACCGCATCGGCAGCGCGGACGCCTACTTTATTGCCAACCTTCGCAACGCCCGGGCCGCTGGCGAGTTTGTCTTCCGTGACGTGGCCGACACTGACGGGAAGCCTCGCCAGTCGGAATTATGGGACGCGGTGACCGGGCAGATACGCGACCTGCCTGCTTGTCGAATCACCGACGACCTCCGCATTGCCACGATGCTTCGTTTTGAACCGCGGCAGAGTCTCTTTGTGGTTTTCCGACGGCCGATGGCGCCTCTTGCGTCCGGGGCCAAATCGCCTGGCCGCCCCAAGATGCTAACCACAAACTTCCCTGATTCACAACTGCTGCAGGAACTTGCCGGACCGTGGACCGTGCGTTTCAATCCGAAATGGGGCGGTCCTTCTTCGGTGGTCTTTGAGAAACTGGAAGACTGGACCAAACGGCCGGAAGAGGGCGTCAAGCATTACTCCGGCACGGCAACCTACGAAAAGACCTTCGACTTGCTTGTCGCCAGCAAGACGGCGGGAAGGCTCTACCTCGACCTGGGCGAGGTGAACAATCTCGCGGCAGTGCGGCTCAACGGGAAAGCGTTGGGAGTGGTTTGGACCGCGCCCTGGAGAATCGAAATCACTTCCGCAGTCCAGCCGACCGGCAACCGGCTGGAAATCGAAGTCGCGAACCTTTGGACGAATCGGTTGCTTTTCGACGCGACCTTGCCGCCCGACAAGAGGTTGACCACAACCAACGTGACGGGCTTCAAACCGGATATGCCGCTCTTGCCCTCCGGCCTCCTGGGGCCGGTGCGTGTGATGGTTGAACCATGACCCCAACCTGAACCTGGTATCCCCTATGCGAGCCTAATGACTCCGGTAAACGACTGGAAGCTTTGTGTTCTGGCTTTCGGTTCAGGGTACTTGTGCCGGAATCACGGGTTTTCCAATTATTTCGTAATGTTTAGCCCATGTTCGCGATCTAGCCAAGCAACCTCCTTCACCATCCACCAAGGTGGGGTGGGGTCGTGTTGGTCTTTGTTCTCCATTTTAGCCATTTAACCTTATTTGCCATCCGGCAAGCCGGATGGGGTCCAAAAAATGTGGGTAACAACGAGGTGGCCCCGGGCGGTTTCCCGCCTGAGGCTCCCACAGACCCAAACGAGTGAATTCCTTAACTTCGTGTGTATGAGGGGTTCCCGATAGGCATTGCCACCCCCCCCCTTATGGAATTATTTTGGCTTGCTTGTGACATTCTTGCCCTCCTGCGCAGAATATAGGTAGAAATCTCTTTTATCGTTAATTTCATACGCCTTACAAGCCTTTCAATGAATCCACGCGACGTTGAAGAATTGGCGCAATATTGGACGGCCGCACAGCGGTCGGTGTCTGCGTTTCTGCGGGCGATGGTCCAATCCCCCCACAGTAGTGATGATCTTCTACAGCAAGTCGCGGTGGTCGTTGTCCGCAAGTTCTCGCAATATGATC
>JBAWVO010000052.1:0-27616 GCA_037147235.1 Planctomycetota bacterium | reverse complement strand
TTTACCAACCCCTATTATTGCCTCGGCGAGGCAGCGTTTCATCCCATTACAATTATCAATTACCCGCGTTCCGCAGCTAGAACAGGAAGAGCCGAAAATATCAACATAAATCAATGATGCAAATTTCGTCTGTTTCGTGCCTTTCGTGGTTCTCCCTCTGTATTCCTTGTCCCTTTTTTGTCGGTTATTATGCCACTTCTGCACATTGCCCCCCTGCCCCGTCGCGCCAGCAAGCTCGAAGTATTAGACTTCCTTGATCGCGTCGGCGGTCTTGATCGAAAGCGGGTTGGCCGGATCGAGTTTCGCGGCCCGACCGCCGTCATTGAAGTGCCCGACGGCTGGGAGGCCCGGCTGCCGAAGGCCCTGGATGGCCAGATGTTCGGCGATCGTCGCGTACGTGTACACATCGCGGCCGATCGTTGCACCACTTCTGGACCGGAGGACCATTTTGAACGCCTGGGCCGGCTTTTGGACATGGAAAGCAAGGCCGAGGCGCAACGTGTTGCCCAGCAGGCAAAAAAACTCTCGCCCGCCGAGGCGGAGAAGACCGGCAACAGCCTGATCGACCTGGTAGTCGTGGATGAAAATGCTGGTCTGGGCGGGCGGTTGATCGTGCAGCTCACTCGCCGCACCCGTGGGCTGCTCCGCTGGACCCGCCTCGATGTCGGCAGTCCCGTGGTGATTTCGCCGCACAAGGATCGCGCTGAGCTTTCCTATCGGGGTGTAGTCTGCGAACGTAGTGAAACCTCGATCTTCGTTGCGATCGATGGCCTACCGGACGAACTAGGCGAGCACGACACCTGGCGGATTGACATTGCTTTTGACGAAGTGGCCACGCAACGGCAACGGGCCGCCTTGGAACAGGCCCGCGTACTCCGCGGCGACCGCGCGGCGATCCTTCGCGACGTGCTTGTCGGCCAACGGCAGCCGGAGTTCGGGGTCGATGGGGCCGTGGGCGCGCTCGACCGTTCGCTCAACGAGACGCAAGTCGATGCCGTGCAGTTTGCCCTCTCGGCCCGCGATGTTGGCCTGATCCATGGCCCGCCCGGTACGGGCAAAACGACGGCCGTTGTGGAAGTCATCCGCCAGGCAATCCGCCGCGGCCGCAAGGTGCTGGCCTGCGCCCCGAGCAACTTGGCAGTCGATAACATTTTTGAACGACTACTGGGCTTTCGCGAACGGGTTGTGCGGGTGGGACATCCGGCACGCGTTTTGCCGGAACTGCGCGAACATACGCTCGATCTTCTCGTGGAAGGGCATCGCGACGTGCGGTTGGCCCACAAACTGGTGAAGCAGGCAATGAGCCTCTTTCGCGAGGCCGGCCGGCATCGGCGGACCGCGCCGAAACCGGGCGAGCGGAAGCAGCTTCGCGACGACGCCCGCTCACTGCTAGCCGACGCGCGGAAGATGGAACTGCAAGCCGCCGAGAGCATTCTCGATTCCGCTTCCGTGATCTGCGCCACGACCACCGGCATCGACAGCCAACTACTTGGCCCACGGCGTTTTGATCTCGTGGTGATCGATGAGGCCTGCCAGAGTACCGAGCCGGGGTGCTGGATCCCGCTGCTCCGCGGCGACCGCCTTGTACTCGCCGGCGATCATTGCCAACTGCCGCCGACCGTCGTCAGTCAGGAGGCGGCGGCCGAGGGTTTTGGCACGAGTCTCTTCGAGCGTCTGGTGAATCATTACGGGACAGGCATTACGCGGCGGCTGACCGTCCAATATCGCATGAATCAGGCGATCATGGATTTTTCGTCGAGGGAACTTTACGATGGGCAGTTGGAGGCCCATGCCTCGGTCCGCGAGCATCGTCTCTGCGACCTGCCCGACGTAACGGCATCACGGCTGACTGAATCGCCCGTCGAATTCATCGACACGGCTGGGGCAAGTTATGATGAAGAACTGGAGCCGGACGGCGAGAGTCGCATGAACCGTCAGGAAGCCGAACTGGTGGCCCGCAAGGTGCGGGAACTGCTTGATGCCGGCATTGCGGCCCGCGATATCGCCGTGATTTCGCCTTATGGCGCCCAGGTTCGCTTTCTTCGCGAGCAGTTGGACATACCGGGTCTGGAGATCGACAGCGTTGACGGCTTTCAGGGCAGGGAAAAGGAGGCCGTGGTGATTTCACTCGTGCGCAGCAACCCCAAAGGCGAGATCGGCTTCCTGGCCGATCACCGCCGGATGAACGTCGCCATGACCCGTGCGCGGCGAAAGCTGCTCATCGTTGGCGATAGTGCCACGCTTGGCGGGCATCCGTTCTACACGCGGCTGTTGGAATACTGCGAAAACCTTGGGGCTTATCGGACGGTGTGGGAAGAAGCGTAAGGATCGGCGCATCAATAAGTGTCGCAAGAAAAGTAGCAGGCACACTCCGTGTGCCGTCTGCCCCCGCCCGGCGAATGCGCAAAACACGACAGTTATTTATGCGCCGGTCCTAGCATCCCTCCGGTGTCGTGTCTTACTCGACAGCGTCGGAGTGACCATCGCGTAGCGTACTCGCCAAAACGAGTCCCACGGAAAGAACGGCGACATTGCACAGAAATGCGTACTGGGCAAGTTGCGTTGCATAATGATCCTTGATCAACGCGACGAGTTGAGGACCAACGATCCCGGCGGCCGACCAGGCCGTGAGGATCGCTCCGTACATGACCGGCATCTTCGTCGGACCAAACACGTCGAGTACAAAGGAAGGCATTGTTCCGAAACCACCACCGTAACAGAGGAGGATGTAACATATCAGCCCACCGAACAGCCAGGGATTGCCGACTTGCGTCAGGACGCCAAAGACGACAATCTGGCTGGCGAGCATGATCCGGAACGTACGGACGCGCCCGATGCGGTCGGAGAGCCAACCCCACAACATCCGCCCCGCGCCGTTAAACAGGGAACTGACGGCAATCAACGTCGCACCGCAGGCAGCCAATGCCTCCTTGGATAGGTCGGGGTCTCGGTTCTGCCAAAGACTCTGAAACAACGGCGATAGAAAACTGAGGAGCGATATTCCCGCCAGAATGTTGGTGAAAAAAACCAGCCACATCGTGGCAAAGCGGCGACTGAAAAGCCCCGGATAGACCTGCCCCTCGACGATAGCAACACCTGCTGGAAGCACGTATGCCCCAGCCGGGGAAAATCCCGGCGGCGGATTGCGCAGTACGGCACCCAAGCTGACGATACTCAGCAGGAATCCGATTCCCAGCCAGGCAAACACCATGACCAGGTCTCCGCTGGTCGCCCACTCAAGCAGCGGTACAAATAGCTTGCTCATGAATAAGGCTCCGAAGCCGAAGCCCATGATCACCATGCCTGTTGTCAGACCTTTCTTGTCGGGAAACCACTTAGCCACGGTGGCGACCGGGGTCACATACCCCAACCCAAGGCCACATCCGCCCAGTACCCCATAGCCAAGGTAAAGCAGAACGAGGCACTTCCAGTGCAGAGCAAGCGCGGCGACGAGATGGCCAACTCCGAAGAGAACGCCGCCGATCATCGCTAATCGTCGCGGTCCAAGTCGGGGAAGTTGCAGTCCGCCCCAGGCTGCGGCAAGCCCCAGACAGCAGATGGCCAGACTGAATGTCCATGTCACTTGGGCATTGGACCAACCATACGTTTCGGCCAGTGGTTTCTGAAAGTAGCTCCAGGCATACACGGTTCCCAGGCAGAGTTGCAGTGCCGTCCCCGCCAGGGCAATGAACCAGCGACTATCAAAAAAAGATTTGTTCATCGAGACATTCTTCAAATTGTTTGCAGAGAGTTGGGCGGGTCGTGCCCGCCGGAAAACTGTTCGGTCAGATCACCATGATACCGCAATAGCTGTTCAATTCATGCCCCCCCTCTCGATAGTTTTCCGAAAAGGCAAGACAACGGAACAAATTCCGTTTTACGAAACGGATTCTGCAATTTACCAGGCCACTTGCGAATAAACCCGTGACCGTGTATACTGATTTCATGCTGAAGAGGCGGTGTAGTCCAACTCAAAGAAGGACAGACCATGCTAAAGCGAGATATCCTGGAATCGATGTTGAGTAAGATCACCGACGACGAATTCGGTGTCATCTGGAAAGATACTTACGGTTGTCTCCCGGTGGGGGGCCGTTCGGAATTGGCAAAGGACTTTGTGGCCGAACAATATGATGGAGAGCTGGACGGCTGCATCGCACTTGCTGAATCTTTTCTGACGCACGACCGAAAACCTAAGCCCAAGAACAAGTGGCTCCCGCCCCGCTAAGGATCGGCACAGAAATAAGTGTCGCAAGAAAAGTAGCAGGCACACTCCGTGTGCCGTCCGTCCCCGCTCGGCGAGTGGGCAAAACACGACAGTTATTTATGCGCCGATCCTAAGGATCGGCGCATAAATAAGTGTCGCAAGAAAAGTAGCAGGCACACTCCGTGTGCCGTCCGCTTGGCGAGTGGGCAAACACGACGGTTATTGATGCGCCAATCCTAAGAACTGACCGCTACACTTCGATCCGGGAGACCTTCGGTCGGTGGCGTGGCTCGGTCAGAGACCGGCCACAACAAGGGAATAAAACAAGGGCATGGCTCGGATCAACCCGAGGCCATGCCCTTTAAGTCGTTAGCTGCACCTTATTAGAAGCGACTCAGATCCGGCAACCGAGGCGTCAGCTCCGTCACCTTCGGCGGCGGCGGCAGGCCCTTGCTCGGGCTGGGAGCCGGAGCGGCCGGGTTCGGCGCGACATTGCTCGGCACGGAAGCGGGAGCACCGCTCTCGCCACAACTGCCACAACCATAGACCACGACGCACTTGTAAGAAGGCACCTTGCAGACGATCTCTTTCTTCGTCAAAACCTTCTTGGTGTGTACGCGGCCACATTTGGGCGGAGTCTGCTTCTTGCCCTGCTCGATCGCACAGGGATCTTTCTTGCAGCAACCGTCGCACCCCTTGCCGCCACAGGCGGCGCAGGTCGATTCAGCCGCACAGCCCTCGGAATTGCATGTGCCGCAGCCGTTGGAATCACCACAACCGCAGCGATCGCCAAAGGGGCTGCCGGGCAGGCTGGGGCAGTAGTCTTCACACTTTACCACCCAAACCGTCTTCTTGACTTCCTTGACGTAGGGCACGACCTTGCAGTACTTATCGCAACCGCAGTTCCGCCCACAATGGGCGCAGCAATTGGCCGAACCGCAAGTTTCCACGGGACCGCTGGTGGCTGAGTCACAGCCGCACTCTCCGGCCCAGGCGGGGGCGGCCATCAATAGGCTGGCCGCCAATGCGAGCATCGAAGTTCTCATTTTTTCGTCTCCTTAATGGCGACTCCGCGAGGAGCTCGCCGTTTGATTACTGTCTTAGACTGTTGGAAAGTTCGTTTTGAGCGTTATCGCAGGGCCGCCGCGACGGGCGGCCCTGCATGATCGTTCCCTCTTCCGCCTGGGGTGGGAGAGGCATCCATCGATCGCTTAGAAATCGAGCGCAGCCCGCATTTCAAACGTATCCAGATAACCCTTGCCGGTATTACCAACGTTGAGCGTACCCGTGCTGATGCTGTTCGCCGTATTGACCCCCGGCGTGTCGGTCGAGTGGACATAGTTCCACATCAATCGCAGGTTCGGGTTGAGATACCAGTTCAGGCCGAGCGTGTGGTCGATGGCCAAGCCACCTTGGAACGCATTGGCGGTGCTGCCGTCGTTGAGATCGAGCCACGAATAGCGGTAGCCCACTTCCCACGCGCCGATGCCGGTCTGAACGCAGCCATCCTCATCGCTGACGCGGAAGAAATTCTCGTAGGGCTTCAGGCGGTCAAAGCAGCCAGCCTTCTTATTATAGGGACGATTCTCGCCCGTCAGGAAGTAGCTGACATACGCATAGCCACCGCTGACGTACGAATCGGCCGCGCCTCCGTTAAGGAGATTCATGAACGCACCGTAGTACTCCGTCTGAAACGAGAGCGGACCATAGACATAAGCCAGTTCCGTGCCGATCAATTTGTAATCGATGACGTTAGGCATACCTCTGTTCCCACCCGTCACGCCGACGACCTTCGGTGCCAAGTGGGCTTCAGGACGGGCGGCCATCCCGAACACGTTGAGGCCGCTAGCCCCGGGAGGTGAGGTGCCCATGTCGCGGTAGCTGCTGGCGAGGCCGATGTGGAGCAGGCCGCGGCCTTCGGTTGCCTCGTCGTACCACGGCAGGCAGGTTACGCGGCCGGTGGCCGACATGTTGCCGGCGTTGCCCCAGTTGATGAAGTCGGGAGGTGCTACGACATTCGTGCGGAAGATGCCTGCGGCCCAGGTAGCTCGTTCACCTTCCATCCAGTTGAAGGCCAACACGCCGTTCTGCCGAGCCGGAACCAACGCCCCTTCGTCGGCGATTGAACGTTCCATGAAGGTGCTGAAGCGGTCGCTGGTCTGTTGTTCCAGTCCGAACGGCTCCTTGATATGGCCCATCCGGACATTGCCAAGCAAGGGCAATTCCTTGATGGTGATGTAACAGTCCTTCATGTCGACCTGCTCAAGCGGCTTGACATATCCCGCGAGAGTTCCGCTGGTGACGCCGCCGGCACCGCCGGAAGCTAGGACGGCGAAGTCCATTTCAATCTTGTAGTCGATGACATTCCAGCCTTCGCCGGCGGCCGAGAGTCGGGCACGGCGAAACTCAAAACCGTTCTGGACAGTGCCGTAGTTGGCGACGCTGGCACCCTGCTGGCTGAACGTGGCGGCATCCATCTGGATCATGCCGCCGATCTGGGGCGACATGGGAACCTTGGCCTTGGCCGCGGTTTCCTTGTCCTTCATTTCCTTGAGTTGCTTCTTCAGGTCAGCCACGTCAGCAGCCAACTTGCTGTTGCCGTCGGCAGCTTCCATTGCGGAAACCTGCTGAACGACCGGAGTTTGGACCGCGGCATAACCGGCCGGGCCAGGCACTACCTGTGCCTCATACTGTTGGCCACGCGCCACACTAGTGCCGCAAGTGACCGCCAAAGCTAGCGCCCAAGCCAGCCGTCGAGTCATACATCCGTGCATGAGATACCCCTTTCAAAAAATTCCTAATGAGCGGAAAAAACCGACCATCGGTCATTCTGCGCTCGCTCACCACAATCCGCACATCGCTTGTACTAGGAATAGATGTCGAATGAATCTTGGGTAAAACTCGATTAGACCAGAGTTAATCCGTCCTTGCATGGCGAATTTATCCGGTCGGAGCTGGAAGTTTCATTATAATCGTTACAGATTAGCATCCTCAATGCACACCACGCCCTACGCATGGCCACGGCCGAAAATAACTCCCCCTCTCCCGTACGCGGCTTGACGAGTTCATGGTCCCCTTGGTAAAGTCTTCGCGAGGGGGTAGAATTCAAGGTTTACGGATTCGGAAGAGCCTGCTTTTTGGCATCCTCCCACATCATGGGCGGTCGATACGATTTTTCGTTTAGTTCGAGATTGGTCATCAGGAGTCACTTGTGGCAGAAAGCAACGATTCTCAGCCCAACGATCCGTCGATTCAGCTTAAAGACCCCCTGGTAGCCGGGGTTCTTGCGTGGTTGATTCCTGGACTTGGGCATTTTTACCAGGGAAGGAATGCCAAGGGGGCTTTGTTTGCTATATGTATCCTGGGAACGTTCCTTTACGGCCTCTACCTTGGCGGCAGCAAGGAAGTCGGTTGGGGCAGGGCGGTCTATTTTTCGTTCCGCACGAACGATTGGCGTCTTCCATGGCTCTGCCAGATTGGGGTTGGATTGCCCACCGTTCCCATGACCCTGTTGCAATGGAAGCTGCAAGATAAACCCATCTTGAATGGCTTTATGGCACCACCCGCTTTGCACTTGCCCGATCCGGCGGACAATGCTGCTCCTCACGAATCGCCCCCACCCAGTCAGATTTCGTTGGCCTGGATCAATCGGTTGCTGCCTCGTTACTTTGAAATGGGCACGGTCTATACGATGATTGCCGGCCTGCTCAATATCTTGGCCGTCTATGATGCCTGCTGCGGACCTGTCCCTGCGGAGTCCGCCAAGAAAGAAGACGAAACGCCTCAAGGCAAGCGGGATGCAGGCAAAGAGGAGGAAAAGTCATGAGCAGTAGCTTTTGGTTCGCCCTGCCGCTGATCGTCTCCGTAAGTCTCGTTTATGCCGCTACGCGTCAGGAGGAAGTCGGGCCGATTCTTGCGCACGCTTTCCGCGTGGCCGTATGGATCGCCGGCTTTATGGCACTGGTGATCGGCCTCCTCTATCTCGTATCGATGCAGTAACTTATGTAGCTTTCATCGGGCTGATTTGCAACAGTACGCTTTCCGACTCCGTGCCCGGCAACGGGTAGGAATCCAGCTTCCGCAGGGCCAAACCGTGCATCAGGCCAAAGTGCCTCGCCTCGCCCCGTTCGTCGATCCAACTGGGGCCTTTCAAAATGAGCAACCGGTCGAAGGAGGTCCAATGCGGCTTGAACCATTCCAGCAATTTCTTCAGCCGGGCCACGGCACGGATCACCAAGGTGTCAAAACGCTGGTCAACCAGAATGTCTTCTGCTCGGGCGTGGAGTACCGGGATCGAAAGCCCCAGTTTCTCCACAATGTCGGCCACCGTTCGGGCCTTCTTGCCAACCGACTCGCAGAGCGAAATCTTCAAATCGTCCCGCAAAATGGCCAGCACCACTCCCGGAACCCCCCCGCCGGTGCCAACGTCCAGAACAGCCTCGCCTGGGGTGAGAAAACGGGCAAAAGCTAGGCTGTCGACCAAATCTCGCGCGACAAACTTCTCAAAATCGGTATGCCGGGTGAGATTGATCTTGCTGTTCCAATCCCACAGCAACTGGCAATACTGATCGAGCCGGGCGGTCTTTTCGGCCGTAAGTTCAATGTTGTGTCGATTAAGAGCGGTGACTAGATTATTTTCGTCGGAGGGATTCACGGTGGAATTCAATTAGAAGTAGAATGGAATTTAATCCCTTAGCATACACTACCTGAGCCTGTTGTACGATGCCACTGCCGCGCGAAGAATACGTTGAACAGGCCTACTTTTTCCGAACACTTCGGGAGCGGATGCAGCAGAGCATGTCAACGCAGGAACTGCTGGAGGCCATCAAGCAGGAAGTGCTCTCCACAAGCCAGTTGCTCTACGCACTCGATTTCATGGCGAGCGAATTGCGGCTGACCGGGGGCTTTGCCACCGCGATGGCCAAGTTGCCGCATTATTTCACGCCGTTCCAGACCTTTGTCGTGGCGGAAGGCGAAAGACCCGAGGGAAAGTTCGACTTCCGCGTCGGAATGGAAATCCTGCAACGTGAGGCCGAATATCGTACCCAATCGCCGACACCCCAGGGCCTTTTTTTTTTTCAGTTTGAAACTCTCTGCCGCAATCGCCTCGGCTACGACCACGGGCTGGAAGCGATTGCCGGCGATGAAATGTACGATGAGAACTGGCGGGAGTGGATTCTCACGGTTCGTCAGCAAGTCGGATTGATCGATCTGGGCGACATGTTGTACTTCCGCAGCGAGCACTATCGGCAAACTCGCGGCGAAATCGAGAAGCCGGTCCTCTTCGGGGAAAAAGAGGGCCGCATCGCTCTGGCCAACCGGCGGAAGGATCCGCTTTACCTCTTTGCCGCGCTAGCCCGACATCTAGGCTATCCGACCGTTCCCCGTTCCAAGCCCGAGGAGAGCAATCGCATGCTTATTCCCACCTTGCAACGAAAGATTGAACGGCTTGATAGCCGCCTGAAACTCCTTGAGGAGGAGATCCGCGGTGGAATCAATTTGTCGCGATTTTACAGCCGAGAAAATCCTCTCGAGAAGCCGTAGTTCGTAGTCAAACTGGGAAGTCTGCGCTTGATAAATGGTCCGATTCATGAGAAAATAGAGGGTCAGCCCGCATCAAAACCCTACTTAGGAACTGATTATGAGTCGATTTGCCTTTGGAAGACTGCTTTTGGCCTGTATTTTGGTGACGTGCGTAGCGATCGGACAGGCTGTGGCTGAGTCCAAACCAACAAAGAAACACGCCCACAAGGGCGAGAAAAAGCCCAGTTCCGCCAAGCAGGAACCGGGCGATTCGGCGTCTTCGACCGTGAAGACAGCACCGGATGCGAAGAAAGCTGTCTCCAAGAAACCCGATGAAAAGAAGGCCGACGAGAAAAAACCGGCTGCCGAAAAGGAGACCGCTGCCAAGCCAGCCACGCAGAAGCTCAAAAAAGGCCCTTTCCGCATTGAGGTTGGACTGGACGGCGTCTTTGAGGCCCAGAATCAGGCAGATCTTTTCATCCGGCCGCAGGAATGGGCTGCTTTGTCCGTGCTCAAGGCGGTCGAACATGGCGCGGCTGTCAAGCAGGGCGACTTGGTTCTTGCCCTGGACACGGAAAAAATTGACCACGTGATTGCGGACCTTCGCTCCGAGCTAGAATTGAATGCGTTGGCACTCAAGCAGGCGGCCGCCCAGTTGGCCGCCCTGGAAAAAATTGCTCCCCTGGAAACGCAGGCGAACAATCGCAGTCGCCGGATCACTGAGGAAGACTGGAAGCGATATCAGGATGTGGAGAAGCCGTTGATGGCCAAAGTGACCGAGTTCCGCTTGAAGGCGGCCCAGGAAGCTCTGGAATATGCCGAGGAGGAATATCGTCAACTGGAAAAGATGTATAAGGCCGACGATCTGCTGGAAGAAACCGAAAAGATCGTGTTGCGGCGAGCAAAAAATGGTGTCGATCGAGCGAAGCTGTCTTTGGAATTGGCTCAGGCCACGCATGAAGAAGCCGTTAAGTTGTCGCTCCCGCGAATGGATGAGCGAGCAAAAGATCAGACCGAGCGATCACGGATCGACACGGAATACACCAAGATCAACCTGCCCCTGCTCATGGGCAAGCATCGCCTGGAGCTGGAAAAACTCCAGGTCGCTCGCAACCTGGGTGAAGAGAAACTCAAGAAGCTCATTTCCGATCGTGAGGCGATGATGGTCAAGGCCCCGATCGACGGCATCGTCTATTACGGCCGGTCGGTACGTGGAAAGTGGTCGGCATTGAGCGTGGAAACGCTCCGCCGCGGGGCATCGATCATGCCCAACGAGGTTTTTATGACCGTGGTGCAGACCCGGCCGCTGACCATTCGCACCACGGTGCCGGAAAGCCAATCGCAGCGCGTGCGTGCGGGTTTGCAGGCGGTCGTTCAACCGGTTGGCTTTGCAGGGCTGAAACTTTCGGCCATCGTGCAACGCGTGGGCGCGATTCCCATGGGAGGCAGCGGCTTCGATTGCCAACTGACCGTCGCCAGCGATGGCTTGAGCAGCACCATCGTACCAGGCATGAATTGTGAGATGAAAATGATTTCGTACAAGAAGACCGATGCTCTTACCGTGCCACCGAAGGCCGTATTCACCGAAGAGTTTGATCCGGCGAAGCAATACGTCTATTTGCAGGGCAAGGATGGCAAGTCTCAGAAGCGTGTTGTCAAGCTAGGCGAGCGGAGCGATAAGCAAGTCGAGATCCTTCAGGGACTGGCGGAAGGCGACGAGATCCTTCTTGAAAAACCCAAGGAAGAGTAAGAAGAAAGATCCAAATGTCAGAAAAATTGCCGATTGCAGCTTTAGAGAAGTTTTTGCGGTCAAACGGCATCCTGCTCTTCGCCGCAGTGGCACTGGCGATGTCGTTTCTCACGCAATTGCCGCTCGCCTTCGCTTCCGACAACAGCATTCCGGCCGCTGAAAAGAAGTCTAGTTCGTCTTCGCTCGCCGAAATCGGTCCCAAGCCCAAGCCTGCGCCAAAAGCCGATCCCAAACAGATCAAGGCCTCGATCCGCCGCGGGGTGGCATTCTTGCTCAAGCGGCAGAACGCCGACGGATCGTGGGGTTCCGAGCGAAGCAGTCGGCCCAGTGAAGTTTATGCCCCGATACCCAGTGCCCACCGATCGTTTCGCGGCGCGGTGACTTCGCTCTGTATTTCTGCCCTACTGGAGGTTGGAGGCGATAGCACCGAGGTGCAACAGTCCGTCGATCGGGCCGAGGTCTGGCTGATGGAGCACCTGCCCAAGATCCGGCGCGACTCGGCCGATGCCCTTTACAACAACTGGTGTCACGCCTATTCGATCGATGCCTTGCTGCACATCTTGCGGCGGCATCCCCAGGATCAGGAGCGCGTGCGCAAAATCCGTGCCTTGATCGACCAGCAGATCGGCATGCTTGTGCGCTACGAGTGCCTTGGCGGCGGATGGTGCTACTACGACGATTTTGAATTTCAGACGCAGCGGCCCAACGGTTCGACGATTAGTTTTGTGACCGCCACGGTTTTGGTAGTGCTGGATGACGCCCGCAAGGAAGGATTCCAGGTTCCGCAGAAGGTTGTTGATCGCGCCGTGGCCTCGATCCTGCGGCAGCGAAAGCGCGACTTCAGTTACGATTACGGTGAATACCTCAAGTATCACCCCATGCTCCCGATCAATCGGCCCGGCGGCAGTCTTGGCCGTTCCCAGGCATGCAATCTTGCCTTGCGTGCCTGGGGTGACAAGCAGGTGACCGACGCAGTGGTCGAGACGTGGCTCGACCGACTCTTTGCCCGTGAGCTATGGCTCGACCTGGGTCGCAAGCGGCCGATTCCGCACGAGTCATGGTTCCAGGTGGCCGGCTATTTCTTTTACTACGGTCATTACTATGCCGGCCGCTGTATTGACCTTTTGCCGGTCGAAAAACGCCCGCCACGCCAGGACCATCTAGCCCAGATTCTCTTGCGGTTGCAGGAATCGGACGGTAGCTGGTGGGATTTTCCGTTGTACGATTACCACCAGGCCTACGGGACAGCCTTCGCGCTCATGAGTTTGGGGAGATGCAAGCACGATTAGAGACAAAAACCGATTGATCTTTTGTATTGCCACCCCCCTTTCTTCGGAAAACTAGTGGGCGACCTTCGGGGGTTCTACTCCGTTCGCCTGACCTACCAAGACCGCATTGTGGTTTCCCCTGGAATGTGCATGGCTGGTTAAAACAGAGCGAAAACAGAAGTCGAGTCGGAAAATCCTAATGAAATCTTGGACAAAGGGTGGGGGTCTAGGGTAGAATACTCATGGATGCCGGTTTGAATTGGCCGGCGAAGTAGTCGCAATTTCGCAACGGGCCAGCAGTCGCTCGGCCGCCCGCTCTCGGCGGAGCCACACCTCACGACAAGGCTTGGGAATGCATCGACTTTTTGTAGCACGAAAGGGCGACAGGACTGTCAAATGGACTGGCCGCTCGCGGCATCTATGCTTGGAGATTCTCGAGGAACGCCGGCTATTGGCCTCTGGGCAGTGGATGGTGGCCATCGGCGGGATCGCTCCTGCCACCACCTTGGAACAGCAAACCCAGGTTGGGCAGGTTCTTTTGCACTCTTATGGAATCTCGGACGCGAACGCCCAAGTTCTCCGCGCGTTAAATCTCGACGGCAGCTTCCTGGTGCAGACTCCCGACATCGCCACGCCGACGGAGGTCGCCAATGAGCTTCAGGTGCTTCCCGGCTTTGGCGGAATTCAACCCGTCACTCAGGACATCCCCGGTGTGGCTGAATGGCTTGCTAAGTTTGGCAACGTGCCGGGCAATACGCGCGCGGATCAACTTCCCTACATTCAGGGATTGCTGCACGATGCGGGCCTGGACGTGCTCGGCATCACCGCGGTGGAACACGTCGGGGTCGACGGCTGCGTGATCCTGCAATCCAGTTCGGCGGACGATCTGGGAGTGCTGCAGAATGCACTCGAGGCGGTTCCCGGGTTCGCCTCGGTCGAGAGCTACGGTCCCGACGAGTCACCTGCCGATAGGTCGATCTATGTCCCCAACTCGCCGGCAAACGAGAACGACGGAGGTGCTGTGAACATCACGGCACCGGTCACCGACTCGATGACAACTTTAACGGCGACGCCACAGGGCACGCTTGGCGGTTCGAGCGCGGGCCCCAGTCTTTTGCAGACCGGCATGGGGTTCGATGGCATCAATCGCACGAACACCTCGGCGGTCTCGCCCCCGGACACCACGGGCGCCGTTGGCCCTAGCTCGTACATCGAACCGCTCAATACTTCTCTGGCGATTTATAGCAAAACGACCGGGACAACGATCCCAGGCGGCGGGATTACTACGTTCTCCACGTTCTTTGCGCCGTTGGGAACCAGCGGAGTCAGTTTCTCTGATCCGATCATCGTGTATAACGACGTGACGCAACAATTTGCCGTCGGCATTCTCGACTTCCACGTCAGCGGCGGCACTACACCTACCCCTACGGATTGCCGCCTCGACTTCGCAATTTCCAAGACCAGCAACCCGACGCTGGCCAGCACCGACTGGAACTTCTTCCGTTACAACACGAACGACGGCATCGGTGCCACGTTTGACTTCTCCGACTACCCTAAGATCGGCTACAACGCGGACGGGTATGTGGTGAGCTTTAACATGTTCCCAAATCTTAGCTCTTTTGATCACACGTCGGTGCTGGGAATTGACAACAACGGTACGGGTACCGGTATGCGGGAGATGCCCTATGGATTCACGAATTTTACGTTAGCGCCGGCATCAATGCACGGTGCTACGGCCGGTGCCCCGATGTGGTTTCTCGGTGACGGCCACACGGGCGGTGGCGGCAGTAGCATCAATGTCATTCGCTTGGATAACCCCTTCAGCACCACAGCGGTGGTCACGAGTCCGTTCCCCATCGCGGTGCCTAGCTTCGGCAGTACTCCGAATGCTCGGCAGCCCGGTGGGACGCTCGGCGGATTGAGCGGCAGCAGCCATCCCGACAATACGAGTCTCGGCACGCGTTTCTATTTCTCCGCCTGGCGTACCGTGGGCGGCGTGGCACACCTTGTTTCCGCCCACGCAATCGGCAATGGCACGGGCGTCTCCACGCGATGGTATGACTTCACCATCACCAACGGTACGCCCACGCTGCTGCAACAAGGCAATGTCAACCCCAACATTGCCACAACCGATACGTATTTCCCGAGTGTGGATATCAACCCCGGCGGTTCGATCGGCATGAACTATTCCGAATCGGGTTCGAGTGAGTACATGTCGATGTACGTGACGGGTCGGACCCCATCCGACACTGCTGGGACGATGGAGACTCCGGTCCTGGCCAAGACCAATGCGGCTGTGCTAAATGCCCTCGGCCGCGCCGGCGACTACAGTTTCACCACCGTCGATCCAACCGATGGCTCATTCTGGGCGGCCAACGAATATGCAGCAAGCTTCGCCAGCCCCAACTGGGCAACCTGGATCCAACGTTTCACGTTCGGCAGTTTGGCAGTATCCAGCAGTGCGCCTGCCAATGGCGCTATCGTCTCTCTAGTACCGTCCAGCTACGTGATCAACTTCTCCGACGCGGTCGATCCGGCCAGCCTGCTACCCAGTGCCCTCACGGTGAACTCTCTGCCCGCCAACGGCGTTTCGCTTAGCACCGATGACAAGACCGCGATGTTCACCTTTACCACCAGTCCGGTTACCACGCAGGGGCTGCAGGCGATGGCCATGGCGGCAGGCTCCGCCACGCGACTCAGCGACCCGACCAATGCGCTGACGGCCTTCAACGCCACATTCCGATATGACGCGGTGCTCCTTGCGGTCGCTTCGACCAACCCCGCCTCGGGCGGATCGTTCACCCTCCCCGGACCATTCACCTACGACGTCAACTTCAATGAGCCGTTGCTTTCTAGCGCGGTCACGACCGGTTCCCTGGTGTTGTCGGGCATCGCGGGGGCCACGGTCAGCAATGTGGCACTGCTGAACGGCAACATGACGGCCCGCTATACCCTGGATAACATCACCAGCGGTGGAACTCTCAATGTAAACATTGCCGCGGGTGCCGTTACCGACCAGTATGGCAACTCGGGCACGGCCTTCTCCGCCAGCTACTACGTTGACATTGGCACGACGGCATTTCCTGTCCCTCTGACATCAACGTCGCCTTCCGGCTCGCTGATCTATCGCAACTCCAGCTCGTTGGGCATCATCAATCCCGACCTCAACCCAAACACGTTCACGCTGGCCGTCGATCCCGGCCAGACCATCAGCGTGCTAGTTACACCGACCAGTTCTACGCTGCAACCTACCGTGCAATTGCTCGACGCGAACGACACGGTAATCGGCACGGCGACGGCGGCCGCGGCCAACCAGAGCGCCCTCCTCCAATCCGTCGCCACGACCGGCACGAGCACGGGCACGTACAAGATCGTGGTAAGCGGCGCGTCCTCGACCACCGGCACCTATACCGTCCAAACAACCCTCAATGCGAGTCTGGAACTCGAGGGCCGTATTTCTGGCGCCAGCAACGACATGCTTGCCACAGCCCAGGACTTGAGCAGTTCATTCAGCAATCTGACGACCCCGGTGTCGAGTGCCCAGCGAGACGCAGTCCTCGGCCAGACCGACGCTGCAGGAGGCTATACGGCCAGTGCCGTGACGTATGCCTTCCAGAACATTGCTACGACAGGCACGACGATCAACTTCACCAGCAACGATAATGGCAGTACGCTGATCTCTCCCAGCCGGTTTACATTCCCGTTCTATGGCACAAACTACGGAAGCATGTATGTGAGTACCAATGGTCTCATCAGCTTCGGCACTGCGGATACTAGTTTTTCAAATAGCGATCTCACCAGTTCTCCGTCCGAATCCGTGATTGCCCCCTTCTGGGACGATCTTCAAGTGACGGGTGCCGCGGACTCGAAGGTCGTTTACCAGGTGTTGGGCTCCGGTTCCAGCGCACACATGGTCATCCAATGGAACAACATTTCCTTTCGCGCTGACTCGAGGCCTCGGTCGGGGGGCCTGTATTTCGAGGCAGTGCTGGGCGCAGATGGTTCCATCGCCTTCAATTATCAGAGCCTGTCCACAGGCCGCAACAACGGCACGAATGATCTGGGCGCATCCGCCACGGTTGGCATCAAGGCCTCCGGCACCCAGGGATCAAATCGTCTGCTGATGTACAACAACGGCCTCCCGACTCTGATCAACTCCGGCACGAGCGTCCTGATCGCGGCATCGGTGGCCACGTCTGACAACTACTCCTTCGCCGTCACCACAGCCGAGACCGACACTCTGGCCGTGACGAATCTCAGCGCAGGAAACGTAACCGTCGATTTACTTAATAGCAGTGGCACGGTCCTGGCCTCGGGTATCAGTGGCCCGACCAACCTCACTAAGGTCATTAACAACTTCAACATCGCTAGTGCCGGCACCTACTACGTTCGCGTCAGTGGTGACACCTATGTCACTTACAGCCTGGTGGTGACACGCGGTGCGGCCTTCGATACGGAACCTAACGATTCTTTCGCCGCGGCACAAAGCATGGATGGCACGGCAGGCGTCCTAGGATACTTGACTTCCTCGAACAACGACTGGTACTCGTTGATGGTCAACACAACCGGTCTCCGAGTGCAACTGGCCACGAGCATACCCGGCGGCGGGTCAGGTGAGTTCGGTAATACCCTCACGCCAATGATCGAGCTCTATGACCCCTTGAACAACCTCGTCGCCAGCGGTATTGTCGGCAGTGACGGTCGAAACCAGACCCTGTCCTATATTGCGACAACCACGGGTATCTACCGCGCCCGTACCTTTTCGCTGAACGGCACGCAAGGCGAGTACTTCCTCAGTGGCCAAGTCGCCGCCCAAATCGACACTATTCCTCCCACCAGCCTGATCAGCTTCCCGGCGAATGGTGCCTCTTACAACGCCGTGAGCTGGACGGGCACGGTCAGCGGCACGGCTGCGGACACCGGGGGATCGGGCATCAACAAGGTGCAAGTGAGTATTCGGCGAAGTACTGACAGCAAGTACTGGGGCGGTACGGCCTTCGATCAAACGAGCGAGTTCTTTCTCGATGCCGCCGGGACGACGAACTGGACGCTGGCTTTCCCCTCGTCGAACCTAGTCAGCGACACAAGTTACACCGTCCACTCGGTGGCCACGGACAACGCGGCGAATGTCGAGACGAGCGGCTTCACGGCGACGTTCAGCTACGACACGGCCGCTCCCACCAGCCTGATCAGCTTCCCGGCGAATGGTGCCTCTTACAACGCCGTGAGCTGGACGGGCACGGTCAGCGGCACGGCTGCGGACACCGGGGGATCGGGCATCAACAAGGTGCAAGTGAGTATTCGGCGAAGTACTGACAGCAAGTACTGGGGCGGTACGGCCTTCGATCAAACGAGCGAGTTCTTTCTCGATGCCGCCGGGACGACGAACTGGACGCTGGCTTTCCCCTCGTCGAACCTAGTCAGCGACACAAGTTACACCGTCCACTCGGTGGCCACGGACAACGCGGCGAATGTCGAGACGAGCGGCCCCGTCGCGACGTTCACCTACAATCCAGTAGCCATCGTTGCCGATTGGAACTCGGCCAGCAACGGCCCCTGGAACTCGGCGGCCAACTGGAGTGATACTCAAGGGCTGGGCGTACCTGGCTTTAGCGGCATCACCGGCGATCAGGCCACGTTCAACGGTGCCACCGAACTCAGTGCCGACCTCGGCAATTTCAGCCCCAGCATCGCCGAGCTTACCTTTGGCCCCAGCTTGCTGAATTATCACATCGTGAGTACCGGTAGCGGCATATTGAAGTTGAACAATGGTAGTAGCAATGCCACGATTACGGTTTCGGCCGGCAGTCAGACAATCACCGCACCCATCCAGTTGATCAGCAACACCGCGATCTACCCGGCACCATCGGCCACGCTGAACATCTCAGGCTCGATCAGCAGCAATACAGGCACGTCACTCATGATGGGCGATACTGAGCATTCCGGCACGCTTGTGGAAGCCATTACCGGGTCCGTATCCGTTGCCGGTGCTACCAACATTGCCGCCGGTACTCTGCTAGTGGACGGCGATTGGACCACTGGAGTCATGAACCTCACGGCACCCGGTGGTGGCCAGGGTTCCGGCCAGTTGTCCGGCAGCGGCACCATTAACTTGACCTCGGACGACGGTCTCCTCTACAACAGCACCGCAGCCAGCACGTTTGCCGGCAACATTAAGGATAGTTCGAGCAACGCCCGCCTAGTGGTGAACGGCGGCAGCCTGACCTTGAGCGGAACCAACAGCTACACTGGCGGCACGGTGGTTAACGCCGGCACACTGATCGTGACCACATCGACGGCACTGCCGTACGACATGGCACTGACGATTGGTGCGGGCGGGACCGTTATCTTTGACCCGTCGCCTGCTGCTTCCAATATCGTTGCAGCCAAAATGGTCGCGTCCGCGAATTCAGCCGGAGCCATTACCGCTACGACATCCGATACAACCGGCAATCCACCAGTTTGGACCTCGCCGATTGAAGCGACAGGTGCTGGGATACCTTCTTTGGTTCCCCCACCAACGCCCGTGGAGGACGCTGCCCTGCTTCAGCAGGTCGGCCAGCAGGCCGTTGACGCGATTATTGCGCAACAATACGTCGGAGATCTGGCTTGGCGTGCCGTCGTTGCAAGTTCCTCGTGGTCGGGCAATCAGGGACAGAAGAAAGATCTCGCGCTTCAGGCATTGGATTTGGTATTGGCCCGGTTTGGAGTGTGAATGGTTTATATCACTTCCAGGATACCTTGACGATCGTCAACGAGTGCGGCGGCAGGTTGACGACGCCTTTCTCGAAAGAGATTTCCTTTTTCTCGGGCACGACGCGGTTTGGGTGTTCAACGTCATTGAATGCCGCGGGTGAATCGCCGGCCAGAACCATCGCCTCGTATCGGCCCTCAAGCAAAGTATCCTTCATCTTGATGGTGCATGCTGCGTCTTTTGAAGGGTGGCGATTCACCAGTGCAATTGACCAGAGCTTGCCCGAAGCGTCCACCGTGGCAAGGGCATCGATCATGGGAACCTGCTGACCGCCGCAAGTAAGCTTCCCGGCCTTTAGGTCGAGTTTGCCGACGCGGTCTTGAAGCTGATTAGCGTACATTGCCAAGGTGTGGAAGGTCGTGCGCTTCACGATCCCCTTGGAATGAACATAGAGCGGCCCGCGGGTGTTGACGATCGGAGCGATGTTGGCCATGCCGACATCCTCGGCGTGTCGTAGGCAGGCGTTGAAGAACGACGCGGAGAAGAGGGCGTCGGCCATCGAGTACTGTGAGGCAATCGCATTGATTTCCCGTTTGGCGATCAATGCGATTGCGGCCGAGTCGTTTTTATTGACGACCTGTTTGCGTGGGAATCCCGGGTGATGCCAGCCGCGAAGGTTCCACTCATCGAACGCGATCTTGACGCGGCCGCGACAACCGGCTTCCTTGAGGACTTCGATCACGCGGGTGATGGTCTGTTCCGGGCCATCGGAGAGCAGGATGCACGCAAGGTAGTCGGGCATTCCATTCTTGGCCCAGAAGCCCAGCCAGTACTCGTGGATGCAGACATAAGCGAGGTGTTGCCCGGCTGCTTTTAGCAGCGGCAGGGTCCATCCTCGATCAGGTGTCGCGGCAGCCAGCAAAACGAGTTTGGGGTCGGCGGCCAGCATCAATTCAGCCGACTTGCGGACCAACGGCCCCCACTCTTTCGGCGTTCTCGCACCGATTTCATGACCGCCCCAGTTCTCGTTGCCGATGCTCCAGTAGTGGACATTCAGCGGCTTGGCGTGGCCACCGGCCGCGCGCATTTCGGCAAACGGGCCCTGGGTGGCGTTGCAGTATTCAACCCACTGGCTCATCTCTTCGGGCGTGCCGTTACCGGCATTCGTGCAGATATAAGGCTCGCTGCCAATGAGCCGGCACCACTCGACGAACTCGTCGGTGCCAAACGTGTTGGGGTCGGTAACGCCCCAGACCGGATCGGGGGTCGGTTTACGATTAGGCCCGACGCCATCTTTCCAGTGATAGCCGCTGGCAAAACATCCACCCGGCCAGCGCACGATGGAAACCTTCAGTTCTTTCATCGCCTCGATGACATCCTTGCGGAAGCCCCGCTCGTCCGACAGCGGCGAACCCGGTTCAAACAGCCCGCCATAGACCTGTCCATCAAAGTGCTCAATAAAGCCGCCGAAGATCATCCGGCTATAGGGTACGGAGCGCGCGTCGGTATCGATCGTCACGGTTGCCTGCATCTCTTTGGGCGGACCTTCGACTTGCGCTCGTGCCGACATGGTCGCAGTGAGCGAAAGAACAATGGCCGACAGAATACGTGGAAAGGTTTTTGACTTACGGAGAGACATGATTGTTTCCTTCAGAGTATCTATTTTTCGGCGGGGTCAGGAGACCCGCGCCGAACATGGACCGAGCCACGCCGCCGACATTGGTGGCCGATTATACTGCATGGGCCACATTCGTGCAATTCCTGCTCATCGCCTTGCCGACAACCGGAGAATTGTAAAGACGTTCGTGGAACGGAATTTTCCTATTGCCGGCTTGACGTAACTTGAAAAGAGGTCTGTCGGCGTGGTAAAATCTGGTCCTTTGGAGGAAGCTGCCCTTAAGTAGAACGGAATTGATTCCGTTGTTTTATTTTTTTCGGGTAAACGGAATGAATTCCGTTCGACTCAGGACCCTAGCGGTATGGTAGGAATTCAACTGATGACGACACGATTTACTCTGTTCATGGGTCTGCTTGTTCTGTCCGCGGGCAGTCGGTTACAAGCCACGGAAGGTCCCGTCGCCTCGTGGACGTTCGATGAGAAGACTGCCTTTGACTCCGTGGGTAAAATAACCGACTCCATCGAGGGGAACCACAAGTTTCTGCCGGAAGGCGTTCGTGGGAATTGCCTGCGGTTCGACGGGTTCACTACCCTTGTCCGTCGGCCGTCGGGGAAAGTTCCCGATCTGAGTAGGGGCTTCACCTTGCAGGGTTGGGTAGCCCTGGCTGCGTATTCGTGGAACTGGACACCCATCATCGCCCAACGTGACGGCGAGACGCGAGGATACTCTTTCGGAATCGATAGTACCGGGCACTTTGGTCTCCAACTGGCTGCCGATTTCCGCTGGACGAAATGCATGGCCGCGCAGGTGCTTCGCCTCAAGACTTGGTATCACTTGGCGGCCGTGTATGACCCGGCCTTTGGCGTTCGGCTCTTCCTCGATGGTCAACCTGTCGGCTCATTTCCGGTCGAGAAAAGAATCAGCTTTGCCAAGGATATTGATCTTTACATCGGACGCAACCACGAGAAAATGGTTCCAGCGCACCTGGTTCGGGATTGGGCGAAGTTCTCCTCGTGGTGGTCGCTGGATGGACTTTTGGACGAGATCAAGATTCACGACCGGCCGCTTGCGGAAAAAGAAATCCAAGGCTTGTGGGCAGCGGATAAGCCTTCCGCCGCACCGAATATTCCGGCGCGCCGATTCCCCGATGTTACTAAGGGTTCCAATCGTTTCGGTGCTTACCCGGCCAAACTGGACTATTACGAGCAATGGGATGCCTTGTGGCAGATGGCCGGCGAAGAGGATATCGTCGTCAAATTTGATGAATTGCCCGTGCAGATGGTTTTTTGGAAGGGAACTCGTTTTTCTCCCTGCTGGGTCACCGAGAATGGTAAATGGATGGCTGACCAGAGTCTGGAAACAGGGGTCTGGCCTGAAGAGTTACGAAAAAGAGGCGGCCAGGGGGCGGTTGGATGCTGCGAACACATGTCGGATGCCGAATGTCGATTTTCCCATGTCCGCATCGTCGAGAACACCGATGCCCGGGTTGTCATTCATTGGCGCTATGCCATGGTCGATGCGGCCTACCGCTTCGCTAATTATGACGAGGTGGCGGGGCGAGGGCAGTTCGGCGACGAATATTATTATGTCTATCCGGACGGCGTGACTACCCGCGACGTGACCGGCTGGTGGCCCGAGCGCGCGCATCGCGTGGATCAGGAGACGATTTTCCTGAACGAGCCGGGGACTCGCCCTGAAGATAACTGCGAGTTGGAGGCCATCAGTTTGGCTAATCTCAAGGGAGAATCCAAAACCTATTCCTGGGAGAAGGGCTATCCCAGGCTGGACCTTGAGTCGCCGATCATCCAAATGGTCAACCTGAAATCGCACTTCAAACCGTTGATCATCGTGAAGCCGGGTTCCACGATTGGAACCTTTAATTGCGAGGTCCGCAAGGAGTTCTCGCATTTTCCTTGGTGGAATCACTGGCCTGTGGCCCGGGTTTCAAGCGATGGCCGCTACGCCATGGCACCCGATCAGGCAGCCCATTCTTCGCTCACTTGGGTCACGCAACCCTCCGGTGCATTCCTCTACGGCATGACCGATAAGTCGGCGGTCGGGCTACTCTCCATGGCAAAAGCTTGGATTCATCCACCGGCTATCAAAACTATCGGAAAGGCTTTTTTCAGCATTGGTTATGCCCCCGATCAGCGGGCCTATATCTTGAAACGGATGGAGGCTGGCAACGAACTCGGCCTCGCGTTGGCCGGAAGCGCAGATTCACCCATCTTCAATCCGGCTTTCGTTATTCAGGGATGGGGAGAGCACGAAGCCACCCTGAAGATCGACGATGTGGAGGTTCCACGAGGTCGCACCTTCCGTTACGGTCATCGCCGCACACTCGCCGGCACCGACCTGATCGTCTGGATCAAGATCGCGGCGGAGAAGCCACTGCGGATCACTGTCTCTACCATTCCTCAAACTGTCGGTTTCAAGAAAGGGGCTCTTCATGATGAAATTCTCTAGGATTGCCTTATTAAACTCGATCTTCGCATCGGCGGTGATTTTCGCCGCGGCGGCAGCCGAAACGGGCGGGAATGCGCCGATTCGGTACGAGGTTCGCTCGCCGGGGTTGACGCTCAAGCTTTCGGCCTGGGGCCGAATTGTTGGTTCAATCGTCGGCACCCAACGGCTCGACCGGAATCTTCTGGGCCAAACGCTCCTGGAAGGCTGCCGGTCCCAGGGTGCTGTCGGCGCGAAGGCCATCGCGGGCGGCGGGATGGAGTTCACGCGGACCCTCGTGGCCGACGACCCCGCGCACCAGTGCCAAGTCGTGGAGCGGTTTACGCCCACCAAGGACAGTATTCGCTGGGAACTTGAAATCCGCGGCGAAGGTGCCCCGTGGAGCACGGAAATCCTCACGCAAATCACCTATCCGGCAACCCCGAAAACCCGATACTGGACCGCCTGGTCCGACCCTGAGCAGGTACACCGCCCCTGGTTCACCAGTGGCGGTTGGAACGACCCGCTTCGGGCCATGCCCCTGAAAGACGCCGCCTTCGATTACGGCGCGCCAAGCTTTCGCTCCGAGAATCCACGTATCGGGTGGTGTCCCTTCGACGGCAACCTGATATGCCTGCCGTTGGTCTCCGTGCTGGAGCCGGAAACCGATACGGGGCTGAGCCTTATCCTGTCGCCCGAGGAGACGTCGCGCGAGCTAACTCTGCGAACGACGTCGTCCGGCCGCTTCACTTTCACACGCACCTGCCACCGGCTCGATGCCCGGCGGCCGGTCAAGTTCGCCATGGATCTCGTCGCGCACGAGGCCGGCTGGCGTGGCCCCTTACGCTGGATGACCGCTCGTTACCCCCAGTTCTTCGATCCGGTTAATCCCCAGGCCCATGACATGGCGGGCACCGCTGCCTATTCCTGCAAGGACCTCGATTTTGACATTGAGAAAATGAAGAAAATGGCCTTTCGGGTGAACTGGCGAGCTAGCTTTGATTTTCCCTATATGGGCATGTTCCTGCCGCCTGTGGCCGAATCGGAAGTCTGGACCCGTTTCGGCGGGCAGAAGACCTCGCTGTCGGCCATGAGAGATTACGCCGCGAAAATGCGACCGCTGGGCTTTTACGTATTGAGCTATTTTAACGTGACGGAGTTCGGTGCGCATGTGACCTGGCCGCTGCCGGCCCGCAAGGCAAAGCGAGACGAAGACCTATGGAAAGACTGCCGCGATTTCCTTGGGGTGAAGCTGCCGTCGGCAATCTTGCGAATTCCGCAGCGCGTGTCACCCAAGGCCCTGGCGGGCAGCATCTATCCCAGTTCGCGTGCCGGTGGCTGCTACTTCACCTGGGAGGAGGGCATTGTCATGGACTGCGGCGATCCCGCCTACCGCGACTTTTTGCTGGACCAGGCGAGGCGACACATCGATCAATTGCCGCAATCCTCCGGCATCTGCATTGATCGCCTGGATTGGATGCGGCTCTATAACGACCGCGCCGACGACGGCGAAAGCTGGTTCGAGGGCCGGCCCGCCCGCTCACTGTTGGCCTCCTGGAACGACCTGATGGCCCGTCTTGGGCCGCTCATGCACCAGGCCGGCAAAGTGGTTTTCGTCAACAATCACAATAAACGCCTTGACATGCTCCGCCATGTGGACGGCATCTTCGACGAATTCACTTACGCAGGTGCCCCGTTGAACCTGACTGCGCTTTTGACTTTGCGCAAACCAGCCCTTGGCTGGACCGATAGCGAAGCCGCACTGAAACCCGACCCCGATGTTTTTTTCCAACGCTATCTGCACCTGGGGGTCTACCCGATGGCCCCGTTCCCGGGCAACGATCACTCACTGCGTCCCAGCGCGTGGGTGGACCGGCAATACCTCGCTTACGGCCCATTGCTCGACGCGATGCGAGGCAAGAGGTGGGTGCTTGAACCGCACTGCGTCGAATCGGCCACACCCGGCGTGAAGGTCAATCTTTTCCAGGTCCCCGGCGGTTACGTCTTGCCGGTCACATTCGGAGGCCGATCGGAATCGGCCACGGTCTCCCTTCGCAATCTTCCAGGTCTCGACCAGCTTCATTGTCATGCATTACATCCCGGCGAAGAGAAGGCGGCCGCGGTGACGGCGATATTCAAGGATGACAACATGACCCTGAATGTGCCGCTCAAGCGCGGTTGTGCGATGGTACTCTTGCGTCACCCGTAGGGAACGTCCTCCGTGGCGTTCCGTTGCCAGTGACGGTTGGGAATTTTACGGCACCCCCCGGGGTTGCACCGCTGATTTTGTCCGTTACGGTTATCTCCATGGAAAAGATTCCCGAAACTCCCGGCCGCCGTGGCGTGGTGGCGATTATTATCCAGGAAGGCCGAATGTTGGTGATCCGCCGCTCCCGGCATGTGGTCGCTCCGTTGTGCTATTGTTTTCCCGGTGGTGGCATCGAGGAGGGTGAAACGGAAGAGACCGCGGTCGTCCGTGAGATTCACGAGGAAATTGGCATTCCGATCCGTCCCACACGGCGGCTCTGGGAATGTGTAACTGCTTGGAAGGTCCATCTCGCCTGGTGGCTTGCCGACATGGACCCGGCTGCCGTGGCAATGCCCAATCCTTGCGAGGTCGAGTCGATCCACTGGTTCACGCCGCGGGAAATGGCAGGCCTATCCGAGTTATTGGATAGCAATCGCGAGTTCCTCAAGCTGATCGAGAAGGGGAAGATTTGTCTGGTGCCGTGAGATCAATTAGGAACTGTGGCGACAAGAAAAGATGGAGTACGCTCTGCGTGTCGTTCACCAGAAACCTCCGGCTTCTGAAAGAACCACCCAGGTTATTCAGCTAGCCCACGCCCGCGCTTTAGCCAAGCAACCTCCTTCACCATCCGCTTTTATGACCTCAGCCAGTCGTCCAGACGAAGACCGGGGATGTTCTGGAAGTCCGCAGTATTCTTGGTCACGAGGGTAAGGTCGTATACCAAAGCAACGGAAGCGATTAACAGATCCATGGGATTGACGCCTACACCGCGCCGGAGCAAATCAACCCGCAATTGACCGTATCGAGTAGAAAGCTCATTGCGGCAACTCCCGCCATGTCGCAGCCTTGCGATCCGCGTGAATCTGGTCTAGGATTCTGTCGTCTTCCTCGGTCCATTCCTCTGCCATCATGCCCGCCGCCGCAATACCGCCGGGCTTCCACCCAGGCGGCGGACCCGGCAGTTTCTTGGGTGCTACTTGCGACCAACTCTCCACCGGGGGCGTTTCGGATAGTCTCGCGGGCATAACAATCAATTCCACGGCTTGCCCGTCCGAAAGACCGAGATCTTCGCTCACTTCGATTGTTTTTCCGTGGACAACTCCCCGCAGTACCATGTTCATGGCTTACTTCCTTTGCGTTCTTGGTGAATTTGCTCCATGATGGATGCTCCTGTTAAAGTAGAAAGGCGCAAGCCTGCCCCCGCCCTCATGGACGGCACGCCCGGTAGTCCAATGACACCAGCCGGTCGTTTAGCGCACTCTCTGGCCGGTGAAAAGTGGATTCTTACCCCCAGCGCGCCGTCAATGAGGTGTCGAGCCCGGCCTCCGGCAACACGTCGCGATACTTCACTTGGATCAGCGGCTCAACGTACGGCGCATACCGCTCCTCTCCGCCGGTATAGCAGTGGAACGCGACGAAGTTCAGGCCCTTTGCCGCGAGGTCATCCAGATACGCTCGGTAATCGCTTTCGTTCCACGCACTGGGGCCCGACAGAAAATTATGCCACGGCAAGGTTCCGCGAATGGCAAACGCCGGCTTGACCGTGTGTTTCTCGTCCGCCCGTGCAATGGGCAAGGTAAGTCCGGCTCCGGCGACAACGACCCCAGCGGCAGCCGTCTTCAAGAACTCACGACGATCGGAGAATTGCGTCTTCATAAATGAACTCCCTGCCATTCTATTGTTTCGCGGATTCCAGTTTCCAGTCATCCGTCCGGAACGGTGACGCCGCCAATCCTGCCACATTGAACAGATTACAGCCGTCGGGATTGATATCCCAAGCATAGCGGACCGCCACGGGGTTCGATACGGTCGAGCTCTTTGACGCTCACCTAAATTGACCGGTTTTTGCTCAGCTAAACAGGGCTACT
>JBAWVO010000051.1:0-27652 GCA_037147235.1 Planctomycetota bacterium | reverse complement strand
ATTCCGTGCTACGAAGATTACCAACAACCCCATCAAGAAAGAACTTCATGCGATTCGAAAAGAAATTTGTCTACCGTAGTGTGCTTGCGAAAATGGCCGCGCTGTTATTTTTTTGGCTGGCGTCCAGTGCTCTAGCGGCAGACGTGGAGTTTGTTCTACATGACGGCGACCGCATCGTCTTTCTCGGCGACAGCATCACCGAGCAGAAACTCTATACCACGTACATCGAGGCCTATACGGTCACTCGGTTTCCGAAACAGAAGTTCAACTTCTGGAACTCCGGTTGGGGCGGTGACACCGCCTGGTTGCGGATGCGGTCCTTTCCGGACGAAAAGGCCCTCTTCGCCGCCGAGGGAGATCCGCAGCAGAAGATGATCGAGCAGTCGGTGGACGGGCCGCTCAACCGCGATGTGGTGTCGCTCAAGCCGACGGTGGTGACGGTCAACTTCGGCATGAATGACCACAATTACGAGCCTTTCCGCGAGGATATTTTCAAAGCCTACGTCCGCAGCCAAACGGAGATCGTCAAGGTTCTCAAGAAAAATGGAGCGCGGGTGGTGTTGATGACGCCGCAGCCGATTGAAAATCGGAGCGGCGATCCTTCCGCGGATGCCCGCAACAAGGCGATTCGCAAGTTCGCCGAGGGGCTGAAGGAGGTGGCTGCCAAGGAGGGTGCAACCTTCGTCAATCAGTTCGATCCCTACATGGCGATCATGCGGCGCGAGCACGCGATTAAGGTCGGAGCCAGCATCGGCGGCGGCGACGAAATCCATCCCAGCCCGATAGGGCACACCCTCATGGCCGCGATCATCCTCAAACAAATGAAGGCCCCCTCGCTGGTATCCAGTGCGGAAATTGCCGTTTCCGGCGACCAGGGGGGGAAGGTGGTAAACGCAACACAATGCGCTGTGTCGAACGTCAAGTTCGAGAAGGGCACGCTCAGCTTCGACCGCGGCGATGACTGCCTGCCGATGCCCGTCGATGAGCGGGCACTGGACGCCCTGAAACTGGCCCCGGTGCTGGACGACGTGAACCGCTATGAGTTGAAGGTTACCGGCTTGAAAGAGGATCGCTATGACATCTTGATCGATGACGAGTTCGCGACGACCGTCACCCAAGAGGAATTGGCCAAAGGCTGGAATCTGGCGGCCACCGCCGGGCCGATTACTCGGCAGGCCCAGGAAGTTCTGTCGCTCATTTTCAAGAAGAACCTGGTTAGCCAATCGCTGTGGGAAGCGAAACTGCGAGCTTGGATGAAAAAGGAAAGGCCCGGCCTACAGAAGAAGATTGACGATTTCGAGGCGCAGATCACGGCCGCATGCCAGACCAAGCCGCACCATTTTGAAGTGAAGCCGGCCGGGAGGTAGACGAGCAGAGGTGTGAAGGATGTGAAGGATGTGAAGAGGCGTGAAGGGTGTGAAGGGTGTGAAGGGGATGGTGTGGCTCGGTCAGGAAACCGGGCACAACAATTATTCGCGTTCCGCACATGGAACCGGAAGAACCTTTTTTATCAATGAAACAAGGAGAAGAGATGAGAACAAGGAAAATCAGTCTGGCTTTTGTCGCGATGCTATCGCTTTGCGGCAATGTCCATGCTTGGGAGCCGAACGCCAAGGAGTTGGACGCGGCAGTCGATAGCGGCGATTTCGCCCGCTACTTCAGTAATATCTCGGCATGGCTGAATCAGAAATTGCCCGCTGAGCCGGCGAATATCTCCGAGGCGGCCCTAAAGCCGCTGCTGAAGGATCCCGTCTTTGCCAACACGCTGAGCCAGAGGCAGTTGCTTTTGAAGGTGGGCGCGGCGAATGTGGGGGCGTTTGCCAAGGCGGACAAGGAAAACAAGGCATTCTTGACCTGGCTCCTGCGGAACACGCAGGCCATGGACCTTTATTTGGAGGCCGCAACGCCGACGGGTCTCAAGGCCAGAGAGGCCAACAATTGGGCGATCTCGCCCGCCTCGCTGGAGCTTTGGAAGAAGCTCTATTATGCCGATCCGGATTCAAGGCAAGGCATCTATCTGAAGCTGGCTATCGCCACGGCCCTTAACCCGCCCGGCACAGTCAACATCGGTGCCGGTGGTTCACGTACGCCCGCGGATCCGCTGGTCCGCTACAAGTATTACAAGGCCGCGCACCAGAACAAGGAACTGGTCCCCAGTTTCGACAAGCTCACGGTTTGGGACTACACCAAGATTGTTTCCTCCGGCGCATCCGACGCGGATCTGAGTTGGGGGCGCGAGATGGTCAACAGTTTCCGGCCGGATCTTCGCGCCACGGAAATGGTGGTGGATATGACCGGTCTGGTGTGGCGCAGGAACTCGCCGGTTCCCTATACCAACATGAAAACGGTGCTGCAAGGCGGCGGAAAATGCGGCCCGCGCTCGTCGTTTGCCGTCTTCATCAATCACGCGTTCGGCATCCCGGCCATCGGTGTGGGGCAGCCGGCGCATGCCTGCGTCGCCTGGCGCGGGGTCGATGGCGTCTGGCGGGTGGGGTATGGCCGCGGATGGGCTGCGTCCCGACTCGATGGGCTGACCGGTCCTGATTTCGTCGAGGGGAGCCTGGCGAGGTCGCGCGGGACCCAGTTCTCGCAAGTGGAGCATCTGCGCTGGCTTGCAGCATCCGCCACCGCCTCCCACGGACAGGCGAGTGCGGTCCTGGCAGTCGCCCAGAAGATTGCCCAGGCAGCACCGGCATCGGCGGTCGATTTGAACGCGTCGCTCAAGCCGGACGAGGCGAACGCGGACCCAGGCGTCGAGGCGGCAAAAGCTGGACAACCGAAAGTGAAGGCAACCGCCAAGCCCGTGGAACCTGTCAAAGCAGGGCCTGTGAAGGCAGTTCAGGGCGTGCTGCACGTCGAGGCTGCGGGCTTTACGGCGACGGACGGCCAGGCGTTTTACACCGCACAGAAGGGGGTCATGCGGATGGATTCTCCCGCCGGCGGAAAGCAGGTCTATTTCCAGCAGCAACAGAACCATTGTTGGGCCGACTATGCCATTGATGCGCCCGCGAAGGGAACCTATGAAATCGTCATGAGCGTTGCGGCGATCAACGATGGCCAGTTGCTGGAGGTTGGTTCCGACGCATACAACGCGGTGGCCTTGGTTCACGTTCCCATGAGTCACGGCTTGTGGGCGACGACCAAGCCCGTCGATGTGAAGTTGGAGCAGGGGATTCAGAAGGTGCGCATCGCCGTGCTTCCGAACGAGCGCGGCATTGCGCTGAGGTGGTTTGAACTGAAGCAGAAATAAATTTGCGGAAGCCAAGGTTATAATGGCTGGGGTGTCCTGGCTGGCCGAGGTTTCCAAACTTTGTTTGCCCTAGTGGCAGAAGGAGTGTTTGTGATGAAGCGATTTGTACTATTGTTGGCGGTTACGGTAATCGCGGGTCTATCTGCCCGCCTCCATGCTGAAGAAGTGGCTTGGAAAACCATTGGCGAAGCCAAGGGCGTGGTTGGGATGGCGTCCATTGGTGGGAAGCTCTTTGCCTGCACGGCAGACAAAAACCTTCAGGTGTGCGACCCGGCCTCTGCGACGGTCGAATGGAAAACCATTGGCGGCGCCCCAGGCCCGGTCGTTGCGATGGGAGTGGTTGATGGGAAGTTCTGTGCCTCGCTCAACGCGCGGGCGGGCGGCCGATTTTTGAAACGCGACGCCGTTGAAACGAGCGCCGACTGGCAGGATGATGGTCATGCTTGGTGTCTGGTCGGAATGGCCGGAGCGGCCGGGAAGATTTTTGCCCTCGTGGACACCAAGGAAGCTGGCTCGGAAGCGACGATCATGGCGCGCGAAGCCGTTGCCACGCCGGAAGTGCTGGCGAAACTGCCGCCCGCACAAAGGGGCCTGGACGGCCTCCCATGGACCGCTGCGAGCATAGATCGCCGCCCTCCGGTGGGTGCCCTTGCGATGACGGAAGCTGGCGGGAAGTTCTATATTGCCACCAAAGAGGACAAACTCTTTGTGGGCAACCCGACCAAGCCGGATGTCAAGTGGCAGGAGATTGGCGATGCCCCCGGCGTCACGGTCTTGGCAGGCAGTGATGGATGGCTCTTTGCCGCCACGAAGAGCGGCAAGCTCTTGATGGCGAAAGTAAAGTAGGAGTCAAAAGGACTGGCGACCGCAAACGCCCCTGCAAGGCTTGTCCGAATGGAGCCGAGGATTGGCCACAAAAAGCGATCCTGTAACCACGGCAAGTGCAGCACGGGCGTTTACAGTTTGTTTTAGAACAACCGCAACAATTTACACCGACTCGAAGGGGGAACAACATTATGCGCCAAGCAATGATCGCGTGCGTCACGATTCTAGCGGCCACAGCGGCGTGGGCCGCCGAACCGGCCAAGCCGAAGCTGCCGCCGCTCCAACCGCTCTTTGACTATCCCGTGCGCGACACGTCGATCTGCATCGGCGGCGACGGGCTCTATTACCTCACCGGCACCACCGGCCATCCTACCTGGTGGAAGACCAACGAAGGAATCCGCATGTGGAAGTCGGCAGACCTCAAGAAATGGGAACCGCTTGGTCTGGTGTGGCGGATCGACGACGGTACCTGGCAGAAGCAGATGCACGGCGAGAATCGCGCGCTTTGGGCTCCCGAGATCCACTATCTTAAGGGCACTTTCTGGCTCGCTTACTGCATGAACTTCGGCGGCACAGGCCTGCTGAAGAGCACCAGCGGCAAGGCCGAGGGCCCGTATGTCGATGTGCATCCCAAAGGGCCGCTCACGGGCAACATCGACGCCTCGTTGTTTGCCGACGACGACGGCCGGGTGTATTTCGTGTGGCAGAACGGGATGATCGCGCGGCTCAACGACGACATGACGGAGCTGGCCGAGAAGCCGCGACAGTTGAAGCCGTCGAACCACGCTCAGGTCGGCTTCGAGGGGGCGTTCCTCACGAAGATCAACAAGCAGTATTACCTGGCTTGCGCCGAGTTCATCCAGGGCGACTATCATTGCATGATCGCCCAGGCCGACAAGATTTACGGCCCGTACGGTCCGCGCTACGTGGCCATTCCGCACGGCGGGCACAACATGCTGTTCAAGGACAAGACGGGACAGTGGTGGTCTTCAATCTTCGGCAACGACGGCCACTCCCCTTTCCGCGAGCGGCCAGGCATACTGCGAATCGAGTTCGACGCCGCCGGGCAAGTGCGGCCGAAAGAATAGTTTCGCTACGGGAACAATCCATTGAACCGAAACCTCGCGGCGTGAGAACAATCGCTCAAAGGGACAACATGGCAAGATCATTGTTTCAATACATGGGTGCAATCGGGCTGGCTACCATCATTTCTGCTGGCGGTTCCGCCGTTTACGCTTCCACGATCGAGTATCCTGTGAACCCCATCTCATTGAACCAGGTCCACCTCAATGATGTCTTTTGGAAACCGCGCATCGACACCAATGCCCGGGTGACTATGCCGGCTTGTTTCAAGAAGTGCGAGGAAACCCGCATCCCCAATTTCCAGCGGGCGGCGAAATTGCAAACCGGTTCATTTCAGGGCTGTCCCTTTGACGATTCCGACTTGTACAAAGTGGCGGAAGGCGCGGCGTATTCCCTGGCCACCGATCCCGATCCAATTCGGCAAAAATACCTCGACGATCTGGTGACGCTTATCGGGAAGGCGCAGGAACCGGACGGTTATCTCTACACCGCCCGCACCATTCACGGCGAAAAGGCACCGGGTCGTGCCAGCAAGGTGCGATGGTTGAATGAAATGGGCGGGGTCAACGGGGTGGACAGTTGCGAACTTTACAATATGGGCCACATGATCGAGGCGGCAGTGGCCCACTATCAATGCACGGGAAGACGCACGTTTCTCGACGTTGCAATCAAGACGGCCGATCTGATCCAAAAAACGTGGGGGCCGGGCCCCGGCCAGTTGAAGATTTCGCCGGGCTGCCAGGAGATCGAACTGGCGTTGGTGAAACTCGGCCGCGCCACCGGCGAGCAGAAGTACATTGATCTCGCCCGGTTTCTCTTGCACTGTCGCGGTCATTACCGGCGGCCTGCGGGCGTGCAGATCGAAATGAACGACCAATACTTCGCTAACGAAGTCCCGCTCGAACAGCTCAAGGCGGCGGTAGGGCACGCCGTGCGCACCGGGTATATGCTCTCGGGCATGACCGACATTGCCGCGCTCTGCGGAGATCCGGGCTACACGAAGGCCGTGGACGCCGTCTGGGCCGACACCGTGGGCAGCAAGCTCTATCTCCACGGGGGCATCGGTTCCGGAGTCGGCATGGCAGAGGGTTTTGGCAACTCCTACGAACTGCCCAACACGGGTTACAACGAAACTTGCGCCGCCATCGCGAATTGCCTCTGGAACCAACGGATGTTCCTGCTTCACGGCGATGCCAAATACATCGATGTCCTGGAACGAACGCTCTATAACGGTTTCCTCTCCGGAGTTTCCCTCTCAGGCGACCATTTCTTTTATCCCAATCCGCTGGTTTCCAAGGGCGGATATGCCCGCAGTGAATGGTTTGACTGTGCCTGCTGCCCGGCCAATGTGAGCCGCTTCCTGCCGTCCATGCCGGGGCTGCAATATGCGGTTCATGCGGATCAGTTCTACGTCAACCTCTTCGCTGCCGGCACGGCCGATGTATCGGTGGGTGCCACCCGCGTGAAGTGTACCCAAGAAACGCGCTACCCGTGGGATGGGACGGTCAAGTTGACTGTCACGCCGGAAAAGCCCGCCACTTTCACCGTGTGGGTGCGCATCCCTGGCTGGGCGCGCAACCAGCCGGTGCCTACCGACCTCTACCGTTATGCGGACAGATTTCAGCCCGAGGTCTCACTGAGCGTCAACGGGCAGCCGCAGCCGATCCAGGTCCAGAAAGGCTACGTAGCGGTGACTCGGCGCTGGAACAAAAGCGATACGCTGACGTTGAAACTCGCCATGTCCGTGCGGCGGGTGGTAACGCATAATCGGGTGGCTGAAGATGTCGGGAGAGTGGCCATCGAACGCGGCCCGCTCGTCTATTGCTTTGAGGGTATCGATCATGGGGGCAAGGTGTTTCATCTCACTGTACCGGATGACGCCACGCTCGATGCGCAATTTCGCCCCGACCTGCTTGGTGGCGTCACCGTCATTCGCGGTCTGGGCCAAGCGGCCATCCGCCGCGCCGACCGATCGGTCACCAGCGAGGCGGCAGCCCTAACAGCCATTCCGTATTATGCCTGGTGCAATCGTGGTGCTGGACAGATGCAGGTGTGGATGCCGCGCACCCTTGACAAAGCGGAGCCGCTACTCAAGGCGGCGAAATGACATCGCTGCCAATAGTTCTGCGTGCGCGAAGATCAGGACATGACACTCGACATGGTGACCGGAAACGGGAGTTCGTGAGGCAGTAAATGAAAGGATCCGAGGGTTCTACATGAGAATCGAACAGACAAACTGTTGCCGCAGACTGCCTCTGGCTATGCTGATCGTCTTACTCGTCGTGGTTTCTGCGGCACGGGCCGCCATGGCCGCCAGTTACGAAGTAGCCGTCTATTACTGGCCTAACTGGCATGTCGACGCACGCAACGAGAAGTGGCTGGGCAAGGGTTGGACCGAGTGGGAACTGGTCAAGACCGCCACGCCGCGGTTCCACGGCCATTTCCAGCCCCGCGTCCCGTTGTGGGGCTACCAGGACGAGTCTGACCCGAGTGTCATGGCAAAAAAGATCGATGCCGCCGCCGACAACGGCATCACGGCATTCATTTTCGACTGGTACTACTACAACGAGGGCATCGCTCTCGATCGCTGCCTGCACGAAGGCTTCCTGAAGGCCTCGAACCGCAACCGCCTGAAGTTCTCGATCATGTGGGCCAACCATGACTACGAGGATATCTTTCCAGCCAGGATCGGCAAGCAGCGAACTCATTGGAATGCCGGTGCCATTACACGAGCCGCGTTCGTCAAGGCCACGGACCTATTGATCAAGGAGTATTTCTCGCAGCCGAACTATTGGAAGATTGACGGCCGGCCGTATTTCTCCATCTACCAATTGAACACGCTGATGCGCGGCCTCGGCGGGGCCGAAAAGACGCGGCAGGCATTAGAGGACTTCCGTGCGCGGTGCAAAGTCGCTGGCCTGCCGGGCGTGCATATCAATGCGGTTGCCTCGGGCGTGCAATTGGATGGCATCGGTAGCAAACCCGTTCAGGACAGTTCGGGTAAGGGCAAGCCGCCGGTCGTCATAAAGGACGCCGTGGGCCTCCTCACGGCGATCGGCATCGACAGCGTCACTTCCTACGTGTGGGTAGATCACTTCATCCCGCCGTCATTTCCGACCTTTCCCTACGAGAAGATGGGCGATGCAGCGGTCGCGCACTGGCCTGAATTCCAGAAGAAGTTCAAGGTGCCGTACTATCCCAACGTCAGCGTCGGCTGGGATTCGACGCCTCGTACCGATCTGTCGCAGGAGTTTAAGAACGCTGGGTATCCCCACATAGCCGTCGCCGTGGACGGAACGCCGGCTGGGTTCAAGAAGTACCTTGAAAAGGCCAAGGCTTACCTGGCCGTGCGTCCCGAGGGCCAGCGGATCGTGACCATCAACTCCTGGAACGAATGGACCGAAGGCAGCTATCTTGAACCCGATACCAAAACCAAGATGGAATACCTTGATGCCGTGAAGGCCGTTTTCCCACCCCAATAACAGGAAGAATCATGACACAGAACCGACGGACATTTCTGCGGGCAACCACAACGGGGCTTGGACGGCTTCCCGTGGACGGATGCGACCGCGGATCGCCGCTCCCCGCTGGGTGCCCTCGCGATGACAGAAGTTGGCGGCAAGTTCTATGTCGCCACCAAGGAAGACAGGCTCTTTGTGGGCAACCCGACCAAGCCGGATGTCAAGTGGCAGGAGATTGGCGATGCCCCCGGCGTCACGGTCTTGGCAGGCAGTGATGGATGGCTCTTTGCCGCCACGAAGAGCGGCAAGCTCTTGATGGCGAAAGTGAAGTAGGGAAAATGGAAGTTAGGAGTTAGGAGTTAGGAGGCGGAAGTTGGGAATTTTCCTAACTCCCCCCTAACTTCTAGCTCCTAGCTTCTTTCCCAACGTCGTAGGTGTGGCTCGGTCAGGAGACCGGCCACAACGACTCCTAACTCCCAACTCCCAACTCCCAACTCCCAACGTACTGAAACTTCGCCCCTAACTCCTAAATTCTTTCCCAATCGCATGCGCATAAAAAGCTTGTTCAATCTCGTTGTCATCCTGGCTCTCGGGGCCGGATGGTGCAACGCGCTCCAGGCCGCGACGTTCCATATTCTAGTTAACCATCTGGGATACGATACCGAAGGGAGCAAGCGTGTCGTGGTCCAGAGCGGCGAGGATATCGCACTCGCCAATTTCCAGATCCTCGATAGCCAGTCGCGCATCGTCTTCGAGGGACCGCTCAAGAATGTCGGCAAGGTCGATGGCTGGAAGGGTCGATTTTTCCACCAGGGAGATTTTTCGACACTCGTCCAACCGGGCACGTATCGCATTCGGGCGCAGGACGTGCTTTCGGAGCCGTTCGTCCTCCGCGAGCGGTTGCTGCCAGAATCCTGCCTGGCCGATCTGGTCTACTACTTCCGCATCCAACGCTGTTCGGGCGTCTATGACAAGGCCGATCACAGCATTCCGATCTTCGGCGAGCCTGGGCGGAAACGCGTCGATGTGCATGGCGGTTGGTACGATGCCTCGGGCGATATGTCAAAATACTTAGGCTACCTCACCGAGACCAATTACATGGTCCCCCAGGGATCACCCCTGGCCGTCTGGTGTTTCCTACAGGCCGCGGAACTTCTGCAAGGACAGAAGCAGGGACGATTGCGGGCGACGGTTCCCCTGCTCCGCGAGGAGTCGATGTACGGTGCCGACTTTCTGGTCCGCATGCAGGATCCGATCGGGTATTTTTATGTCTCGGTCATGGACGGATGTACCAAGGATCCCGCGCAGCGGGAGATCTGCGGCTACGAGGGGCTGGGCCATGTCAAGCACGGACGTATCAAGGCGGCCTTCCGCGACGGCGGCGGCATGGCCATTGCGGCCCTGGCCCGGACTAGCATGCTCCAGCGGAGCGGAGATTACACGCCAGCCCAGTATCTGGCGGCGGCGGAAAAGGGCTTTCAGCACCTTCTGGTCCACAACCTCGAATATGCTTACGACCACCGCGAGAACATCATTGACGACTATTGCGGGCTGTTGGCTGCCGCGGAGTTGTACAACGCCACACACAAGGCGACTTACCTCGAGGCCGCCCGATCCCGTGCGGAATCGCTGGTAAAACGGATCTCCAAAGACGAAAACCATGCCGGCTGGTGGCGGACAGACGCGGACGGCACGCGGCCTTTTTTCCATGCGTCCGACGCTGGACTCCCGATCGTGGCCTTGCTTCGTTACCTACAGTTCGAGAACGACGCCCCGCGAAAGGCCGCCGCTGAAAAGGGCGTGATGGAATCGTTGCAATTCGAGCTTGCGATCACCAAGGAGGTGGCCAATCCGTTTGGTTACGCCCGGCAGTATGTCAAGGATGTTGGCGGTGGCAATCGCAGTGCGTTCTTCTTTCCTCACCGCAATGAGACCGGCTACTGGTGGCCGGGGGAAAACTCTCGGCTAGGCTCGTTGGCCGCGGCCGCACTCATGGGCAGCAAACTCGCCTCGCCTACCGTGGCCGCGGAGTTGAAATCCTATGCGAGGAACCAGACCAATTGGATTCTTGGGCTGAACCCCTATAATATCTGCATGATGCAGGGCAAGGGGCGGAACAACCCGGACGACTACGAGGCCGGAATTCCCAATCCCCCGGGCGGCATCTGCAATGGGATCACGTCGGGCGTGGAGGATGAGCAAGACATCGCCTTCCTTCCCCCGCCCTACGGTACGCGGGCCGATTGGAGCTGGCGATGGAAAGAGCAGTGGATTCCACATTCGGCATGGCTGATTGTGGCCCTGGCGGCCGAAGTAACGGCGCATTGAAGGCATGAAAGATAGGAGTTAGAAGTTAGGAGTTAGAAGTTAGTGGGCGGAAGTTAGGAGTTAACTAACTCCTTTTCCCAGGAGTGGCCCGAACACACAACACACAACACACAAGGAGTTATTCAATGATTAAGAATCAAGCGAATCGATTGTTCATCGCGCCAGTCGCGATTCTGTCGCTGTGCGTCAACCTCCATGCAGGGGAACTGGCACGTGACCAGGCGAGCAAGCCGAACATCATCCTCTGCATGACGGATGACCAGGGGTGGGGAGATGTCAGCTATAACGGCCTGAAGCAGATCAAGACTCCCACGCTGGACACCATGGCCGCCGAGGGCCTGAGGTTCAACCGTTTCTATGCCGCCCACCCGAGTTGCTCGCCGACCAGGGCTAGCGTGATGACCGGTCGGCATCCCTATCGCATGGGGTGTTTTTGGCCGGGCATGACGTTGCGCATCGAGGAAATGACCATCGCGCAGGCCGTGAAGCGGGCTGGCTACGCAACCGCTCACTTCGGAAAATGGCATTTGAGCGGCGGGGCACCCGGAAAGGGGAGACCGCTTCCCGTCTCCGATCCGCTCCATCCCGGCCATTTTGGTTTCGACGAGTGGTTCACGGTCTCCAACTGGTTTGACACGGATTGGACCTTCAGTCGCAAAGGAGAACTCGTGAAAGTAAAAGGCGATGGCTCGGATGCCATTGTCGCGGAGGCACTGACTTTCATCGAAAAGAACGCCAAGCAAGACAAACCCTTTCTTGCGGTCATCTGGTTTGGCAGTCCTCACGTTCCGCTCAAGCCAACTCCCGAAGATCTCAAGGCGGCGGGTGGCTCGCCATACTATGGTGAAATCGTAGGGGTTGACCGCAGCATGGGTACCTTGCGCAAGGGTTTGCGAAAGCTGGGCATCGCCGACAACACGATGCTCTGGTTTAACAGCGACAACGGTGCGTGGATGGATGAGAATGCAGCCCCGGACGCGTATGGCTCAAACGGTGTGCTGCGAGGAAGGAAGGGCGAACTATGGGAGGCAGGCATACGCGTGCCCGGACTGATCGAGTGGCCGGCTCGCATTAAGAAGCCCGTCGTCACCGACATCCCTGTCTGCACGAGCGACATCTACCCAACCCTCGTGGATCTGTTGAATATCAAAATTCCCGATCAGGTCAAACCGCTTGACGGGATCAGCCTAGTGCCGCTGCTGGATGGGCAGATGCAGGAAAGGCCCAAACCGATCGGGTTCTGGCATCATGGTGAGATTTCCCTGGAAGACGGTCCCGTGGCATGGAACGATAACCGGTACAAGCTCCACAAACTGCCCGAATTCAACACTCTGCCCGAAAATAAAAAGCTGCTCGGATACAAGTACGAGCTTTACGACCTGACGCTTGATTTGTCGGAAAAAACAAATATCGCCGCCCAGCATCCAGATATTGTCAACCGGATGAAAGCTGAGATGGAGGCATGGCAGGAGTCGGTTAAACAAAGCAATCATGGAAAGTAAAATGAGAACCCTGGAAATGAAAAATAGATTAAAAATTACAAAATTGCAAATTACAAATTGAGGACAAGAGTTCGTCGGAACGCGATTTTGCCCCGGAGGGGCGCGTGAGAATAGCCCAGCGATTTATCGCTGGGTGTGGAAACGAAAACAACGAAAGTCCCGTAGGGGTGATTGAACAAAGTGTACCGTTTGTAGTTCAGCCGTCCCTCCGGGACTCCGGTAATTCCTATGTTACGGTATCCCAGCAGTGAACTGCTGGGCTATTATCGAATGTCCCTCCGGGACAAAAAAGGAATAAAATGATCCAGTCTATGTTTCGGGCAATACTGTTCAGCTTATTGGGCAGCGCGGTGGCCGCAGCGGCAAAACTCGATATCGACCACAACGCTCCGTCGGTATTGCGAATAGGCAACAAGGTCATATTGCAGTCTCCGTCATTCTCTCTCCAACTGGACATTACGGACGGACTTCATGCCGAGGTGTGGGAAAACCGGATCACTGGCCGTACGCTTGCCATGGGGCATGGATCCGAGATGGAATTCGACATTGGCCTGCCTAACCAGCCGCTAATCACTCCTGTATTGACCGTGGCGAAGGCCCCGGCTGCGGGTTATTCGCCAGGTGGCGAAGCGGTCTTCGAGTTGGCGTCGCGCGAACCCAAGGCGGTAGTGACCATCACTTACCGTTGGGATGCGAAGCACCCCGTTCTGCACAAGCAGGCCGTCATACGCAACACGGGAACCACGGTCTGGAACCGTCTACTTGACGTTCGTCTCGGCGACTATGCCACCGACGCGGCGACTGTTCGCGATCCCGATTGGCCAGTGCGCGTGACGAAGATGTCAGGGTCTGCGGAGTGGGACTCGTGGGCTGATCCTGCGGGCCGGGAGCGGGGTTACCCCGCCTATCCCGAAAACCAGTTTTTCATCGGCCTGGCTCATCCCTCGGGTTTCGTCCTGCTGCAAAACCAACATCTGCGGCTGTTGCATCATCCCGGGTTGAAGCTGGAGCCGGCGAAGGAGTTCGCCTGCATGGAAGCGGTCTATGGCGTCGCCCAGACCGACGCGGCGCGTGCCGCGTTCCGCGACCATTTATACTCGCGCATGCGGCGGGTATTGCGAGGTCACGACCGGCCTTATGCCATCATCGCCACCTGCGGCGCCCAGGGCGGCACCGATGAGGCCTATGATTTCACCGCCATAACGGAAGCATCAAGTCTTGACCATATTTCCCGCATGGCCGCAGGCCAGCTCGCTGCCGGCCTGCACTGGGACTATTACGTCATCGAGTTTTGGCACGATCCCGCCGGGAATTTGAAATCGCCGGATGCAAAACGCTTTCCCCGTGGTTTCGCCCCGATCCTCTCCGAACTGGTCAAGCTCGGCACCACGCCGGGGCTCTGGCTCAGCAGCGGCTGCACGCCCAGTATTTTATCCCAGGGTGGGATCGACACGTGGACGATTGGCCGCAACCCAGCGGTACAGGAATGCGGTACCGACGGCGTCGGCAAGGGCCGCCTCTGCCGAGCCACCGAGCCCGCCAACCGCATGCATATCGACGGCCTCATTCATCAGATCCGCACCAATAAGATCGGGCTGATTAAACTCGACAACAACGGTGAAGGCAGCGGCGAAGGGATCTATCCGTGGTGCAACAACCCCAAGCACGAACATTTGCCGGGCGATTGGTCTATCGAGGCCAATCACAACGCCCAAATCGAACTGCTGAAGGCACTGGACCATGATTCGCCTGCGCTCTTTATCATACTCTACTGGGGGCATCGTTCGCCCTGGTGGCTGCTTTACGGTGACACGATTTTCGACGTGGGCATGCGTATGGAGATGGACAGCCTGGCAACAACCCCTGCTCTGTACGCCCGTTCGAGCAATGTGCGCATGATGGACCAGGCGAGGCGGATGGTCAAGGATTTGCCGGCTCTGGGTTGGGACAGCCTCGGCCTCAGCCTCAGCCGCTGGGCCTGGAACAACCGTCTCGGCGCGGAGCATTGGCAGGAGGGCGTACTGATGGATCTCTGTCGCGGCCAGTTGTTGGCGCACATCTGGTCCGACCCCGGTTGTTTCCCAGTGGCCGACCGGCCGCAGATGGCGGAATTCCTCGCCCTGCTGAAGGCCCGGCCGGACTGCTTCGTCCATCCCCGATTCATTGGCGACGCCCGCACGGACGATGTCTGGGGTTACTGCTGTAGCGATGGCTCGCGGGCGATGATTGCCATTGACAATGGCAGTTGGCACGATCACGTGGTTCCCCTGGAATTGAATTCTGCCTGGGGCTTGCCGGACAAAGGCAAGTGGGATGTGTATTGTTGGTACCCAAAGCATGTCCGGTTCACTACCGGTGATGGAAAGACATTTGGCAGCAGGGCGTCGATCGCTCTGCGTCCCTTCTCACAGGTGCTGCTAGAGTTGGTTCCCGCAGGCAAGGAACCGACCCTTAACCGCACCTGGGAACGACTGCCGATGCCAAAACTATTTGCCGAGGCATCATCGGATGTGGCCGTTGTCGCAACCGCTATCGACAAAGGGAAAACGCAGGCGTGGACCATCCGGGGTGAGATCCCGCCGAACAAGGCTGCTGGATGGTTCGCGGTCACTACCGAGTTCCATCGGGGCGGACAGCCATTCCTGTCCCTGAACAACCGACCGACATCCCTGTCTGGATTCCTGGTCGGCCAACCGGCGGTATTTCAACCGGTCCTTGACAATCCTCTCTTTCCTGCCCCTTGGCAGACCTATCGTTTGTGGGTTGAAGCTGCTGATTCGGCACGACCGTTTGAACTGGCTATTGCTGTCGGTTTACCCAAGAATATTGCGGTTACCTTCGCGGGGCACTTTGTGCCCGGCGCATCGACTGAGGCTCAAACCAAGAGATAACCGTTAAAGACTGGAAGTTAGCAGGGAGAAAAGACAAGCCATGAACTTAACTACGATATTTGTCAATTGAAAGGACACAAAACCCATGAAACGAATATTGCTGACCACAAACATGACTCGCGAGAACGATCAACTGCCTCCGTCAAGCTCCCGTATCTCTCGCCGCCAGTTGCTTGCCGCAGGCTCGGTTGCGGCGGTCGCGGCCCTTGTGCCGCGTCATGTTCTGGGCGGGCCGGGCCATATCCCGCCCAGCGAAAAGCTGAACATTGCCGGCGTGGGCGTGGGCGGCCAAGGCGGATGGGATCTCGAGCAGCTCAAGGGCCAGAATATCGTCGCGCTGGCCGACGTCGATTGGGGCTACGCGGCACCCACCTTCGCGAATTATCCATTCGCCACTAAGTACAAGGACTTCCGCGAGATGCTCGATAAGGAAAAGGGGATCGACGCGGTTGTCGTGGGCACGCCGGACCATGCGCACGCAATCGTCTCGATGGAGGCGATCAAACGGGGAAAGCATGTCTATTGCGAAAAGCCGCTGACGCGCACGGTCCATGAAGCGCGGGCACTGGCCAAAGCAGCGCGCGAGCACAAGGTGGCCACGCAGATGGGCAACCAGGGGATGGCCTTCGAGGGGAACCGCCTGATCAACGAGTGGATCGCCGATGGCGCGATTGGCGCGGTTCGAGATGTCCACGTCTGGTCCGATCGGCCGACCCAGGGGGGCGGCTCGCCGCTCTACTGGGCGCAGGGCATCGAGCGACCCACCGACCAGCCACCCGTACCCGCCGGACTCGACTGGGATCTCTGGCTCGGCCCGGCACCCTGGCGTCCCTATCATCCGGCCTACGCGCCCTTCCGCTGGCGCGGCTGGTGGGATTTTGGCTCGGGTGGACTTGGCGATATGGGGGTCCATAATATCGCCCCGATCTTCTCCGCGCTCAAATTGGGCGCACCCAGCAGCGTGAATGCCAGTTCGACGGCACTCTACAAAGAGACACTCCCCTTGGCGTCGTGCGTGCATTATGAATTCCCCTCGCGGGGTGACATGCCGCCGGTGCGGTTGCACTGGTACGACGGCGGCATCAGGCCGGCCCGACCGGAGGAATTGGAGGATGGGCGGGGCTTGAACCATGAGGACGGCATTCTGTTCGTTGGCGATCAAGGCAAGATGCTCGTCGAGGGCTGGGGCGGAAGCAGTCCGCGCCTGATCCCCGAGAATCGGATGAAAGAGTACAAGCGGCCGCACAAGTCGCTGCCGCGGTCCATCGGCCACCACGATGAATGGGTCGCGGCCTGCAAAGGCAACGGGACGACACGCTCAAACTTCGATTTCGCCGGCCCTCTGACTGAAGCCCTGCTGCTGGGTACTATCTGCGTCCGCATGGGCGGCCAACGCTTGGTGTGGGATAGCGAAAACCTCAAAATCACCAATGTTCCCAGGGCCAACCAATACCTCCACTACGAATACCGCAAAGGCTGGACGCTATGACCATGAACTGGAATCGCCGGACGTTTCTCAAAACAGCTACGGTGGGAATTGCTGCCACAGCGCAACCTTCTCTCCTTAGCTTGTTCGCTGCGGAGCCTGACAAAACCATAGGCGACCTGTTTGAATCCCCCGATCCGGCAGTACTCAAGCTGACGGCCGAGATCTTTCAAAAGTGCATCCTCGGCAAGGTGTTTCCTCCAAGGGGTTGTCTGGCTCATCGCTGGATCGCACCTGGCGGCGGCTACAACGGCCAATGGATTTGGGACACGATGTTCGTCGTCGATCTTCTGAGCATCCTGCCCGGTAAGGAGGAAGTGATTCGGGAAGTTTTTCAGAACTTCTGGGATTTCCAGGTCCGTTGGAACAGGGAAATGCCCGACTATGCCCACGACATGATCCCCTGCATGATCAACCCCGACGAAAAGAATTGGGTGCAATTCCCAGCCTATTCCCAGATTCCGATTCTCTCTTGGGGCATCGAACGGGTTTATCAGCGCAATGGCGATAAGGAACTCGTCAGGCAGAGTATCAAGCCCATCGAACGGTTCCACGAGTGGTACTGGCGCGAGCGCGACGTCAGCAATATCGGACTGGTAGCCGTGGGCACCTACCACGACGGCGCCATCCAAGACGCGCGATGGGAGACGTTTGATTACGAATGTAACATGGACGGCCTGACTTTGACTCGCCACCCGACGCGCAAAAGCGAGAAGGAAGGGTTTTGGTACGGCGATATCTGCGTTCCAGGCAACAGTGCCTACCTGGTCATGGCGGAGCGCTGCCTCATGCGACTGGCCCTCATCATGGGTGATAAGGAAATGGCCGCGCGATGTAAGGTCCGAATCGACAAGGCAGTCGAGGCAATGCGCAAGCAGATGTGGGATGAAGAGGCGGGGCTGTTTCTGTCGGTAAATCGCGACACGCTCGAAAAGGTTCGCGTGGGCACGATCGGAAGTTGGATCCCGCTGACTGCGGGTGTGCCCACCGACGCGATGGCCAAGCGAATGGCGGAAACAGTGCAAACACCTGGCTGGAGTACGCCGCTGCCGGTGCCAACCGTGGATCGCAATGATGGACGCTGGAGTTCCAACGGCAAGTGGCGAGGCAACGCCGGGACGGCGGCCAAATACAATCTTGACCCGGCGTTGGCCCAACTCTGGCGAGGCGACGTCTGGCCGGCGACCAACTATCAGGTTGCTGCCGGGCTGGCCCAATACGGCTATAAGGATCTGGCGGCCCAAATCGCCGACAAGACGGTCGCCAACGCTCTGCGGAACGGGATCAGCGAACATTACGATTCCGTGTCCGGCAAGGCACTTGGAGTGCCGTGGCTGGGGATGACCTGCTCCATTGTCACCATGATGCTCGACGGCCTTTCCCAGAAGTACAGACTGCGCATCAAACGAACGTAAAGGCTATCGGTTCTGATGAAATTCAAGCATCTGGCGATATTTTGGTTTGTTCTCACCTTCTTATTAGCTGCGGTTTCCCCGGGGCATACGGCGGAAGTCGCCCCACGAAAACCCAACCTGGTTATCTTGATCGCCGATCAACTCCGTTACCAGTCGCTCGGATATGCCGGCGACCAGCGGGCCATCACGCCTTGCATTGACCGGCTTGCCGCGGAGGGGGTGAACTTCCGCAACTATGTCGTGAGTACGCCCGTGTGTGCAGCTTCGCGAGCGACGTTCATGACCGGCAAGTATGCAAGCTCGACCGGCATGGTCATCAACGAGTTACGGCTGAATCCCAATCAGGATTGCTTGGGCCACGTGCTGACCGCCGCCGGATATGAGACGATTTACCTCGGCAAGTGGCACCTCTGGGCCAACGAACTCGGTGGGCACGAAAAGGTTGCCAACGCCTACACTCCGCCGGGCCCCTACCGCTTGGGTTTCAATGACTTTTGGGCGGCCTACAATTTCGGTCACGATAATTACCATGCTTGGTATTTTCGCGACACACCCAAGCCGCACCGCATCGTCGGTTACGGCCCGGATCACTTCACCGATCTGGCCATCGAGCAGATCCGCGCCCGCGCGCTCTCTGCAAAGCCTTTTGCCTTGGTGCTTTCCTACGGCCCTCCGCACGACCCCTGGGCCGCCGAGAACGTGCCTCGGCAGTGGTACGAGAAGTTCCGCAGCGTAGACTTCCCGTTGCCGGAGACCTGGCAAGACCGGCCCGATTCGCACATGGACCGCAACGCCGAGCCTAACCGCTGGCTGAGTTACTGGAAACCAAGGTTGCCTGAGTTTATGCGGGTCTACTATGCCATGACTGCCAATCTCGACTGGAACGTGAGTCGAATCCTCAACTGCCTGCAAGGGCTTGGCATCGAAAACGATACGATCGTGGCCTTCACCTCCGATCATGGCGAACAGTTCGGCGCGCACGGCCGCGTATTCAAGATGACGTTCTACGACGAATCAGCACGAGTCCCGTTGCTGGTCCGCTGGCCAGGTAAGATTCCGGCGGGCCACCGCAGCGACGCCTGCATGGCCTCGCCCGATCTCATGCCGACGCTGCTGGGGCTGGCCGGACTGCGCATTCCTTCGCAAGTCGAAGGAATGAACCTTGCCGCCCAGGCACAAGGGAAGCCCGGCCCTGAACCCAACTTCGCTTTCCTGCAGGGCATGGGGCACACCTGCTCATGGAGCGATGGTTTTGAGTGGCGGGCACTCCGCAACAAGCAATTTACCTACGCCGTCTATCGAAGTGACGGCAAGGAATTGCTCTTCGACAATATCGCCGATCCGCGCCAGGCCAGGGATCTTTCCCAGGACGCCAGTCACCAGGTACGACTCGTCGAACTTCGTAACAAGCTGAATGATAAAAGAGCCGAGTTGCAGGACACCTTTGAAGCGTGTTCCTGGTACAACAGCCACTGGACGCAGGACCGCAACATTCTTCGGGGGGCAAAGGGCGAGTACCACCGCGATCCGCCGCAAAACTGACTCCAAAGGCGGACGGACTCTTACCAATGTACCCGGAGCCAATCAATACCTCCACTATGAATACCGCAAAGACTGGACACTATGAGTAAAAAGGATCGTACCATGTTTCATCGTTTCATTCTGCTTGCCTGTATCATCATTTCCATGGCCGTCTCCGTTGCGACAGTCCGCGCAGACGGGGGACGCAAAGTAATCTCCCTGGACGGCACTTGGCAGATCGCCGAAGGCACGATGGATGATGTCCCCAAGAGTTTCGACCGCCAGACGGCCGTGCCCGGTTTGGCCGATATGGCCGTGCCGGCGTTCGAGGGTGTAGGCCCCAAGGACAAAGACCCGCGGCGCGGAGCCTTCTGGTACCGTCGCTCCTTTACCGTCGAAGGGCCGGTGCCCGCCGTCGCCCAACTCAAGGTCCACAAAGCCTGTTTCGGCACTCGGGTCTATCTCAACGGACATTGCTTGGGAGACCATATTGGCTGCTTCACTCCCGGTTACTTTGATGTTGGCGGGAAACTGAAAGGCAATGGTCAGACAAACGAACTGGTGATCCGTGTCGGCGCGTCGCGAACGGCCGTCGGCGACGATATTCCTTGGGGCCACGACTTCGAGAAGACGCGTTACATCCCGGGTATTTACGATTCCGTCGAGTTGATCCTTTCGGGATCGCCCTGCATTGAACGTGTACAGGCAGTGCCAGACGTGCCGGGCAAGAAGGTTCGCGTGGTGTCGTTGGTGCGAAACCCGAATGGCGCAGACGCCGAGGCCGTTGTTCGCTGCACCGTGCGCGAGGTCAAAACTCGCAAGGTTGTTGGTTCCGCCGATAGCCAGAAGCGATTCTGGAAACCGGGCGAGCAACAGACCATCGAACTGGTTCTGCCGATCGAAAACTGCCAAATCTGGACGCCCGAAGACCCGTTCCTTTATGAGCTGGATGTGTCCGCCCTGGTTGGGCCGACGACCACGGATACTCTGAACACACGCTTTGGCATGAGGTGTTTCTCGTTTGATCCGAAGACGAAGCTGCCCCTGCTGAATGGCAAGCCGTACTATCTTCGCGGCACGAACATTTGCATCTATCGTTTCTTCGAGGATCCCAAGCGAGGCGACAAGCCGTGGCGCGAGGAGTGGGTACGCAACGTGATTCGCGGCTTCCGCAGCATGAACTGGAACTCCGCCCGCTACTGTATCGGCTTCCCGCCCGAGATGTGGTATCGCATTGCCGACGAGGAAGGGCTGATGATTCAGGATGAATTTCCGGTGTGGGGCCAGACGGGCAGCCTCAATGCTCTGACCGCCCAGTATGCCGAGTGGATGCAGGAACGATGGAACCATCCCAGCGTGGTGATCTGGGACGCACAGAACGAAACACCCAATCAGCAGATCACCGGAAAGGCCCTTACGGCCGTGCGGAAGTTGGATCTCTCGAATCGGCCCTGGGACAACGGCTGGGACGCGCCGCAAAGCCCCACCGACGTCTATGAGTCCCACCCCTACCGGCACATCAACCCAAAGTTCCGCATGGCGGAGTTTGCTCAGATGTCGCCCAAGCCGGGCGATCCGGGCAGTGAAGCGAACAACTCGATACCTAATCGCGACGACAACCCAATTATTATCAACGAATATGGCTGGCTCTGGCTCAATCGCGACGGCACGCCGACTACGATCCCGGTACACAGCAAGTCGTATCGATACTTGTTGCCGCCCAATCCCAGCGCAGACCAGTACCGCGAGTCCTACGCCCGCACGGTGGCCGCCAAAACCGAGTTCTGGCGAACGGGGCGGAAAGTGGCGGGGGTGATGCACTTCTGCGGCCTTGGCTATAGCCGGCCTGGCGGTCAAACCAGTGACAACTTCATCGACATTGAGCGTCCTACGTTTGAGCCGTATTTCTTCCAATACGTGCGAGACGCCTTTGCCCCGGTTGGGCTGATGATCGATTTTTGGGCCAGCGAATGCGCGGGTGGTGCGGCATTGAAGGTTCCGGTCGTGGTAATCAATGACCTCGACGCGGAGTGGCAAGGGCCTATTACGTTACGGCTTTCATGCGAAGGCAAGGCTCTCGCCGAAAAGACGCACAACGGCAAGGTGGCTGCACTGGGACGCGAGGTCTTCACGTTTGAACTGAATGTTCCGGCCGGTTCGGGCAAATGCCAGATCGTGGCAGAGTTGCGCGGAGCCGATGGTAAACCCGTGCGCAGCTTGCGGGATTTTAGCGTGTCAAAATAAGGCTGAGGGATAGCAATAATAACAAGTAAGGAGGAGATGAGAACATGTTCGCGAGAATTCGATGTCTAGGTATGTTGTTCTTGGTTTGCACTTCCGCAGCCGCTCAGGAGAGTCAGCAGATGCGCCGTCTGCCGCTCCGTGTGTTTCAGGATAAGATGAAAGGCGGTTGGCTCGGCCAGATGATCGGGTTCGGACAGACGCACGGTGCGCAGGCCGATAAGCAAATGCAGACCGAGGCTGAGCGAATTGTTTCACAATACAAGACGGTCTTCAATGCGCCGCCGGGCGGAGTCCCTTCCCGGGATTCAGCCAGGGGGCCTCTTCTAGGCAATGGCGATCTCGGTGCCGTGATCAGCGGCAAACCGGAATCCCAGCGGTTCTGGATCAGCAAGAACAATTTCTGGCGGATGAAAGACGGCCATCGCATGGGCGGCCCGCGTCTTTTCGGCGGCATAGAAATCAACATTCCCTCGCTGGCCGACGGTACGTATCTGATCGAACAGCAACTCTACCCGGCCATCACAACGTCCCGATTTGTCAAGGGTGAAAGTACGGTAACCATGCGTTCCTTGGTCGCGGCCACGGAAGACGTTCTGCTTGTCGAGCTTTCCGTGACGGGCAAGCCTGTCGAGGTGGAAACCAGGTTATGGTCGGCACCGGGGCGAGGCTCGAAGGAAAGTCTCGGCCGCAAGGACGGGGTTCTCTGGGCCACGAAGGCGTTTGCCGAAGAGAAAATCCCCACTGCGGCAGCCTGCGTCCTAACGGTCATCGGCGGTAAAGTGACGATCCCGGAATTGGAGCCGGTGGTCGAGGGAGCCATACTCAATCCGCAGCCGAAGAGACCGAAGCCACGGAAGGCCCAATCGCAACCGGGCACGAAGTTCACGCTGCTGCCGGGGCAGAAAGTCACGGTCGCGGTGGCGATGCAAAGTTCTTTGGATGCCAAGGATCCGCTGCTGGCCGCGTTGGAGATGGCCACCGCTTTGACCAAGGAGAAGGTCAGCGATATTGAGCAGAAACACGCCCGCTGGTGGCGGGAGTTTTGGGCAAAGTCGCTGGTCACAATCGGCGATCCGATCCTGGAGCAGCGTTATTACCTCTCCAATTACGTCCTGGGGAGCGGCAGCCGGAATCCGGACTTCCCCCAGGGCCTTTTCGGACTATGGGTCACGGATGACGATCCGCGCTGGGCCGGTGATTACCATCTCAACTACAACTACCAGGCGCACTTCTATGGCCTCTATTCCTGCAATCACCTTGAGCAGGCGGACACCTTCGAAGCACCGGTTCTGGCCTTCATGGATCGCGGCCGAGCCTACGCGAAGGATCTGCTGAAAATCCGCGGCGTGTACTATTCCGTGGGGATCGGCGCCAAGGGGATCGAAACCTGCAAGCCAGGCACCTTTCTTGGACAGAAGAGCAATGCGGCATACTGCTTGGCGAACATGGCAATGCGCTGGTATCACACCTATGATAAAGAATACGCGACGAAGGTCTACCCGTTCGTACTCGAAGTCGCGAACTTCTGGGAAGACTATCTGAAGTTTGAAAATGGCCGCTACGTAATTTATGACGATTCCGTGCATGAGGGTTCTGGCCCGGACTTTAACTCCATCGTGTCGCTGGGCTTGGTGCGCACGACGCTTGAACTGGCCATGGACATGAGTACTGAGTTGGGCGTCGATGCCGCCCGGCAGGAGAAATGGCAGCACATTCTGAAGAACCTGAGCAAGTTTGCCACTCAGGAGCATGATGGCGCGACGGTTTTCCGCTACACCGAAAAGGGCATGGCCTGGTGTGATGGCAATACCGTGGGAATTCAGCATATCTATCCGGCAGGGGCGATCGGCCTGGACAGCGACCCCAAGCTGCTTGAAGTCTCCCACAACACGGTCCGCGTCATGAACCGCTGGATCGACGGCAACGGAATGAGCAGCATCTACGCCGCAGCGGCGCGCGTGGGATACGATCCCGAGATCATCCTCAAGGAGATGCGTGGGATGATCGAGAAAGTGGGGGATGTCAACGGTTTCACACGTGACAATGTTCACGGCGTCGAGAATTGTAGCATCGTACCCAATGCCATCAACGAGATGCTCTGCATGGGGCACGGGCACGTCTTGCGAGTTTTTCCCGTGTGGCCGAAGAATAAGGACGCTAGTTTCCGGAGTATCCGCGCGTGGGGCGCCTTCCTGGTTTCCAGCTCGCTCAAGGACGGCGTCGTGCAGTATGTGAAGATCACCAGTGAGAAGGGTCGCCCCTGTACGCTGGTGAATCCATGGCCTGGCAAGTCTATGGACGTCTACCGCGACGGCAAAAAGGTTGAGAAATTGAAGGGCGAACGGGTTGTGCTGAAGACAGAAGCTGGTGCGACGGTTGTGCTGGTCCCGGAAGGCGCGGTATATGACTCGCTCCACGGCAGCATGGGGAACTCGCAGCGCAAGAGGTCTTCTGTCCCTTTGGCCGGGATAACCTATTATGTGGATGCAATGGCCGGGGATGATTCAGCCGGTGGAGGAGCGGCGACGCCCTGGCGTTCGTTGGCTCGGGTCAATCAGCAGGTCTTTGCCCCCGGCGATGCCGTTCTGTTCAAGGCGGGCTGTCGCTGGCAGGGCCAGTTGCGACCGCAAGGCTCCGGCAGCGAAGGCCATCCGATCCGCATCGATCACTACGGCGAGGGGCCTTTGCCGATCATTGACATGGGTGCAGCCATCGGCGCAGCGGTCCAGTTGTCGAACCAGGAGTACTGGGAGATTCGCCATTTGGAAATAACCAGTGGCGCGCCACCGGCACAGGAGCACCGACAGGGCATTCTTGTGCTAGTGGCTGGTGCCGGCCGCGTATTCCGTCATATTGTCGTCGGCGACTGCCATATTCATGACATCTGGGGCCTGTTGGGCGGGCGCGATCAGGGGATCGATAGCTACACCTCCACGGCGATTCTGGTGGCATCACCAAGAGGCGAACAGGTGGCAACTTTTGATGAGGTTCTCATCGAACATAACCTGATCGAACGGGTTGACCGCAGTGCGATCATCGTCTGGACACCTACGAAGGCGGCCTCGGCCACGCGGGTGTTGGTGCGCCATAATCGCATGACCAATCTTGGCGGCGATGCCATCCTGATACTCGGCAGCAAGGGAGCACTGGTGGAATACAACGTGGTCAATCATGCCGGCTTGCGTTGCGGCGACCCGAACGCGGTGCTGCCCGACGGCATGGAGGGGTACAACGCCTGTGCGGCGTCGATCTGGATGCATACATGCGACCACTCCCTCATGCAGTTCAATGAAGTTTACGACACCAACGTGCAGGGCAACAATCAGGACGGTCAGGCTTTTGATTTTGACTTTGACTGCCGCCATTGCGTGCTGCAATACAATTACAGCCGACACAACCGGGGCGGCTGGTTGCTGATCATGCCGAGCGCGGAACACAATATTGCGCGATTCAACGTCAGCGAGAACGACCAGGTTCGCCTGATGTGCGGAGGCAGTTCGCTTGAGGCTGACAACCACCTGTACAACAACGTCTTCTATGTTGATTGCGGCACGGTGGAGGTCTTCACCAATGCCGTCTATACCAACAACATCTTCTACGCCACGGGACAGGGGCGTTTCAAAATCTCCAAACGGAAGCCAGGCCTTATGAGTCACAACGTCTATTTCGGCCCCTGGTTCAAATTGCCGGAGGATGCCCATGCGATGTTGGTGGATCCGCGGTTTGTGGCAGTGGGCACTGGCGGCATAGGACTTGATTCGCTGGCAGGATATCGGTTGCGCGCGGATTCGCCCTGCCGAAATAGGGGAATGCCGATCGCCAACTCGGGCGGGCGTGATTTCTGGGGGAATCCTTTGGCGGAAGGCGAGAAGCACCTGGGATTGTGAGTGGACTCAAGAAGCGGTTGCGTAAGTAGTAGCTGTTGCGGAATATGTCAACGGCAAGGTGTCGGGTGGGCCGATCGCAGCGAGTCCCACCATTTTTCAGCGAATCGTCATGATGGGGCTCGTTTCACTCGTCTCACTCTACTTTTCCGTACAGATAGTAAAGAATAAAACATGCAGGTGTATTGTGTATTGTATGAATCGAAAGACAGGGTTTGTTGTTGTCGGGATTCTTTGTGCCTTGTGCGGGGTGGGGTGGGGCGAGCTGATGTGCGCGTGCCGGCCATCATTGGTGAACACATGATGTTGCAGGCGGGTGCCAATACGCCGATCTGGGGCTGGGCCGATCCCGGCGAAGTTATTGCGGTGACCGTGGGGGATTCCAAGGCCACGACGACGGCAGGGGCGGACGGAAAGTGGAAGGTCATCTTTGCGGACTTGAAGATCAGCACCACACCGGTTACGGTGTCGATTGCCGGAAAGAACACGTTCAAATTCAAGGATGTGCTGATCGGCGACGTGTGGATTTGCTCAGGACAGTCGAACATGGCGTTGCCGGTGCAACGGGTTATCGGGCGGGATGTCAACGACCCCAAGGGACTTGGCCAGGCCAACTATCCGCAGATACGGCTCTTCAAGCTGCCTAAGGAAACGTTTCTCGAACCGCAGACCGACTGCAAGGGAAGCTGGGCGGTATGCACGCCCGGTGCAGTGAAGGAGTTTTCTGCAACGGGATATTCTTTCGGAAGGGAAATTCATCGAGTTGAGAAGATTCCTGTCGGTCTGATCAATGCCTGCCGGGGGAGCAGCTCCGGTCAGATGTGGACCAGCTTGGAGGGACTCAGATCGGAAGCGGTGCTCGCGATGTACCTGAATCAGGCACTTACGGCCAGAGCGGATTTCCCACGGCACAAGGAATGCTATCTTCGGGATCGGGCGAAGTGGAAGGAAAACACAGCGCGGTGGCCGGAGACGGTGAAACGCTGGGAGGTCGATACCGCCAAAGCCAAAGCCAATGCTGAGGGCAAGGAGCCTCCATCCAAACCCGAGCCGCCAGGAGCATCGCCCACCAGACCGGTCGGCATGGACGCATGGGAAGACAACATTATTACTGCGCCGACATCGCTCTTCAACGGCATGATTGCCCCTCTTATTCCGTTCGGGATCAAAGGTGCCATCTGGTATCAGGGCGAGGGCAACGCCGACGAGGCGGAGCTTTATCGGACGCTATTCCCGGCTATGGTTCGCGACTGACGGACTCGTTGGGATCGGGGGGATTTTCCAGTCTACTTTGTGCAACTGTCAAGCTACATGGTGCCCCGGGAACAGCCCGGCGAGAGCAATTGGGCCGCGTTTCGCGAAATACAGTCGATGCTTCAGAAAATCGTCCCCAATTCGGGCATGGCAGTTACGATCGATATCGGCAACGCCAACGACATCCATCCACTCACCAAGGAGGAGGTCGGCCATCGCCTCTCGCTGGTGGCACTGGCCAAGACCTATGGCCGGACGATCGAGTAATCCGGCCCCCAGTATGAGCGTATGAAAATCGAGGGCGGCAAAATCCGGCTTCACTTTACCCATGTGGGCGCGGGTCTTGTGGCAAAAGGCAGGGAACCACTGAAACGGTTTGCGATTGCTGGCACGGACCAGAAGTTTATCTGGGGCGAGGCCAGGATCGATGGCAAGACGGTGACCGTTTCAAGCTCTTTGGCGTTTTTATAAATTGACCTGTCTGCGCTCAGGTCAACTGCCCCATCGG
>JBAWVO010000050.1:0-27717 GCA_037147235.1 Planctomycetota bacterium | reverse complement strand
CTCCACGCTCCCTGCTCCCCGCTCCGCGCCCTCCGCTCCCCGCTCCCCGCTCCCTGCTCCCTGCTCCCCGCTCCCTGCTCCCAGCTCAATGGTATGCTCGGGCCGATTGGCTTCGTACTTCTTGGCCACGCAGGGCATCACGGCCACAACATAGATCTTCTTCGGGTCGATCCCCTTCTTCTTGGCATAATAGGTCTTGATCAGGGCCGACATCATACCCATCGGCGAGCGGCAGGTTGAAGCATGATGGATCAGCTCGGGATAGAATCGCTCCATAAAACTTACCCAGCCCGGCGAGCAGGAAGTGATCATCGGCAGCGGGCCTTCCTTGAGCCGGGTGAGGAATTCGTGAGCTTCCTCAATGATCGTCAGGTCGGCGGCAAAGTCGGTGTCGAAAACAGCGTCGAAGCCGAGTCGCCGCAAGGCGGTGACCATCTTGCCGGTGCAAGGCGTACCGGCCGGCAGCCCAAACCCCTCGCCGATGGCCGCGCGGATCGACGGGGCCGTCTGCACGACAACGTGCATTTCCGGATCGGCGATGGCATCCCACACACCGCCTGCACTCCGTTTCTCCAGGAAGGCCGCCGTGGGGCAGACGTTAATGCATTGTCCGCATTGGATGCAGACCGATTCGTCCATATTCGCCCCGTGGGCCGGCGAGACAACCGTCTCGAAGCCGCGCCCTTGCTGGCTCAGGTTATGAACACCCTGGATCTCGCCACAGACACGGACGCAACGGCCGCAGAGGACGCACTTTTGCGCGTCGCGCACGACCGAGTGGCTCGATAGATCGATCGGCATTTCCTTGCGGCGGCCCTCAAAGTGCCGTGCCCGCACGCCGAGCGAATAGGCAAGGTTCTGCAACTCGCAGTTGCCGTCGCGATCGCAGGTCTGGCAGTCCTTGGGGTGGTTGTCCAGCAGCAGTTCAACGATATCGCGGCGGGCCTGACGGATGTCGGGGGAGTTGGTCTGCACCTCCATGCCCTCCCACACCTTCTGGCTGCAGGAGGTCATGTAGAAGCCCATCCCCTTGACCTCGACCACGCAGACGCGGCATGAGCCTTGCAGGCTCAGGTCCGGATGGTAGCAGAGCCGCGGGATGTTGATTCCCAACTGCTCGCAAGCCTCCATGATGGTCGTGCCCTCGTCGACCGTCATGGGCGTGCTGTCGATCGTAAGCGAAATCTGTTTCTTGCGCATAGTTAATCTCACAGCTTTTTCACCGCGTCAAACCGGCAGACCTCAAAACATCGCCCACACTTGATGCACTTGGGCTGGTCGATTTCGTGCGGCTGTTTCCTCGCACCACGGATACACCCCACGGGACAGTTTCGTCCGCAGAGCGTGCAACCGATACACTTCTCGTCGTCGATCTCGTAATGGATCAACTGCGTACAGCGGTGCGCGGGACATTGCTTATCGACCACATGGGCCAGGTATTCGTCGTGGAAATGCTCCAACGTGCTGAGCACCGGATTGGGTGCCGCTCGGCCCAGCCCGCAGAGCGACGTTTTTTTCATCAACAGCCCCAGCCGCTTCAGCTTTACGAGGTCATCCAGCGTGCCATGGCCGGAGGTGATCTTTTCAAGGATTTCCAACATGCGGACGCTCCCTTCACGGCAGGGCGTACACTTACCGCATGACTCATCCTGCGAGAAGGTCACGTAGAACTTGGCGATGTCAACCATGCAGTCATCCTCGTCGAGGATGATCATGCCGCCGCTGCCCATGATCGAACCGGCCTTGGCCAGGGTGTCAAAATCGATGGGGATGTCGAGCCATTTGGCCGGGATGCAGCCGCCGGCCGGGCCGCCGGTCTGGATCGATTTAAGCTCCTTATCGTCGGCCACGCCGCCGCCAATGTCGTAGACGACCTCGCGAAGCGTGGTGCCCATTGGCACTTCCACCAGGCCGGTGTGGCGGATCTTGCCGGCCAGAGCGAAGACCTTGGTGCCGCCGCTCTTCTCGGTGCCGATGCGACTGAACCAGTCCGCCCCGTAGTTGATCACGGCGGGCACATTGGCGAAGGTCTCGACGTTGTTGATCACCGTCGGTTTGCCCCACAGGCCGCTCTCGGTGGGATAGGGTGGGCGGATTCGCGGCTGGCCGCGCTCGCCTTCTATCGAGTGGATCAACGCCGTCTCTTCGCCGCAGACGAACGCCCCGGCACCAAGGCGGATTTCTAGGTCGAAATCAAAGCCCGAGCCGAGGAGGTTCTTGCCCAGCAGGCCCCAGGCGCGACACTGCTCGATGGCGTGCTGGATGCGGCGGATGGCCATCGGATATTCGGCTCGGACATAGAAAAACCCCTTCTGCGCGCCGATGGCATAGCCGCCGATGATCATGCCTTCGACGACGTTCAGCGGATCGGACTCCAACATGCTGCGGTCCATGAACGCACCGGGGTCGCCTTCGTCGGCATTACATATAATGTAGCGGATCTTCTCCTCGGCCTTGGCGGCCATGCCCCATTTTTCGCCCGTGGCAAAACCGCCGCCGCCGCGGCCGCGCAGCTTCGAGCGGGTGACCTCGTCGATGACCCACTTCGGATCGCCCTTCTCGAGGACCTGAGCCAGGGCCTGGAAGCCGCGGTAATGGAAATACTCTTCCATGCTCTCCGGGTCGAGCACGCCGTTGTGCCGCAGGGCTATCCGGCTTTGGCGATTGAAGAAGGCCACGTCTCCGTAAAGCTCAAAAAACTTCCGGCCGATCGTCTTGCCATGGACCGCCAGGCGATCGACGGATTGGCTGCCGAGAAGGTGCTTGCGAACCACTTCGTCCAGATCGGACTCGTTCTCGATGCGATAGAGGATTTTGTCAGGCCGGACAAGCATGTGCGAGCGGTTCTGCTCGTCACCGGCATTGCAAGCGCCGAAGCAACTGCCGACTGTCACCCGCACGTCGTCCTCGGGAACACCGACGGCGGCGAGTTTCTCGCGGATGGCCGTTTCAAACAAAGGCTTCCCTTTCCAGCAGCATCGCTCGCTGCCGCAGGTGAGGATTTCGTACTTGGCAATCCGCTCAACCGGCCCATCAAGCACCCGCTTCAGCACAGGCTTGCTACCCAACACGTGGGATGTGAAAATGTCGTGAACCAAGTCGCGATCGACCCGTTCGTACTTGATCGGCATCTGGCCAGGAATGAACACGCCGACGATCGGCTCGCGGCTACAGCGGCCGGTGCAACCGGTGCGATGCAAGAGGATATCGGTACGTCCCGATGCGGCGACGTGCTTGCGAAACTCGTCAAACACATCGTCGGCGCCGGCGGCTTGCTCACAAGTGGCCGATCCGATCTGGATTCGAATAGGACAGCGCGAGGATTGATCTTCAAGATAGGCTTCGGCCTTATCGGCCAGAAGCGAGAACTGTTGCGATACCGTAGTGGGCACGACGGCTCCTAAATCCATTTTGTCGGAGTTAGTCGGAGAAAAACTAATTATGGCACAATCAGCCTAACGAACAAGGCCAAATCCACCCCCCCTTAAATAAACCGTATCAGGCCAATATCGTGAAGGAACTATCGGCCATCCCCACCCGGCGGGCTTGTGCTAAAATTGGCTCGATTGGCTCGAATGCGAGCTTCGTCCGCTTGAGTATATCCTATCGTTGCTTTGGCCGGGTGGCCCCACAACTCAAGAATCGTGGCAATCCGCCGCTCCATATTTTGGCAGAGTTTCTTTTCCACGAAAAAATCGGGATGGTCGAACTCATCCAACAAGCGAGCCAACTCATGGGCCACGACATGAACCATTCGGCTGCGTGAATAAAAGTCTACCATGGTGCGCGGCAGTCGAATATCTCCGTCTTTATTTGCGTGCCCCTTGAAATCTTGTACATTCAGAACATCAACCGCGACGTGGCCGTACCCTCGAGACAGAATCTCGAGTCGGTTCTTCTCGGGGATTTCCCCCCACACTTCCGTGAAGATGAGGGCCAGATAATCACGGTCCCGCTCTTCCCCGTAGCGTAGCGTGAGAGGGAAGCCAGTCACTAATTCATGGTTCAGGTACATGGTTCTTTCGGCTCAATATGCGTTTTATCATTTTCCCAATTGTTTGGCGACTTCGGCGTGGAGCAGGGTAGGATCCAGCAGTAACGTCGGCTCGAGCCAATCGACGTGGTTGCCAATGTCTAGTCCGTCCCCTTCGCCCAAAACCTCGCTGGCGTTTTCCGTAACGAGTACAAGTTTCCGGGCGGTGCCTGCCGCGGGCGGCAAGGCGATTTCACCCGTCGAGACCGGCGTGGCCGAGCCGACCAACGGCTTGCTTTGGTAAAGCGGCGTGCCGGTTGAGTGATTGGCATGGACCTTGGCGATCGCACAGCCCCCGTTGCGGATCACCGCATCAATGCCCACGCGGGCGCGGAACGCCCGCACGCAATCCGGCAGTGTGAAAACCATTGTGTTGGGGGCGTGAACACCGAAACCCCAGAGGTAGTCCATGCCGTCGCTACGCAAAATGCCGCCGGCTACGTTGCGGTCGACTTGCCACTTCCAACTGCTGCCCAGTACTCCGCGCTGGGTAACTTGCTCGGGCGAGAACCGCGACAGGGGCACCACGAGCGAGGGTGCCCGCCAGAGCAGACGCATACTGGCCCAGGACACGGGGATCGGCGCGCGGCTCCAGACCGGTTGCAGCAGGTGGACCCGTGCCACGGCCTCATTTCCGTCTCGCAATTGCGACGATCGTAGGGTCGAGGCCGTCAGGATCATATCCTCGAAAGTCTCCACTCGCACGATTCCCGCAGTACCGTTTGGATCGAGGATCGACAGTTCGCGATAGTACGTATTCCATGTGTCAACCGTCGGCATCCGCAACTCGGCGATGTCACCCAGGGGGATTCGCTCGAGGCTTTCCTCGGTAAGCACGCTGACGGAGTCCGCACTCCAGCGAACTGCCCGGAAAGGAACGCGACGGCCGTTGCGGCAAATCAGCGTTTTCGGCGGGCAGCAGCGGTCGCGTGGTGATGGCTCGAAGACGATCCGTTGTAGCCAATCGATTTCCACGGCAATCGTTTGCTTGGGGTCCGCAAAGAAGCCGACCGGCGGGCGGACGAGCAATTGCGCAGGCACCGTCTGGTTTTTTTGGGAGGTTGCCGGCACATAGCCGCAGACCGCACTCCGCAACCGATCGCCGTTCTGAAATTCCAGCAGGGCTTCGGAGGATACCGATGGCGGGCGCTCGGACTCGTCCTGGCGGCGATCGAACTGGAGGCACATCAGCGCGGAGCGTGTTTTCGGGTCAGAACGCGCGACCTTGCCGAAAAGGTCTATTGAGTGCCAGCCTGTCACCAGGCTGCCCTCAAGCCGCAGGCCATTGTCGAACAGTGCGGTCATGTGCGACTCCCCGCCCGAGCAGCGCAGACGGTAGGCCAATGCCCATATTTCCTCGACCTGATCCAGCGTGGCGGCAGTCGGGTTGATGAGCACGGCATAGCAATTTTTTTTACCCGGCCCATCGCCGCGGACAAGGATCTCGGCGGGCCCCGCCTGTAACTCGACCTGACCGGCATCCCGCCACGCAATACCACCCGGTCCACGGACATGCGTAACTCGCAGCTCTTTACCCTGAATGATCGTCCGCAGCCCACCCTGGTTCTCGACGGCTCGCACCCAGACATGGTAGGTTCCATCGCGGGACACGTTAATTGTTGTTTTAACCCCTTCGCTGGCCAGATTGCCCTCCGCAGCAACGTACCGGTTCCCTAAGAAATGTCCGAAATGGGAGTATCGATATGCATCTAAGGTCCAGTTTCCATCAAAGTCCTCCGCGTTCACGACATAGGTATCGGGAAGGAGTACCTCGGTCCTATCGAGTTCGTAGCGGCGGCGGAGATACTTCAGCATGTCGAGGCGTTCGGCAGATGACAGGCCGCGATTGAAGACGATCGTCTCGGCGATTTGGCCCCAAAAGAAGTCTGTTTCGCTACCCCCGAGATAAAAGTCGCGGCTGCATTTGTCGCTTGCCAGCGGTGCCTGCGTTGCCATAACCAGGGCGCGTTTTCTTCCTGCCAGATCGACCATGCCACCGTGAGATTCCAACGAGCGGCGATCGATTTCGCCGTTGGAGATCATCGCAAAAAAGCGGCTCCCGTCGCGACCATCGCCGGGCAAGGCTAAGTCCAGTCCGTATCCCCGTCGGCCGCCGGTGTCCAAAAAATGTCCTTCGATCCCCCCCGTTGAATGGCCGCCGTAGAAGAATGGACCAGGACTGTAGGACAGCGTCAACCTTTCCGACAGGTTGGGGTCTTTTCCAGACGAATAGATGCAGTTGGAGTGGCTAGGCTGCCCCTGAACGACGAATATCACGGTCGAAGTAGGGCGGTCATTCAACACGGTGTTCGTTCGCGTCAGAACTTGCTTGCCGCTAAAGGTCACGGTAGGCCGATTGCCCACCGCGGGCTGCCGCTGGACGAACAGCGGTTCCCGCCCGGGTGCCGCCGCCAGATTGAACTTCTGGGGCGAGCGATCATTCCACGCGGCCACCATGCCGTTGAAGTCCGGATCGTCGGAGCTGCGACCCTGGGTGTCCTTGATGCCGCTGTCGGCCCGCAGCCAGAGCCGCAGCTCCGGACAATTCGGGTCCGGTTCGCCGCTAGGGAGCATGGGGGATGCCGCTGGGGCATGCCGAGCCATCACCGCTGCAACCAGTAGGGCCGTAAGGATTACTAATCTTTGAGTTGGAAATGGTTTGGTTATGATCATTGGCGTGGGAAAGAACTTGCGACCTGTACGATTGGTTTTGTTGGTCTGTTCGTCCAACCTAGAATCGCAACTCGTTTGGTAGCTTATGGTTCCGTGTTTTGGCAGTCGGTCCCGCAGAAGTCACCGAAAAGCGTGTCGAGTACAGTAGACCGGTGTTTTCCTCGGTAGTTATGGGCATGCCCAAAATCAATCGTACAGGTCGAGAACTTGTAATCCACGCTTGAAGCAGTGGGTGGAGAAGATTGGTGTGTTTGTCCCTTTGGAAGACTATTACGAGTCACTGACCTTTACCGAGGATGACAGCGGTGCTATTCGACGCGCCATATCTCTTGATCTATCGAAGCGTAAATTGACAAAGTAGTACTAGCAAATCCGCTTCGTCATTTTGCTGATGATTTGCTAACTTCCGCGTGGAGCTTGGCGGGATCGAGCAGCAAGACCGGTTCGAGCCAATCGACGTGGTTGCCAATATCCAGTCCGTCACCTTCGCCCGAAGCTTCATTGGCGTTTTCCGTAACGAGCACGAGCTGCCGGGCGGCACCTGCCGCGGGCGGCAAGGCGATTTCACCCGTCGAGACCGGCGTGGCCGAGCCGACCAGCGGCTTGCTCTGATAGATCGGTGCGCCGCTTGCCTGATTGGCATAGACCTTGGCAATGGCGCGGCCCGTATTGCCGACTGCCGCATCGATGCTCACGCGGGCGCGGAACGCCCGCACGCAATCCGGCAGTGTGAAAACCATTTGGTTGGGGGCGTGAACACCGAATCCCCATATATAATCCATGCCGTCGCTGCGTAAGAGACCCCCAGCCACATTGCGATCGGCCTGCCACTTCCAACTGCTGCCCAGGACTCCCCGCTGGGTGACCTGTTCCGGAGCGAACCGCGACAGCGACACCATGTTGGATGGGGCCTGCCAGAGGAGTCGAATGTCGCTCCAGCGGACGGGAATCGGCGCGCGACTCCAGGCTGGATGCATCATGCGTTGCGATGCAACGCTCTCACCCACCAGTCGGAGTTGCGATGATCGGCTTGTGGAAGCGGTCAGCACGATTCCGTCGCTGGTTTCGACACGTACGATTCCCGCATTGCCCTGGGGATCGAGGACCGAGAGTTCCCGAAAGTAGGTGTTCCATGCGTCGGCCGCAGGCATCTGCAACTCGGCGACGTCGCCCAGGGGAATTCGCTCAAGGCTTTCCTCCGTCAACACGCTGATTGATTCCGCGCCCCAGCGGATCGAGCGGAAGGGAAGCACGCGGCCATCGCGACAGATCAGGGTTTTCGGCGGGCAGCGGCGGCCGCGCGGGGATGGCTCAAAGACGATCCGCCGCAACCAATCAATCTCCACGGAAATCGTTTGCTTGGGATCTTGGAAAGTCCCGACCGGCGGGCGGACGAGCAACATCGCAGGCGCGGTCTGGCCCGTCGTCGCGGGCAGATAGCCGCAGATCGTACCCCGCAGTCGGTCGTCATTCAGGAATTCCAGCACGGATTCCGAGGGGGTCGCCAACTGGCGATCAGGCTCAGTCTGGCGTCGATCGAACTGTAGGCAAACCGGGGTGGGCATTGCGGCCGTGTCAGGATGTGCGATCTGCCCGGCAGGCCCCAGCCACCGCCAACCCGTCAGCAGGCTGCCGTCGAGCCTCAAACCATCTGCAAAGACAGCCGTGAGGCGAGACTCACCGCTCATGCCGCGGATCCGCTGGGCCAGGGCGCAGATTTCGTCAACCGCGTCCGGCGAGGCGGCTGTCGGACTGACCAGCACGGCATCGCAATCCTTGCGGCCAGGTCCGTCTCCGCGGATCACGATCTCGGCGGAACCCGCATTCAGTTCGATCTCGCCGGCCTTCCGCCAAATGAAACCGCCCTGACCGCGGACATGGGTGACGGTCAGTTCTTTGCCCTGAACGATCGTCTTCAGCGCAGTCCCGCTAGGCCCACGGTCGCGGAAGCTGCTTTCCATGGCTCGCACCCAGACATGATAGGTGCCCTTGTGGGGCACGTTGATCATGGCGGTGATACCATCTTCCTCGGCCAGTTGACCCTCGTTGTTCGTGAGGCTGCGGTTGCGCAGACATTCCGCGCCTCGGCCGACCCAGGTCCAATTTCCCTCGAAGTAATCCGTAAGCAAAAGGGACGTGCCCGAAGGAAACAATCTGTCGGTCCTATCGAGTTCGTAGCGGCGGCGGAGGTAAGTTAGGATATCGCAGTGCTCGGCCGGCGACAGGCCACGATGGAAAACAATCATCTCGGCGATTTCGCCACAGAAAAACTCCAGTTCGTCACCCCCGAGATAAAAATCAGGAGTGCATTTGTCGCTTGCCAACGGTGCCGGAATTGTGGGGCGTTCCGGCCCTAGCAGATCGCCCAACCCGTCGTGGAATTCGAGCGAGCGGCGATCGAAGTTGCCGCTGGAGATAATCGCGGCAAAGCGGCTCCCGGAATGACCATCGCTGGGCAATGCCAAGCGAAGGTCGCATGCCCGCTCGCCGGTGTTGACCATGAAGCTCCCGCTTACCCCGCTCAAGGATTCGTCGCTGCACGCTAAACGTAATGTTTCTCGTGCGGATCTTTTTCCAGCGGAATAGATGTTACTGGCCGTCCTTTGCCCCCGTACGACGAGGATCACGGTGGAAATGGGGCGGTCATGCAGCGCGGATTTGGTTCGGGTCAGGAGTTGCGCGCCGGAAAAGGCCACCGTGGGTAAATTACCCGCCGCAGGCTGTCGCCCGACGAACAACGGTGCCCGCTCGGGAGATGCGGCGAGATCAAACTTGCAGGGCGAGCGGTCTTTCCACGCGGCCACCTGGCCGTTGAAGTTGGGATCGGCGGGGCTGCGACCCTGGGTGTCCTCAATGCCACTATCGGCCCGCAGCCAAAGCCGGAGATCCGAACCATTCGGGTCAGGTTCGCCGCTGGGGAGCATGAGAGGTGCCGCCGCCTCGGCATCCTGCCCGGGCATCGCCATCGCCGCCACGACCAACAGGGCGCAGAGTGTCGCAATTTTTCGGGTTAGAGATTGCCAGGTCATTCTGATTACTCACCTTAAGGGGAAGGTAGACCACGAAACACACAAAACACACGAAAAAAGACAAGGGGAATAGACAAGGAATTAATAATTAAAGTTAAACACGAAGTCACGAAGAGCACGAAGGCAGTTCCGATTTGAATTTTATTTCTTCTTCGAGTTCTTTGTGTCTTCGTGTTTAACTGCAATGACGTTTTGATCTTGCTCCAACCTTACGATTACTATTTCTTTTCTTTTTCGTGTATTTCGTGGTTAACTTTTTGTAACTTATTTGACGCAGGCCCCTATTGCTCCACCGGGATTCGTGCGACGCGGAAACCTACGCAGTTCCCAGGGCTGGCCGGGCCATGGGATCGAAAGGCCGAACGGCAGACCCAGGCGGCGCGGTCCAAGGCCCCACCACGGTTCACGCGGTCCGAGCCTGTTGCAGGCCCCTGCGGATCGTCCACCGGCGACTTTGCATAGTAGCCTGGGTCATACCAATCCGCGCACCACTCCCACACGTTCCCGTGCATATCATAGAGCTTCCAGGCGTTCGGCTTCTTCTCGCCTACCGGGTGGGGTGTACCGACCATATTCGCACTATACCAAGCATAATCTCCAAGCTGGGCCTCGTCGTCGCCAAAGCAATACTTGGTCGTGCTTCCAGCTCGACAGGCGTATTCCCACTGGGCCTCGGTCGGCAAGACGAACTTGCCCTCTTGTACGCCGATCTTCGCATTGAGCTTAATAAGAAACGTCTGGCAATCATCCCATGCAACCCCAGCCGGAAGCTTGCTCCCTTTGGGATCGGGCTTATTTTCCATCACGGCCTGCCACTGCTGCAGGGTTACGACGTACTTGCCGAGGTAAAACGGTTTGGTAATCTTCACCTTATGGACGGGTTTCTCCGATTCATATCCCGATTCGTCGCCCATAGGGAACTCGCCCGCCGGAATCAGCACCAGTAGCATCGTTACCCCACCGCCCAAGTCCACCGAAGTTCTCTTTGACGGTTCTTTTGTCTGGCCGAAAGCAGACTCGGTCATGGTGAAAACCACGATGCAGCAAATCATGAAGTTTCGCATCTCATCTCCTTATTTCTACGGCAGAATTCGTGCGACGCGCAAGCCCAGTTCGGAAAGCTTGAGCCTGGGATCGCGGTCGCCGCGAGCCATCGAACGACAGGCCCAGGCATTGTCGTTCCAGCCACCGCCGCGCACCACGCGGGAGATGCCCTCAAGAGGCCCTGTCGGATCTTCTCGCAAATTTAGCGCATAGTAGCGAGAGCCATACCAGTCCGCGCACCACTCCCACACGTTTCCATGCATGTCATAGAACCCCCAGGCGTTTGGCTTCTTCTCGCCCACCGGGTGCGTCCTGCCGCCCGAGTTCGAGTCATACCACCCATAATCCTTGAGCTGTGCATAGTGCGTAAGGCGCTCGTAGTCCGTGGTGCTTCCGGCGCGACAGGCGAATTCCCATTGGGCCTCGGTCGGTAACACGAACTTACCCTGTTGCTCGCCCGTCTTCGCATTGAGCTTGGCGAGAAAAAGCTGACAATCGTTCCAGGAGACGCTTTCCACCGGGTTTTTGGGCGACTGGAACTTACTCGGGTTACTTCCCATCACCGCCTGCCACTGCTCTTGCGTGACTTGGTACTTGCCCAAATAGAACGGTTTGGTAAGGAGTACCCCATGCGGAGGCTTCTCATATTCAGATTTTGATGAGCCGTCGCCAATGTCGAAGGGACCATTGCGGACGAACAGGAGTTCCAGCTTCACGCCGCCGCCCACATCGACCACGAGTTCCTTCTGCTGGGCTCTCGCCTGGCGGGTAACAATCCCCGCAATTACGAAAAGCATTCCGCAGCCAATCATGAAGTTTTTCATCAAGTGCCCTCTTACTTCTTGTCGTTCTGTTTCCGCAAGTTATCCTTCCTTCCTTCCTGGAGGATCGGCAGATAGCGGTTGGGGATCGCCAGGACAAAACAGGAGACCGATGTTGGCCAGAACTCTCCTCCCCAACTTCCATAATTCTTATCTTTGCCATTTTTCACCTGGGTGTAGACCAAGCGGTCGCGGAGCAACGGGTAGCAGCGTTTCCATCGTTCGCCACCCGCTTGGTAGAGGGCCTGGGCCACGTAGTACAGCGTATAGGCGTCGAACGGCGCGGCGCTATCGGGTTTGGGCTTGGTGGCCTCGATCAAAGCCGTTTCGACCTGATCGAGACTTTTGGCGATTCGCCAATCATCATACTGGGCGTATTCCTGCATGCAGACGGCACCGGCCGCTGCCATGGCTACCGTTTTTCCGCCGCCATTGTAGGTGAACCAGCCGGGAAACTTCTTCTGCTCTTCCTCCGGGGCGTTCGCCGCGCATCCGTCCGGCTTATAAAGTCCTCGCACGCGTTTGATGGCTTTTTCAATCACCGAAGGCGGGATGTCAAAACCGCTGTCCATTGCACTTCGCAACGCCTTGGCTTGCATCACGGACAGACTAAGATCGCCGTCGGTCGGCGTCGCCGAGTAACTCCAACCGCCCCCGGGGCCCTGGCACTGGATGATCACCTTCAAGGCGCGATCCAAGGTTGGCCCGATCCGCTTGTCGTCCGTCATGCCGTAGGCTTGGCCTAGGACAAACGTCGACAGCCCATGGTTGTACATGTCCTGGTCGGAGATGTTCAAGAGACCCGACGGTTTGGCCTTCGTCAGGACGAAGTTCAGCGATTTCTGCATAGCCGGCCCATACTTACCGTGGCCGGGAGTGTGCCCATCGGACAGGAAGGCCAGCACTCCCAGGCTCACCAGTCCCAGATGATTGGAACCCCAGTTTCCCTCAGGCCCCTGGTTCTTGGCCAACCAGTCCAGTCCGAGTTGGATCGCCTTTTCACTTTGAGGCGTGATCTCCCCGCGACGCTGTCCCCACGATGTAGTCGGCGAGGCACCGAGTAAGAGTGCCATGGCAAGGCACGCGCCCCACATGGGCAGTCTGGCGGACAGGATCGAGAACCGTTTTGTAATGCGTTTCATTATTTCTCCAATTGTTTGGCGACTTCGGCTTGAAAGACTAGCATGGACCTTGGCAATCGCACGGCCCGTGTTGCCAACGGCTGCATCAATGCCCACGCTGGCGCGGAACGCCCGCACGCAGTCCGGCAGTGTAAAAACCATTTCGTTCGGGGCGTGAATGCCGCCCCCCCCAGAGAAACTCTTCTGAATTAACGTTGAGAACCTCACGGCACTTCGCCTTGGACAGCCGGACCGGAAGGCTCTAACGCAAAGATTTGCACTCCATTGGCGCCTGGGCCTGGCTTCAATTCCCCTTCGATGGTGCGGCTGCTACAGCACCACGCCTGGTTGCCACGGGCCACGATCGGCCCCAGCAGCAACGGATCGCGGTACGTCAAGGGGATGACACGATGGGCTTGGGTTTGTCCCGTGGCTGCGTCGATCCAGAGCAGCGCGAGTTGCGACTTGTCGATTTGCACGATTTGGCGGGCGCAAAAGATCTGGCCGGCCGAGTTGCGTGCGACGGCGGAAAGCATTCCGGGCAGTTCGCGCCGCCAGAGGATTTCGCCCTTGGAGGCCCGCAAAGCCGTAAGCCCATACGTCGTTTGAACCAGGATCCGATTGTCGTTGATATCGACGATCCGCTGCAAACCGAGAACACCCCTCCGCCAAACGAGTTCACCCGTTTCCGCCTTGAGACACTGGACGGCACAATTCCCCGGTTGTTGCAGGTAAATGCGTCCGCCCGACGCGCGCGGCATCTGAGTGATTTGGAAAGGGAAGGTCGGATCGATATCTGAAGGAACCCCTTCGCTATTCCGCAGCCATTGCACTTTTCCGCGGAGATCAAGGCACAACACGCTCCCGGAAAAGACCACGATCAATCGGTTGCCAACCCAGACGGATTGGTATTCGGGTGGCTTGTCGGTGGGTGCCCCACTATTCGCCCCGCGAGACGCTTCCGCGAAATGAGTCCGGGAGAGGATTTCACCGCTTTCCGCGTCGAGTTCCACGAGGAGCAGGGGCTGTTGGGACATGCCAGCCGAACCATTCAACGGACCAAACGCCAGGACATACAGCCGTCCTTGAAACAACTGAGGATCGCCTGCCACCTCGTCACCGCAATCGCGCCGCCATAGTCCACGACCGGTTTTCTTATCGAGACAAACGATCCCATACCTACCCGGGGCAATCATTGATCGGAGATAGATTCTTTGGCCTGCAACCAGCGGATAGATTGGGTTGAGCGCGGGAGAAGTGCCCATATCCAAGCTCCAGCGTGTCTTACCACTGACTGGGTCGAGGGCGGCGACCCGTTTACGATTGGTCATGATGAGAATGTCGTCGCTGGCGGTTGCCGTGAGTTGTCCCAAGGCTCCGCCTCCGTCGAATTCACCCCACGGCACGAAACGGAACTTCACGAGTTGCGGATCCGCGAAGACCGGAAAGGCATCCGCAATCGACGCCGTTTCCACTTTCGCCTGCTGTTTTGCGACGGCCTCGCGGATGCGGCGTTCAAACTGCTCCGCTGAAACCTTGACACCGCCGAATGACACGGGCAACGTGGTCGGCTCGCCCCGCAGATAGCCAAGCATGGCCGCAGCCAGGCGGACGCGGGCCGCCAGATCCGACTGCTGCTCGACGGAGGCCGTGATACGGCCCTCCTCGAACCAGGAAAGTGCCCGGCTGAAATCCGACCCTGCCAGAGCACGGTCGCCCAACCACTGGCAAGCGGAGGCGTGCGCTGTCGTCCCATAGTATTCAACGGTCAGCGCCTCGACTGCCGCCGGGTCGCCCTGCGACAGCACCTGCTCGACCTTGAGCTGCGCGGCGGCATCCAACCGGCCGCCCATCGCTTCCGCAAGCTTCCGCCGATGAAGCAGAATCAGTTGCATCCCGCGATAGGATACGAGAAGCTGATCGTCCATGGGCGTCACGATCAGACCGTCGTCGCGCAGGGTGTAGCTGGTTGTCAGGAGCCTCGCCGCTTCCTGAAATTGATTGTCTTTCAGTGCCGACTGTAAGTTCTGAAACATGCCCGCTGCCGCTCGGCTCACCGGCACGGTTAGCGGCTGACGAAGATCGGCGGTAAAGGACGCCCGCCCCGCGGTTCGCTGAGACATCCAATCGAACAACCTAAGATCGACCCGGATCGAGGGATAGGAAATCAGCCGCTTCTTGAAACGCAGCAATTCCTCCCAGCGATGGTCGGCGTAGAACAGGAGCAGTGACCCGTTGGTCAAGGACACCGACATCGGCCCGCCGCCGACGCCTGAAGTCTCCATGCGGGCTTTCTGATACTGCTGGAACTCGGCCTCCGTGCCGGTTTGAAGCACGGCACGACCAAGTTGTTCCCAGTGCTCCAGGAGCGGAGCGACATCTTCAGGCCGGTTGCGATTGATGAGGGACGCATCCTGAAGGAGGCGCAATCGGGCTTGCAGCGTGGGCAGATTGGCCAATCGTTCCGCGACGGCATGATCGAGTAGAACCGCAGCGGCATCCACATTCACGGGGCCGGCCAGAACCTGAAGCGCACACGCGGTGCGCCACTCGCCAGGCGAACAACCTGCCGGAGCCAAGCCGGCGATACGCGCCGTCCAGAGCTCGATCGTCTCGTTAAGCTTGAAATCCACATCCGCGGCGACCGCCTTGCGATGCAACTCGACCGACACGGCCCCGGTGAGACCGTCCAGCTCACGAATTTGCAAGCGGCAGAGTCGAATACGGCGGGGTGTATCCTCCGGCTTTGGAGGGTCGTTTGGTTTTTCAGGGAGGATGTTAGGACGCAAGCAAAGCCCGATGTCGCGCCATGCCCCAATTTTTGTGATGGGATCAAAGACAATCCCCCAATGGACGCCATCGCTGCTGACCGAGCAGCGGGACATCCCGCCAGCAACAATCAGCCGCAGCCACTGTCCCGAGCCGGCATACGACATCGGCCGTCGATCGTCGAATGAGCAAGGGCCAAACACGACCTTGGAGTTGGGTGCTCGGGTGTAGTCAACTCCATCAACCGGTTGGCCCGCCGCATTCAACAAGAGAACGCTGCTACCAGGCGTGGCATCTTCCACTTGGAAGGTGACCGAATACAAACCTGGGCCAGTCACGGGCAGCGTCGCCAAAGCGATACTCGGTACTTTCTCGGCCGAAAGTTCCACACTGCCGTCACCCCGCCGCAGCAGGCGAACACCCGCAGGCAAATTCTCTTTCCAGGGGAGATCCGCGGGCTTGGTACTGTCGAAAATCTGGCGATGTTCCGTGGGGGAATCCGCCGGGGCCGGCGGCCCGGAGCGCAGCAAGGCCAGGTCGCGCAGTTCCATTTCGTCGAGCGACTCGACATAGGCCGCCTTGATCGGCCCTTCCAAAGGGACACGTAGCAGTTGAGTATTGCCTCGGCTGAAGACCGCCACGCCGTCATGGCAGCTCAGATGACATGCACCGCCCGGCAAACGGGCGTTCCAACCGTCGTCGGTGGCGAGCAATGCGCCACAAGCAACGGGGGTTTGCACCGGCTCCGCCAGCGTGCGGTAGGCGGCCACGGAGTTGGTTTGCGGATACATGCAAAAGGTCACGCCTTGCTTCTGGCCCCAGAGATGAATTCGCCGGGCACTGCCTCCGCCGAGGTTCTCAAATCGCAAGAGTGAATCCTGGGTCCAGCCCGGGATACGGGCAAGTCCTTGGAATCTGACTTGTTGACCCTCGATCTGCGTTAGCTTGAAAGGAGTACTCGCAGCCACGGGTACGAGCAGCGGCTGAAATTCCGCCACCGACGGAGGCATATCGGGTCGGCGGCCTTCAAGCACCACCACCTCGAAAGCGGGCAGAACTTCAGCAGGCTTCTCTGGCGGCTTCTCGCCCGGCTTGTCGTTAGGCTTGTCCGCAGAGTTCTCGTCCGGCTTGTCGGCAGGCTTGTCGCCCGGCTTGTCGGCAGGCTTGTCGCCCGGCTTGTCGGCAGGCTTATCGGCAGGCTTATCGGCAGGCTTATCGCCCGGTTTGTCGCCCGGCTTGTCGGCAGGCTTGTCGGCAGGTTTGTCGGCAGGTTTGTCGGCAGGTTTGTCCGCAGGTTTGCCGGCAGGTTCGTCGCCCGGCTTGTCCGCGGGCTTGTCACCTGATTCATCGTCTGGCTTGTCGGCAGAGTTCTCGGCAACCGTCTCGATAGGCTTCTCACGAACATGGATCGTTATGGCTATGACCAAGAATGCCAGAAGGCCGATGCCGACCAGTGCCAAACCGGCCCAAAGAAGCCGTCTCTTTGATATCCACTGAGTAAGTGCGATTCGGGAAAGAAACGACATGCCGTTCACCGTCCTCGGTTCAACTGACTGCGTTGATTGAGGTAGTCAATAAGCACTTCCGCCATGTCGCTGCTCGTGTCGACCAGCACGCGTTCGACGCGGTTTCGCGTACAAAGCTCCTCCAAACGCTCGTTGAATGCCTCCATGACCTGCAAGTAGCTGCGGCGGATCGCCTCGGGATGGGCCATCAGCTCCTCGGGAATCTCTAGTCCAACGAACTTGGTCATTCGGTCGAATTCAAAGGCCAGTTCATCGTGGTGCATGACCTGGAAAAGCACCACGTCGTGCAGCCGATAACGCATTTGCTGCAAGGCCGATTCGAGCGAGGGAAGATCGGTGAAGAAGTCGCTGAAAATCATCACGATCTCTCGACGCCGCGTCCGCCCGCAGAGTTCGTTGAGGCAATTCGCCATCTGCGTTTTGTTAACCGGATCCAGCCGGTCGAGCAACTCGGCCATGCGGATGATCTGGGCCATCGAGTTGCCGGACGCGATGTAGCCGCGGACCTGGTCGTCGAAGGCCGCTAGGGCAACTTTGTCGCCCTGAGAGACGATGGCATGCCCCAACGCGGCGATCATCTGAGAAGCATAAGCAAGTTTCTGCTGCGCCCCCTCGCCGTAGCGCATCGAGGCACTCGCATCAAGGATAAAATGGCAGACGTAGTTCGTCTCCATCTCGTACTGCTTAATGAAAAGCATCTCGCGGTTGAAGAAGATCCGCCAATCGATGTGCTTGGGGTCGTCGCCCCAAGTGTATTCGCGATGCCCGGAAAACTCGACGGCAAAACCCGATTGGGGCGACTTGTGCGCCCCAGCCAGGTTTCCCAAGACAAGCCCACGTGGATCGATCCGCCGTCCGACGAGACGGTTGAGCACTTCAGGGTTGAGGTAACGGGAGAGTACGGAACGTGCCATGGTGGTATTTCAAATTGCAAAGTGCAAATTTTTAATGGTAAATTAGCCGTCAGATCCAAATCGGTCGCCGTTGTGGTACTGGAAAATCACGTAGGTCAGGCTTTCTAGCCCGACTTGTCTGTTCCGTCAGGCTGGAAAGCCTGACCTACTTCCAATTTGAAATTTGCAATTCTCAATTTGCAATTTTCAATTCTTCTTCTCAGGTGGTGGGCCGTTCGTACTTGCGATCGGCGGGAATCTTTTCCAAAAGGAGATCAATCAGCTTGTCGCTACTCATGTTGCTGGCCTGGGCCGCGTAGTTGGGGGCAATACGGTGCCGCAGGGCCGGCTTGATGAGCCACTGCACGTCGCTTACCGTGGCATGGTAACGGCCATGAAGGATCGCCCGAGCCTTGGCGCAGGTGATGAGCGTCAAGAGACCGCGAGGACCGGACCCCCAGGCGACCCACTTATTGACGAAATCGGCTGCTTCGGGAGTTCCCGGCCGCGTGGCACGCACCAAGGCCCAGGCATAGCCCAACACCTGGTCGCTCACCGGCACGCGATGCACGAGCTTCTGCAACTGAACGATATCCTCGCCGCTAAGCGATGGCGTGATCTTGCCTTGCTTGCCGGAGGTGATCCGCCGGGCAATTTCCCACTCCTCGGCTGCCTCTGGATAACCGACCTTGATATAAAGAAGGAATCGGTCGAGCTGAGCCTCGGGGAGCGGATAGGTGCCTTCCTGTTCCAGCGGGTTTTGCGTGGCCAGGACGAAGAACGGCTCGGGGAGCGGATGGATATCCCCGCCGGAGCTAATCTGCCGCTCCTGCATCGCTTCGAGCATGGCGGCCTGGGTTTTCGGCGGCGTGCGGTTGATTTCGTCGGCCAAGAGCATGTTGGTGAACAGCGGCCCACGAAGGAACTGGTACTGCCGCCGCCGCGTCTCCGGGTCTTCCTGGATGATCTGCGTACCGGTGACGTCGCTGGGCATGAGGTCGGGGGTGAACTGGATGCGCTTGAAAGCCAAGTGCGTGGCCTCGGCCAGCGAGCTTACCAGCAATGTTTTGGCTAGGCCTGGCACGCCTTCCAAGAGGGCGTGTCCGCGTGAGAAGATGGCGATGAGCACTTGCTCGATCACGTCGGTTTGGCCAACGATCACTTCGCCGAGTTCCTTGCGGATCCGCTCGTAGGCCGCCTTGCAACGCTCGACGGCTGCCATGTCGTCTGGGGTCGGGTTCTTGTTTTCGATTGTCATGGAGATCTTCAACTAAGGGTTAAAAAATGGGGGGTTGTAGTTTACTCGGTTTGTAACGACACCAATGGTCGCTGGCAGTAGAAAAAGCCCTAATGGTCTGTATTCTGGAAGTATTCCTGCATCCGCTCGTCGTAACCGGACGGAGGCGGACGCTGCGAATTACTGCGGATCGCTTCTCGCATATCGGGCGGCAACTTGAGGAACCAGGGTTCCTCGGCGAGTTTCTGAGCGTTGGCAATCGCTTTGTCCTGCATATTATCCGCCACTTTGGGTGGAATCTTGGCTTGAGCGCCACTCTTGCCGGATTTCTTGGGTGGGGGTCCAGACGGAGGCTTTGGTGGTCCCGGAGGTCCCGGAGGTCCCGGAGGTCCCGGAGGTCCTGGAGGCCCTGGAGGCCCTGGAGGCCCCGGTGGCCCAGGAGGCCCCGGTGGCCCAGGAGGCCCTTTACCACCCTTGCCTTTACCACCCTTGCCCTTACCGCCTTTACCTTTGCCGCCTTTACCTTTGCCGTCCTTGCCTTTACCGTCCTTGCCTTTACCATCCTTGCCCTTGCCGTCTTTGCCCTTACCATCCTTACCCTTACTGTCTTTTTGGGCAGCGGCTTTGGCTTCTTTCAATTTTTCTATGGCCTGCTTCATGTTTTCCGACGCCGGGGTTGGCTTTTGCTGCAACGAATTGTCGGCCGCTTTTTGAACGTCTTTCTTAGCCTCCTCTAATGCGCTTTTTGGAGAATCCGTCGGCGGCTGGGGTGGTGTTGGTGGTGTTGGTGGTGTTGGCTGCGAAGGACTCTCGGGGGTTGGCGGGGCTGGCGGCTGCGGCGCTTGAGGCGAGTCGGGAGCCGCTTTGCTGAGCTGGTCGATCTTGTTTGCCAGCTCAACCTGCTGCTTGGCCAAAGCATCGGCCTTTTCGGGAGTGAGCGGTGTCTTGAGACCTTCATCGCGAATGGCAACGGCTTCCTTGATCACTTCATCGATTTGTTTGTCAAACTTCCCGCTGTTATCCTCCGGTTGTTGGGTTTGCTGGATCTTCATCAGGAGTGCTTGGAGTACGCGGATAATTGCCTTCTGCGTATCCGCTGCGGCGTCAAATTTGCCATCGTGCAGACCGGCTTCGGCACTGGCGAGCTTTTTGTCAACTTGCTCCTTCTCGACGATCGCGACGACCGCAACGGCCTCCACGCCGGCGGTTCCGCCCAGCTTGACCACTTCACGAAGGATCTTCTGGAATTGGCCGAAGGTAACGGTCACGTCGCGCTGGTCCTCCAAGGCGGTCAGGTTAAGTTCCTGACGCTGGTCGGCCGGCTGCTGGGAGAGGGTTTCGGTATCCTTGAGAACCTTGGTTTGGTGCTGGACGATCTGCGCCACGAGCCGGGCCATTTCGCTAATTTTCAGTCGCCGGATAAGCACCAGTTGCTCGTCCGCCAACCGCGCCACGATCTCTCGTGTCTTTTTGCGAGCGGCTTGAAAGACTTTGGCACGCTCGGTGTCGTCATTGAGGTTCGTTCCCTGAAGCATCTCAACAACCTCGGTCATGTCCTGATTGACCAACTCGTCGAGATTTTCCCGCATCGTACTGATCTCTTCGTAACAGGGATGCGACTCGAGGTTGTTCTCCTTAAGTTGCTGGATCTGCACGTCGAGTACTTCAGCGGCCATCTGCTGCACGGCATCGCGAACCCGCTGCTGGAGCTGCTGTTGTTGTCGCAGCCGATCAGCCGACAAAGTCTGCGCTGCGAGCAGCGAATGCAATCCGAGTAGGATTACCAAAGAGGCAAAAGCTGTCCACGCGGTTTTCATGGTGAATCTCCTGTGCCAAGTAGACGTTTAATGGCGCTTTCCAGTTCACGCGCCGATCTCTGGTCGCCTTCCAACATGCTGGAAAGAACTCCCTGTTCATCGGTTACGTGAAATACGAGCGGTTCTGCATCGGACGTTTTTCCTTTTCGCTGTCCGCGATAATCGGTCGCGTGCAGTGTGACTTTCAGCGTATCACCTTGGGTAAGGTGCAGTGGCGCGAGATTCAGGGAGTAGGTCCCTTCCTGTTTTGCCTGGGGTGCAGCCTTGTCGGCAAGCTTATAGACCTCGGTTTCCTCTTGGGTGGATCCAATCGCCGCCGCTGCGCCCTCGCGCAATACTTCGGCGGTGAGCCAAATCCGACTCAAAGCGTGATCGTCGGTGGCACCGTAATAGATCGTCGGTCGCGCCGAAGGTAGGACGAATGACGTCTTGGTGACGGCGGCGATCCGTGGCGGCAGGTCGGGCTTGATCCGGATGAAGCCTTCCAAGGGTTGCTCCAAAGGTTGATCGTCGGCGTCCGAGACCTGGATCGAGTAGCGCAGCGGCTCCGTGACCGCGGCAAGCGGAGTTCCCTCCGTCGACGGTGCCCAGATTTGCCCTTCGTCGCTCGGATCCTCCTTCTGAAGAACCAAAGCGATTGGCTTCTCCTGGACCGTCAGCACGACCGACTTCACGGGACGATCCGCATGGACCTTGAGACGGACTTCCGACCCTTCGATCACGGCGAACTGCGACATACCGCGAGGAAGTACCTGAACTTCCTCTCCGGCGTCGCGGGCGTAGGCGGGGGGCATGACTTCGGGTTGGACCGTGATAATTGGTGGTTGCGTGACTTCAAGCACGAGCGAATCGGTAAAGGCATCGCCGACAAACACTTGGTATCGCGCGGTCTGGATCAGCCGGGCGTGCGTGCCTTGATAAACGATGGGAGCCTCGTCTTCCGCCACGTCGGCCGGTTTGGCCAGATTCACGACGGCGGTCTTTCCACTGCCGATCAATTCCACGCGGCCTTCCGTCGGACGCACGCCGGTAGTTTGAACTTCAAATTTCACCGCCCGGCCATAAGGCACGCGCACGCTCGTCGTTTCCGGCGACAAGAGGTCCACGCTCTTGCCGTTGATCGTCAGCCCAACGATGCGGGTGTGCGTGGGATAGTGTTGAGAACCCAGCAGCAGGCGGCTGAAGAAAACACCAACGTGACTCGGAAAGAGCAATCCCACCGCGATCCAAACCGCAGCGACGACGCCCAACATCCTTAGCCGCTTCAGCATTGGTTGGCTCTCGAGCGCAGCCATCACCTTGATGCCCTTTTGCCCCGAAGACACCCTTTCGATCACGGCCGTTTCCAGTTGCACGGAACCCCATTGGCGGGCTTCGGGCGATTCAAACTGCAAGGCCGCAACCAAATCGCTTTCGAGGCCGGCGTACCGCTGGACCAAGAGGGCTATTTCCAAAGGGTCCTCGCGCTTGCTCAGCCAGGGCAGCGCGTAACGTCGCGCGGCCCAACCGATGGCAACCGCCCCAGCGGTCAATAGAAACAGGCGTTGCCAACGATCCTCGTTCCGCTGAAAGCACCAGTCCAGGGCAAAAACGGCTGCCAGGACCATCAGCACGACGATCACCGCCGCGCTGATTGCCGTGGCCCAGCGCAACCACTGCCGGTAGCGACGAAGCTGAATAAGTTGATTACGTAAGTATTGTAGTTGCTTCATGGCAGGTTGATCCACTTCCGCGTGAGCCATTCGCATAGCAACAGCCCGACGATTAACACCAGACAAAGCCAGGTATTGACCAACGATATGTTCTCGACACTCGTCTCTGATTTAGCGGCCGGGTGGATTGACTCCAAGAGCGATTCGACGTCTTGCAGGGCAACGCTGCGTCCCTGAGTCTCCGCAGCCATGGTGTCCTGCAAGGCAACATCGCGAACCGGCCGCTGCCGTTCGACAGGCGTGTTGACTACGCTGAAGGTCCATTCCACCGGCTTGCCCGTCACGGGATCGGTCACGCGAACGCGATGCTCGCCGGGAACCGCGGCGATAAAGCGAGCCTCGAACCGCCCCTTTTTCCTTTGGGTCAAATTGAGCGGCTGCTCGGAGGCCGCTTGCGATTTATCTCCGGGCAACACCAATTGGCCGCTGAGCTTGCGCCCGGTTAAAACCTCATCATTCTCCGAAAGCGGCTGATAATCGGCGTTGCGAGCGTCGACCGTGAGGGTCACCGGTTCATCCACCTGATAGTGCCGGCGATCCGTGCGAACGACGAAGCGTTTTTCTTCTCCCAGGGCATGGTTCAGTGCCAGGCGTTGCATGACTTGGCCCCAAAACTGGCGGAAATACTCTTCACCAATATCTCGACGCAAACGGTACGTCTCATTGAAGCCCAGGTAGAGAACCTCGCCGCGACCGTAGCGCCGAATCGCGATGAGCGGTTGCTTTTCTTTGCCGTCGCTGCATGTGGCCGTTGGGTGTTCCGCCAGAACCGTGGCCTGCGGATGCTTGTGCAATACCGGCTGATACCAGGGGAGCAAACCGAGGCCCCCCCAGGCTTGCTGCAATTCCAAGAACGAGGCACCGGCACCCAATTGCATGAACCGGTATTCCACCGCGCGGGGAGTCAACTGTAACGTAAACGGCTCCTTGTCATGGATCCGCGCCGCCGGGTCGATCACGACGGGCAGCATATCCGCCAGAGGCGTGCCTGCCAATTGCTGCGGGCCAAATCGAGGACCGCAGAGGACCACCAATCCACCGCCCATTTCACCAACAAACTCTTTAAGCATGTCGCAGAAGCGGTTTGGGAGGGCCGAGGTGGGTGGGGCTGCCGGCATATCGCCCAGGAAAATCAGATCGTTGGCAAAAAACTCAGTCCGTGTCGGTGCGATGGTCGGCAGGAACAACTCTTTCTGCTTCCGCACCTGTACGTCCGACGAATAGAGGAACGTGCGAAAACCTTTCACTCCCACCAATTTGTCGCTATAGAACACTTCTTTGATGAAACGCCAATCCCAGGTCGGCTCGTACTCCACGAACATCATCCGCAGATAATCCTCCATGATGGTGATTTCGCGGCTGGAACGGTTGTTCCCCTCGACCGCTTCGCCCGGCAGAGGATCGACTTCCGCCACCAAATTGAAACGGCCTGCGTGCGTTGGAGTGTAGGGAATTTCAACGGACTGCGTGGCTACGCCGTTCGGCGTGGTGGGCGGTCCGAGCAAGACGTTCTTCTCGGTGATCAGCGTGCGATCTCCGGCGGTGCTGCTAACGCTACCCAACGGCTCGGCCCATAATCGCACATGGGCCGTTTGGCCTTCCAATCCAGTCTGTTTTACGACGATGTTGATCGTCGTCTTTTCGTCTTTGTGGACGAACGGTTCAGCGGTAACCTCGGCGGACACATCAACGGCTCGCGTGGCTCCCAGGCCAACCGTGTAAACTTCCATTCCCAATTGCTTTGCCGCTGCCACGGCAGGCGGTCCGGCGTTCTGATTGAAATCGCTGAAAACCACCAAGCCGCTGACGTTGGCCGAGGTACGGCGGCGGGTCAGATCAATGAGTGCCGAGCCTAGGGCTGTCACCTTGCCGTTGGTCGTCAACTGCTCCGCGATGTGTTTCCCATCAATCGTCGATTTATTTCCCTGCGTCAATTCGAGAGAGCGGACACTTTGCGGAGAGTCAAAGATGAATGCCTGTAGGCGAAATTCCTTGTCGAATTGCTCCAGCAAGTTCTTGTCTTTCTTCTGCACCAAGGCACGTAAATAATCCATGCGGGTCGACCGTTGCGGTATCGCCGCCGGATCGGTCGGCGAAGTCTTGGTTTCGACGAGGCCGGTAGCCTTGGCGGTCGCTTCGCGCTGCTCGGCGGGCAGATCGTCGGCAATCGCCATGCTATCCGTTCCATCAAAAAGCATCCACAAGATCGGTCGCTTGCGGCTACTGATCGAAAGCATGAGAATCGGCTCGGCAAGGATCAGGAACAGCAGGCAGAGTGCCGTGGCACGCATGACGAGCAGTACGAATCGCAGGCGGACGCGCCGAGTGGGCTGGTAGCGCAGGTAGAGTACTGCGACCAGGGCGATCAGGCCCAAGCAGCCGGCCAAAAGCCAGAGCGATGCCCGATGGGCCCACGACGCCGCGAAGCCAAATCGGCAATCAGATACACTCTGCATCTGATCGAGACTGAGCAGGCGTCCCAGGAGGTCAAAAATGTATTGCTTCAGACTCATCGTGCAGTCTCCACGCGCGCAGTGTATTTTACCGCCAAGAGCAACTCCGCCAGGAGCAGCACCATGGCCAGCCCGATCAGCCACTTCCACAAAGAATCAACGCCTTCCTTGGTCACCGGTGCGATGGAATACGCTTGGGACGTGGCATCGGAAAAACTGTTTTGATCCGACTTCGCCTTGCCTGCTCCGTCGATGGCCAGCATCGATTCCTCGGCAGGTCCGTTGACCGCCATGGGAATCTCCCAAAGTCGCGTCCCTTCACCTTCCCCCGAATCACTGGGCCGCGTAGCCGTCACACGGTATACTCCTCGGCGCGACCAATTACCCAAACTGACGCCAAAGCGATCACCGCCCTGCGCGTCGACCGAGAGAACCTGCAATTGGCCGTCGGGATCCGTGACGGTGTAGCGCGCGGAACGCTCGCCGCTCGCCACGGGAAGAACGAAGGATCCTTCACTACTGAGATTCCACGACCGCAGGGTCTCCGTCAACAGACTGCGGACAATCCGATCCATCAGCCACCAAGACTGCTGCATCTCGGGCAGGGTAGTCCACTGGGGAGAAAGGCTCGTGGTGAGCAGCAGCACCTGACCTTTACCCCATTGTCGCCGAACAAGCATCGGCACGTCGTTACTGTAGCGGCCCAAGACCACGGGCTTAGCGCGGTCGGCCAACTTCTCGGGGGACAACTGTTCTCCTTCTTCCTGAACAGACCCCCTACGCCAGGCGAGCCACGAGGGTTGAATTCCGTCTCGCTGCTTGAGCAAGTCATCGCGATCCTGCAGTGCCTTGGCGGAATCTCCACTCTTGCCGGAATCCAATTTGGCCAACTGGCCATCAATTTCGGCCAGTCGCTTGCGCTGACCGCCAAAATAGTCGTTCGCCGCTTTGGCTGCCTGCGCTAGCACGCCATCGTTATATTGTGGAACCATCGCCTTGAAAAACAGGGTCGGTGGTCCAAATCGGCCTCGCATATCCTCTTCACTCTCCCCTTCGGGCCAGAAGTACTGATGCGCGAGAGTCTCGAATTTCATGACAAAAGGGATCGCCTGACTGGCCGTGTCTTCACGCAGAGCACCCACGCATTCCCTTTCCAGGGGAGCGGGCAAGATTCCCTCGCCATCTTTCCAGGCGATTTTGCTCCACGCCTCCGGATCGAAACCGCCGCCGCCGGCAAGAATCACGTTGCCGCCCTGCTCGACGAATTGCATCAAGACGGGTATCGCGGCCGGCGTAGGCGTAGGCACGCCGGCGATGACCACGAGTCGAGCATCGGCGAGCGTCTCACGGTTCAGTTGATCCATCTTCAATTGTCGGACCTGGATTAACGACGGCTGTTCCGATTCTGATTGTTCCGTACGCGGTGCCAGCAAACGCCGCAGCCACCAAGTATCGCCGTACTGTCCCTCCTGCGGTTTCTCTTCCGGGCCCAAGGCATCGACAAAGACCACCGGCAGCGAGGCCGTAACCGGCACGATGAGCGAACGCTGGTCGTCGCCCGGCAGCCGGTCGTGCGGGATCGATACCTCGACCGAAGAGTAGCTTGCTTTTCCCTTCTCGGCAGGCGCAGGGAAACGGTATTCCGCGAACTCCACATCTTTGATCTGGCCAGGCTCAAGGTTAACCGATTGCGAGGAAACCGTCGTACCATCAATCTTGAGCGTCACTTGCACGTTGGTGCGCGGCGCAGGGCCTTGATAGCCGATCTTGGCGATAAATATGGCCGGTGCCTCTGCGTCCGCCACGCCATCGCGAAGCTGAACGTCGGCCACCCAGGCATTCTCGATTTCGTCCGCGGATACCTGGACGATCTGCATCGGGCAGGGCAATTGCTTCAAATTTTCTCGCTCAGCATCGGACGACCAACCGGCCACCTGCTGGTCGGTGACGAGAAATATCTTCTTGGAGGACATGTTCGTCGTTCGCCCACAAACGTCCAACGCCAGACTAATCACAGGGCCAGCACGCGTGGCACGGTCCATCGTTTTGATCGCCGTCAACGCCTCCAAGGCATCCTCCGGCCTGGAATAAACTTCCGAACTGACGCCGCCGGCCGAGCCACATGTCGGAACGACCGAAATCACGCTGCCGTGAGGCAGGCCCTCGATCAACTCCTTAGCCTTGGCCTTGGCTTCGTCCAACAAAATGCCATCAAACTTCTGGTAGCTCATACTCAGGCTATTGTCGACCAGCACGACCGCATGTACGGGTTGATTCGGATCGATTGCCGTCTGGGTCGAGCGATTCCAATAAGGCCGTCCGATAGCAAAGGCAAAGGCCAGTAGACAAAGCACGCGAAGCAGTAAGAGCAGCAGATCGCGAAGTTCAAGGATCCGCCGACTGCGCGAAACCGCCTCACGTAAAAAATCCATGGCTGCCCACTGCACCACGCGGAAGCGACGACGATTGAGCAAATGCACGATTACCGGGACCGCGGCAGCAGCGGCGGCAACACCAGCAAGCAACGGATAACTAAAGGTTGGCAAGGGAACAGCCCGGGGTCAGGGGTCAAAGGTCAGGGTCAAAGGG
>JBAWVO010000049.1:0-27865 GCA_037147235.1 Planctomycetota bacterium | reverse complement strand
GTAGTAGCCCTGTTTAGCTGAGCAAAAACCGGTCAATTTAGGTGAGCGTCAAAGCACAGAGTTATGGACTTCGCCGCTCGGTGTTGGCCGGGCGGTAAGAAGACGGGCGTCCGGGCCCCTCGCGCCGGTTCGTGGCGTGGTTTGCGTGGCGGGTCGTTCAACAACAACTCGAACAACCTGGCCTCGTCCAACCGCAACAACAACAATCCCACGAACGAGAACAACAACATAGGGTTCCGCGTGGCAAGCTCCTGACGGGGGTGGCCAGGACATGGCAACCTGATCGGCCAGATTCCGCGGGGTGAGAACCAAGAAGCTCCGCGGACCGTGCCAGGCTCAGGAACTACCCGCGATGTCCGGCGTGTCCGCCTTCGGGCGGGCAGGCGAAGAACGAGCCCCGGCCGTGGCGAGTAGGTTGTCGAAAGGCGCGGCCGGGGCGATTTTTCCGCCAACTTACGCCACCTCGGCCACTTTTCCCCGCTCCCAGGCGAACCCCACCTGTTCCACACGCGTGCCCCTCCTGTTCTTGCGCGTGAGCACCGGGCCCTCAGCGTGAGCAGCAACATCGCTTTTCTTCGATTCTGGCCTTGCGCTTTCGGCTCAACCAGCTTATGGTGATGGTAACGACGACGCTTCAGTCGTCGCATCCTTTTACATAGGCCATCACGATGTCCGACACCATACCAACCGAGCAGCCGGCACCCGCTGCGCCCGCTGCACCAGCCCGCCTTCCAGTCGATCTCTTCTTCGACCAGGTTGTCGCCGGCGTCCACCGACACGAAGCCCGAACCTGGCGTGCCGCCACTCCCTATCGCTACAGCCTCAGTGCCACCGCCAGCTTCTCCGGCCTGCCTATTCGATTGCTCCAGAAGCTCTGCCGCGAAGGCTGGTTCCAGTCGACCAAAATCGACGGCCACTGGCTCCTGCATCGCGACGACTTCAACAGCTTGCTGGCCCCCGATGTGCCGTTGCCTTGTCGCGCCGCCCGTCAGTATATCTTGATTCGCAATCTCCAACAGCTTGCGGCTATGCTTCACCATAGTGAAGCAGAGTGTACTCTGCGTGTGCTGCTGCGCGACCTTCAAAGGGCTGTGATGTTCCACAAGGCCGGTGCCTGCTACGACGACACCGAGGGCATGGTCTGGCATCGGGCTGAATGGAGAATCCGCGACGGTCTCGTCGACGCAGACCAGATGGAAGAGGCGCTGGGGCTCTTGCAGGCCATCATCGGGCTGGGCATGGATCTGCTGCGAAACATTGACTGGCGGCACTCCAGGCTGGTCTCGATGATCGCCGAGCGGGTGGGCGTTGATCTGGCCGTTTGACAGGCCCGGGTTTTCGGTTGCTCTCCGATGATGGGGCTTTTGGTCGCGGCCTTGCGTCCGTCGCGGCCACCGCGCCTTCCACTGCCCATCTTTTATAGTGGCCTCGGACCGCCTCTTTACTACGGCATTGTACGGATAGTTATGGATAACGTATCGGGGCACCAAGATCATCCGCCAACCCGTCCTTTATGGGTGCCCTCGCGCCGCGTGCAATCATTGCTATCAGTGCGTCTTTTGGCGATTCTCAGCGGCGGGTGGATTGGCGGCCGACTGAAGCCCTCGACGCCGCGTGTACCGCCCGCCGGGATCGGTTGGGTCCACGCCCCGGACAACGAGCCTCCACTACCCCATTGCTTACCCCATTGCTTAATCAGTCCTCGCCAGTATAATCAGTCACATTGAAATTCCCTATCAGTTCTCTAAGGTCTTCGGCTTGCAGTGGCCCACTTGACCGCGAAAGGAAAGACAATGGAAATGAAATTAGACGCCGAAGTCAGCCGCTTTACAGCCGCCTTGAAGCAAATCGAAAGTAGAATCAAGTCATCATCGTTGTCGCCAGTAGATGCGTTGTCAGATCTTACGAAAGCCATTCGCGAGTCCTCCGCAGCATGCGCTGCCATTACTTTCGCCGAAAGCGACGAGACGAAAGCCGCCAAGATTGCTTTTCGGGAAGCTATTGCGCCTTGGTTCTCGCAGAGCTGGTATATGAACAGGGCATTGCGGAAGCCGAGGGGTTATCCAGGGGATTATGAGATTCTGGAAGGCATATACGACGAGAAGCCGAAATCTCGCGGGATAGGAGAGGCCCTTGATCTGTATTTCCTTCAAACGGCATTGGCCAGAGCAGTTCGCGGACGGAAGAACTGGATTCGCGACTTCTTTCCAGACTTTTTGTCATCACACCATACGACTCCGCGTGTTCTTGACATCGCATGCGGACCTTGCAGGGAGATCAGAGAGTTTGTATCCCGCAACGGCAAAGCTCCATTCATGTTCCACGGTCTCGATTTTGATGACGAAGCCCTTTCCTACGCTAAGTCCGCGCTTACGTCGGCGGGGTTCCCCACTGACAATCTTTCTCTGGTGAAACAAAACGTCCTCCGTCTCGCATCGGCCTCTCGGAATGTGAAGACCTATGGCAAATTCGACTTGATCTACAGCGTCGGTCTCTATGACTACCTTGCGGACGATGCACTGATACGGATACTAGCCGGATCTGCAGAGATGCTCACACCGCAAGGTCGATACCTCGTCGCATTCAAGGACAGCAGTAGATACGACTGTGCAGAATACCAGTGGCATGTGGACTGGTACTTCTACCAAAGGACAGAGGCGGAATGCCGCAACCTGCTCGAGAAATCGCGACTGCAAATAGTATCCATGGAGAGAGAGCCCAGTGGCGTGGTGATGATGTTCACCACCACAGCAAAAGCCGACAAGTGAATTTGCCATCCCGGACCTCAGTGCCACATTGCCAACCAACGGAATCCGATTCCAGTTGGTCCCCGCCCTCGCACCCACCGAACGTGCCAGCGTTCGCCACGGCGTAGACCCGCGCATCGCGGGAGGACGAGGCGTTGGCTACCGCCGTGGACAATGCAGTGCGACTCAGCAGGCAGGACGATTGGAAAGGGAACAAATTCAAGATCAAAAAGATCGAGTTTGCCATCAAGGCCGCCTTGAACGGTGACGAATCGCTCGCGAAGCAGGTACTGGAGCTGGTGAAGCAACAAGATGGGTATTGAGCGGGGGCACATTACCGTGAGCGGGTTGCAGGTCGAGGTCGTCCGCAAGGCGATCAAAAACCTGCACCTCGGCGTCTACCCGCCGCATGGCCGCGTGCGGGTGGCGGCACCTCTGGTGGTATCCAACGATGCCGTACGGCTGGCAGTTATTGGAAAGCTCGGTTGGATCAAACGCCAGAAAGCACGGTTTGAGGCACAGCCGCGGCAGTCCGAACGCGAGATGGTCAGCGGTGAGAGCCATTATTTGTGGGGACGGCGATACCGCTTGCGAGTCCTCCAGCAGCCTGGAACGCCCAAGATCCTGGCGGACGCGCACCGAAGCGGAGAAGGCACAGGTAGGCGGCGGACTCATCAGCGAAGAGCTCGATCTCAGCGGTATGGCCATTAGCGGCGGCAACACCCACAATGGCAGCCATCAGACCGATACATTCGTGCTTCAGATGAGCTATAATCCCGCGTCACTGCTGAGCATCTGGGGGCTGACTGAGATCGACGCGATTGCCCAACACCGACTCTATCTTGGCTCCCTCGACAAGGGCATAGACGGCTTGCTTGGCGGGACGGGCATCAATGCCGACTATTGGATCAACGCGGTGGACAGCAACTTTGGCGGCACGCCCAACTATTTCGGCGACCAGCCATACAATTCCAGCTTATTGGCACTGGGTAACTACGGCGTGGATACAGCCAACCACACTGTTTGGGCAGTCTTGAACCACAACAGTGATTTTGCCGTGGTGCCTGAGCCTTCGAGTTTGGTTCTTTTGGGAGTTGGCATGATAGGGTTGATGGGTTGGGCATGGCGACGAAGGCAGAAGCGTTCTTTGTTTGCCGCCAGGGAAATCGTTTCCAGCAACGATCAAGACGCCCCAGCCATCCCGTCGTTCCCATCGCATTCGTCCCCGGCGAGCGCAGTACGAAGGGCAGCTTGATCTAGCTTAACGCGGGAACAGTGCCATCGGGCTACTGGGCTACGCTTGGCGTCGACGAAGATCGCCACGAGAAGCAAGTCAGAGCTAAAAAGAAGCCCGACCGCCTGCCGCCCATTGGCGGCAGGTATCATGTGTAAGTTATGGAAGGCACGACACTCACGCTGCCGCTCCCAGCACGGCGTTGATGTCGATCTCGCCGGCCTTGATCGATTTGAGCGTGTCGATCAATCCCGAAGCATCCAATGTCGTAAGGCCCACGAGCGGCTTGTTATACATCTTGGTGGCTAAGCTTTCGAGGCGGCGTATGCCGAGGCCCTGGATGCCCCTGGCGAGTTGCCTGGCATACTCAAGCTGCTTCTCGGATGCGTTCGAGGTAGTGCGGCCGTTGCCATTCGTGGCGTGGCCATTACCGTTTGTGTGGCCGTTCGTATGGCCGTTGCCGTGGCCGTTGCTGGGCGCTACGGCATGACCGTTGCTGGCGACAGCATGGCCATTGGACGCAGCGATGTTACCCGCATGTCGGGCAAGTTCGTCGTTGACTGCCTGCGTCGCGGCGACATAGACATTCCGGGCGTGGCGGTGGAACGCATCCAAGTCGTCGATGACGCTGTGCGGCAATTCGACTTCGACACTGCATGAAGCGCCGAGGCTGCCAAAGTCCATCTGGCCGATTTTCTTACTGATAGAGAGGTTGAGTTTAAGGGGCATTGATTAGTTCTCTTTGCTGATGGTTGTTGGTTGTGGTGATTCGTTACTTTGCTGGCAGCGCGGCCTTCTGGGCTTCGGGCGAGGCCCACGTCACGCTGATCTGCCAGCCGACCTCGGCGTACAGCGCCTTGAGGACCGTCTCCGCGGTCATCTTAGCGGCCTGAATGTTCTCGGCGCTGGCGGCTGTATGTGCGACGAGTTTCTGCCCTTCGGCGTAAACGGCATCGCGCAGGCTGTCCTGGTCTGCGTTCCATGGCAGCCACGTCACGCGTTCCACACTCCATGTGCGGGTTCTCGAATGATCCACACGCGGCTGTAACACTTCAGGCAGCGGCAGGATTATCGTCGCCTGTTTGGTGTCGTCGTGCTTGTCGGTGATCTTGGCCTGGCCCAGATTGACTGCAAGCAAGGCGTCACCCTTGATGAGCCAGCTACCGCGGCACCCATTTCCTTCGGCAACGAGGATGTCTGCTACCTGGACTCGCATGGTGACAAGTTGCGACAGCCTCTCCAGCTTCTCGATGGTCGGACCTTCTGAGTGGATCACGACGGATGCTGACGCGGCAGATGGAAGGAAACGCGGAATGACGAAGATCGCGGACGTGGCGGTGGTCAGAAGGACTAGTAATAAAAAGGTCGTTGTTCGCATAGTAGTTGGAAGAGAATTGGGCAAGATGAAAACCGCGAATGTTGCGGCAGTCAATAATACGGGTAACAGAACGGTCATCATTCGCATGGGGTTCCCTTCGTATTAGTGCTTGTCGGGACTGCTGGCGTTGGCGGTCTGGACCGTAGTTTCATCTTCATAGCCGCTATCTTGGCCGCGCCAGTGCACCACACGAGGCGGCTCTGGCGACGGGGTCTTTGAACAGCCAATGAAAGCCGAGAAGCCTGAGAGGGCCGTCAAGAGCGAGAGGATGGCGAGAATCTTCCGTGGCGCATGAAGCAGCGCGATGCAGAAGATGTCGGGTAGGGCGAAGACCGCGATTACAACAATCGCCGTCAGCCCAGCAATCAACTCGACCGCAACCGTGAAAACGCGATAGAATATGGACTTCATATAATACTCCAGAGGTGTAGCGAGACAAAAGAAAGCCCAGCCCTGGTGTTTGGAGGATCAACCAGGGCTGGGCTATGGGCCGGCATGAAGGCCAGCCAGATAAGGAAATCAGGCCGCGATGGCAGGGCCAGGCTCGTCGCCAATGAACTTGCTCCAGTTGTCGGCAAGCTCTTTGCGAATCTGAGAGATGCGACCGGCGGACACCTTGAACTTCTTAGCGGTATCAGCCGTGCGATTGCCCACCGACAGAAATTTAGCAATCCGCCTCTGACGGTACGGAAGCAGTTTGAGCCAAGTGCCGAAGTCGATGCGGCTGGCGGCAAGGTCAGCGGGCGTGGTGTTTCGACTCTCCGCGAGCAGATCACTGCAGCTCTCTTCGGGGTTATTCCAGCACTCGTTAACGTGGTCGTACCTGTCGAGCCGCGTCACCCTTACATGCTTTTTCGCTTGACAGTAAGGGCTGAGCACGTCTTTTACTGCCAAGTGGCCTCCCGTGATGCGGTGGTCGCGAGTTTGCTTCTCAGCAAACTTTGCCAGGACAGACGGAAACGCCCTGTCGAGCCTGCCGCGTCGTGCTAAACCAACCAACGCAGCCCAGGTATTGGCGAGTACGTTTTGCACGCACTCTTCCTTCTCTTCGGGCCTAAGATACCGAAAGGCACCACGGGCATGCTTCTTGATCGAGGGCATCATCTTTTTGTAGACCGCCTTACACTTAGCGACGGAATAACGAGGGCTGGGATCGGGAGAATCGGAATCGGAATCTGAAGCAACACAACAGGCCATTGAACGAACCTCCTGAGTTAAAAGGGGGTGAAGATGCCGTCGATAGATGCTCAAAACACGCAGAGGGGCGTTTTGAGCGGCAAGATGCGCTGGCGGACGGCTAAGCTAGGCATTCCAGGTTATAATGCCACGAAAGTCGCTGGAGTTGACGTGCCGATGCCACGCCCCTTTTGAACGATCCCCACACCCACGCGCCCGATGATCGACGGCCCGGCCGAGAGGGGTAAGGCGAGGGGCCAAAAGGAAAGGCCGTGTGGCCATCTACACTTCCAACGACGCGTCAATGGAAACGACAGTGGCGCCCGGGGCAGCAGTCTCCGAGAGGCTCACAAATTCTTTGGACCAGCAAACTGGACACTTCGTATTGCGAGAACGAATTGCTGGATGGCTTCATCGGTCATCCCTGGCCAGCGGGCCCTCAAGTACGCGAAATCATCGCTACGGCCAGTTTCGCCAACTGCACCGGATTCTGCAGCGCCCTGCGGCAAAACCCCCGTATTCTTCGAGGATTTCGGTCCCTGTTCGAGTCTTGTATCGCCCACATCATAAAGCATTGCGTATCAACGAGTTACGCAAGGTTTTTTTTGACGGGTACTATTTGGAAAAAGATTGCGGGTATGATTTGGCGGGTACGAATTCCAAATCGTACCCGCCGACTCCTCCAAATAGATACCCGCCGAGATCAGCCCTAGCCGACGAAAATACCGACCAAGTTTCCGCTGGTGGGTTGTCCTTTTCAGCGGGCGAGCAGAGAGCCTATCCTTAGTTGGTTGATTGCTCTGTGAAGGAGTTCCAATCTGACGTTGCGGCCTATCGAGCGTGGTGGGGAAACCGTCGTTATACTGCTCGCGGTTGAGACTGACATTTCCCTCGTCGTCTGCTTCTCGGCAGCGGGGATTGGCTCCCTCATTTGGGCTGGGTCGGCTTTGCTGCGGCGTTGAATTCTGCGATTTGGCGACTGAATAGCCGACCTGCGTCACTCCGTTATAGCCCCTTGAATGAACCCCGTTGGAACTCGGTCGTTTCTTGTCTCGTGCGTTGGCTTCTGGCTTGGGTTTTGCCCCCTCCCGAAATCCCTTGAGTTTTAACCCCATCTCAAAAGAAAAAGCCTTACGCAAGTCATTTCTGCGTAAGGCTTTATAGTGGGCGTTACAGGACTCGAACCTGTGACCTCCTCCGTGTGAGGAAGGCGCTCTAACCAACTGAGCTAAACGCCCGAATCATGTCTTATCGGATGAAGGGCCACCGGGGCTTGCGTGGAATTCCGCAGCCGATCCCATGACGGCAGGTTCGGCCGGCGGTGGCTCAAACTTGGGAGCCGTGGACTCCTCATTGGCAAAATCGTCGGCTTTTTCCATGCTGCGGGCGACCGCATGTTTCGTGTCAAAGGCCACGGATTCAATCTCGTCTCGAATCCCCTGCACACTCTTTTTCAAATGCATCAACTGTTTACCAAGGGATGCAGCAACCTCGGGCAGACGCTCACCATACAGAAGCACTCCAAGAATGGCAAGGATCAGAAATCCCTGGATACTAATAAATTCGAAGAAAGCCAACGGCAAGGGCATCACGACAACCTAACTTCTTACGGTAGAACTTGTTACAAGAATGGGTTCGCGGCTTATTTTCGGCCGCAACGAGGTTTCTAAAACAAGTTCTCAGCTTTTCACAGCCTGGTCGTCGAGCTTTTTAGACGCTTCGAGTTTTTTTGCGGCATCATCTTCAGGAGTGCCCTCCAGGCCCTTTTTGAACTCCGTCACGCCCTGCCCCAGCGACCGCATCACCGAGGGTAGGCGGTTGCCGAACAGAAGCAACGCAACAAATCCGACGACAACTAGCATCGGCATTGATAGGAAAGCGAAGAGTGACATAGCAGGGGCATCCGTAACAGGTGGGGTAGGGCTATGGCCCCTCCCTCTAGCTTGAGTGGAGAGGACAACCTACATTCTATTCTACTCTCTCGGGCAGCACTGTCAAAGGGCGGAACGGAGAAGGGCAGTGTGTTCTTCCGGTTCTAGGTGTGGCCGTAGGGTGGGACGAGCGCAGCGAGCCCCACCAAAATTTGTAGGGTGCGTGGAGCGGCCCGGCAAATGGTGGGTTGCGCACGAAGTCGAGACGCTGACAGCATTTACCACTGTTCCAGATCCGTTCGCGTAACGCACCGTTCGATGCTCCACCCACCCTACGGCGACAGCAATGACAGCAGGCGAGGTTATGATCAAGGCCACCTATGGAGAACAAGTAACGGAATAAATTCCGTTCTACGGAGTTTCCCCGGTTGTAATCTTCGGTATGCTTGCTGTATAATGGGCACTCGTCAAGCTCAGCTAGCTTTCTTTTCCGGAAGACCCTTGCCCGATGCTGAACTGGTTTCGCAATATTTTTGCCGCTGTAGCGACAGTTTCGTACGCACTTTGGGTGGGTCTGCGATATTGGATTCGCACCTACGATCCCCAGCGACGAACTTTCACGGAGAAGTACGAATTTCCGGAGCTTCCGGTCCCCGTGGCCCCGCGTTTTCGCGGCTATCATCGTTTTGATCTGACGACCTGCATTGCCTGCGAGGCGTGTGCCAGGGCCTGTCCAGCCAATTGCATTGAAATCGGCAAGCAAAAGGCACCGGAAAAGAAGGGGTTCCAATTAACCGAATTCGTTATTGACTATGGAAAATGCCTGTTTTGTGCTTTGTGCGTGGAGCCTTGTCCCGTCGACTGCATCTTCATGGGTTCGTCGCACGATTTGAGCTGCTACTCCCGCGATGGATGCCGAGTCGATTTTTCGCGGCTTCCGGCTGAAATTGCCTGGGGAAAAGCAACGCTTGAACCGTTGGCGGTCGCTCAATCCAAATCGGTGCTTCGCCCGGTGCATGGGGGCCCCAATCAATGAGTTTCAGTAAAGGCTATCTGGAAAGCCTAAATCCAGGCCAAACCCCTATGGAGTGGATTTCCTAGATAGCCGCAAGACTCTCCATGGGTTGCATAGTTAGTGGATTCGCCCTAGAATAATCGCTTTTCAAGTCCGATCTTTCGCTGGAACTCGGAATGTCTCCGACCTCAATTACCGCCTACATCGTGCTTTTTGGCTCGGTTGGGCTATTGTTTTTGCTGGTGTCGCTGCTTGTCGGCCGACTGGTGCGCTGCGATATGCCGACACCCGCCAAGCGAGAGGTCTATGAATGTGGCGAGCCAGCCGTCGGAACGAGTTTTGTGCAATTTGATCTGCGGTTCTATGTAGTGGCCTTGGTTTTCATCGTTTTTGAAGTCGAAGTGGCCCTGTTTTTCCCGCCGGCCACGATTTTTGGCACGGCAACCCGGTGGATGAAGCCGCAGACTCCTCCACTCGCTTCCAGCCTGGAAGCTGATCTGGGAGTGACGGTGAAAAAACAGACATCCCCGCCGGTCCCGCTAACCGCAGACACCACGATTTCGGCACAAATCGCCGAGGATGCCCGCGCGATGGTCGCCGAGGACGCTCGTAAGCTGGCCCTTGTCGCGGCGGTCGATCTGGCCGCATTTTTTGCCTTGATATTGCTTGGTTTCGCTTACGTTTGGCGACGGGGCGATCTCAATTGGGTGCGGGCGATTGATACTTCCCAGTCTCGACCTGCAGAAAAACTCCGGATAGCGCGTTAGATGCAATTCCAAGATATTCACCAACAATTGAGCCGCCGCTTTGGTCCGGCCATCCTCCGCGCGGAGCCTGTCGCGATCGATCCTTGGATCGAAGTGGCCGGTGGCTTGCTGGCTGAGATCGGGCTTTTCCTGCGCAATGAGCCGGCCCTTCGGTTCAACATGCTGCATTGCATCTCGGGCGTCGATTATTTTGAACCTGACGCGAAGAAAGCGGCCGCCGTCCCGTGGCAGCCGCATTTGGAGGTGCTTTATCACCTATCGAGTCTCGTTTGCAAGCATCGTCTTGTGCTCTTGGTTACGCTGCCGCGCTGGCAGGACGACGTTCCTGGCCGCCTGCCCGAGTTGCCGACGCTTAGTTCAGTATGGAAGACGGCTAATTGGCACGAGCGCGAGGTCTTTGACCTGATCGGAGTCAACTTTGTTGACCACCCCGATTTGACTCGGATTCTGCTGCCCGAGGACTGGATCGGCCATCCGTTGCGGAAGGATTATCGTCCACCGCACGAGTATCACGGCATCGCCAGGAGGGTTGAAAATGCCGGTTGAACGTGTCGATCCCGATCTGGTTGAATTCGACCTCCGCAGCGACGAAATGTTGATCAACATGGGGCCTCAGCACCCGAGTACGCACGGCGTGCTGCGACTGGTGTTGCGGACGGATGGCGAAGTGGTCAGCGACCTGACGCCGAATATCGGCTATCTACATCGCTGCGCGGAGAAGATCGGCGAGAACCTCTCGCCGCGGCAATTCGTGCCTTACGCGGACCGGCTCGACTACCTGGCTGGCATGAACATGGACCTCGGCTGGTCGATGGCCGTGGAAAAGCTGCTCGGTTTCGTGCCGTCGGAGCGGCTTCGTCACCTGCGCGTGTTGGTCTGCGAATTGGACCGCATTGCCAGCCACCTTGTAGCCGCTGGGTGCTATGGCCTTGATCTGGGCAGTTTCACGCCGTTCGTGTGGTGCTTCCGGGAACGCGAGAGAATCCTTCTTCTTTTCGAGGAACTTTGCGGAGCGCGGCTGACCTATTCCTACATCACGCCCGGCGGTGTGACGTCCGACCTGCCCAAGGGCTGGCTGAAAAATTGCGAGAAGTTCCTGGCCGAGTTCGAGCCGGTCATCGACGAACTGCACGCAACCCTGACGAGCAATTCGATTTTTATCCACCGCACCGCGAACATTGGCGTGCTTTCGCCCGAGATGGCGGTCGACTACGGTTGCACCGGTCCGGTCCTGCGGGGAAGCGGCGTTGACTGGGATTTACGGCGCGACGGCGAGCCGGTCTACACGCGAATGTACGAAGGCTACAAGTTCGAGGTCATTGCCCAGGTCAAGGGAAAGTATCCTGAGGATCTGCCTTATCCGGCCGTTCCGCGGGAGGCTGTGTTGGGCGATTGCTGGCATCGCTTCTATGTCCGCATGTTGGAAGTCGTGCAATCGATGAAGCTGATTCGCCAGGCGATGGAAAAATATAGCCAGACCAAGGAAGTGCTGGCCGAGCCGATCAAGCTGCGGCAGAAGCTCACCGTCGGCACGGCCTACCTGGAGACCGAGGCCCCCAAGGGCCAGACGGGCTTCATGCTGATCAGCGACGGCTCGCCCGTGCCGTGGCGGGTGCGGATCCGCAGCAGCAGTTTTTGCAATCTTTCAGTCTCCGCGGAATTGTGTCGTGGATGCCTGATTGCCGACGTGCCGGCAGTGATCGGATCGTTGGATATCGTGTTGGGAGAGATTGATCGGTAGGGGAGAGGCGGAGAGCGGACAGGATTGAAAATTGAAAATTGAAAATTGAAAATCTAGTTTCCTAGAAGACACATACGTGGCTCAAGCACTGATAAACATCCTGGATCATTGGGGGCTTCACGGCCTTGCCCAGCAAGGCTGGCTCTGGTATCTCGTGGTCGGTCTGGTTCAGGTTGCGCTGATCTTGGCTCTGGTCATGACGTGCGTGGCGGTCTATACTTGGATGGAACGAAAAATTTCCGGCCGTATCCAGGATCGTTTGGGACCAACCCGCGTGGGCGGCCGTTTTGGCTGGCTGCAACCGGCAGCCGACGGGCTGAAACTGCTTTGCAAGGAAGACCTCGTGCCTGCCGCAGCCGACGGGTTGCTCTTTCGCGCAGCCCCCTACTTGACCTTCTGTGCCGCCTTCATCCCCTATTTAGCTTTGCCGTTTGCACCGGGCTGGGTTGTTCAGCCGATGGACACGGCCGCATTCTTCATCCTGGCGATCGGCGGCCTGGAAGTCTTCGGCGTGATCCTGGCCGGATATGCCTCTGGCTCAAAATGGTCGCTCTATGGTGCGATGCGAGAAGCGGCCCAGGTTGTCAGTTTTGAGATCCCGCTGGGGATGTGTGTCGTCGTGCCCGTGCTGATGGCGGGAACCATGAATCTGACGGAGATTGCCCAACAGCAGGCCGGCTGGCTGACGAGTTGGAACCTCGTCAACCCGTTCGCTCTGGTCACGTTCTTCATCTACATGGTCTGTGCCACGGCGGGCACCAATCGCGCTCCCTTCGATCTGCCCGAGGCCGAGAGCGAACTGGTCGCCGGGTTTATGACCGAGTATTCTGGATTCCGATGGTCGATGTTTTTCATGGCCGAGTATTCGGCCATGTTCCTGCTGGCCCTGTTAGGCGCACTTCTTTTCTGCGGCGGTTGGAATGGGCCAATTCCCGTCGCAACCATGCTGTGGCTGACTCCGGAGTACGGCGACATCGCCGCCTTTGCCGGCAACTTCCTTGGTATGTGCAGCCTAATCACCAAAGGTGTTTTGGGCGTGATCTTTATGATGTGGCTCCGCTGGACGCTGCCCCGGCTCCGCATCGACCAAGTCATGACTACCTGCCTGAAGTATTGCGTGCCGCTGGCCTCGATCATGCTCGTCGGCACGATGGTCTCGATTTTCGTTCTGCGTGGCGGGCTTTCGCACCCCATCAAGCCGGTAGAGATGCCGGCGAAGCAGAACCAACGGACGGGGAGGGATTGTAAATTGAAAATTAGGGAGGGACATGCCAGTCCGCTGTTACTTCGACGTCCTATGGTGTGTGGCAAGATTTTCTGGCAATCGCGTGGCACGGGCTTCCAGCCCGTGGAATTCGACACGGGCAAGATGCCCGTGCCACGGTGGCGTCCGTCTGCCAGAAAATCTAGCCACACACGTCCTCAGTCTTCCAATTTTCAATTTTCAATTTTCAATTCTCAATTTTCAATTTTTTCCCTTTCCCGAGAAGGAGCTTGCTAACCATGTCGGCCATCCACTGGGACAGCTTCTTCTTCCTCTTTTTTGCCTTGGTGACGTGCGTCTTCGCCGTCGCCGTGGTCGTGTCGAACAACATCGTGCGCATGGCCTCGTACCTGGTCGCCTCGCTGTGCGGAGTGGCGGGACTGTTCTTTCTCTCCGGTGCCCAGTTCCTGGGGGCCATGCAGCTTATGCTTTATGTCGGCGGCACCGTCGTGCTGCTGATCTTTGGCGTCATGCTCACTGCGCGCGGGCCGTTTATCTCGATGCAAAGCAGTGGCGGGCAATGGATATTGGCCCTGCTGACCGGCGGATCGCTGCTGGCCGTACTGTTACAGACGGTCGGCCAGGTTCGACCGATGGAACCAACTCCTGCCGCCGTGGAAGCCGCCGCTGCCAATCCCACAACAACCCAGTTGGGTGCCGGCCTAGTTGGCGTCCGTACCGACAAGGTTGGTCAATCATCAGACGATGCAAAGAAACCGGTCGGCTACCTCCTGCCGTTTGAAATCATTTCCGTCCACCTTCTAGTCGTCCTCGTCGGAGCCGCGTTTTTAGCGAGGGCCAAACGGCGAGGGGGCGAGGGGGCGAGGGGGGGAGTTAGGAGTTAGGAGTTAGGAGTTGGAATGTGGGAATCAGAAATTTTTCTAACTTCTAGCTCCTAACTCCTAGATTCTTTTTTAATAAACAAAGCCATGGATCTACTTACACAACCTGTTGGCCTGTCGCACTACCTGATGGTGGGCGCGATCCTGTTTGTCTGTGGCGTGGTCTGCATGACGATCAAGCGGAACGCCATCGGCGTGCTGATGGGCATTGAACTGGTGCTCAACGGCGCCAACCTGAATTTTGTCGCCTTCAGCAGTCCGCAATTGGTAGACAGCGGCTACGGTTTGGGGCTTGACGGTCAGTTCATTGCCATGTTCGTCATCGTGCTGGCCGCCGCCGAGGCTGCCGTCGCCTTGGCCATTGCCCTCTGCTTCTACCATAACCACGCAACGATCGACGTCGATCGCGGAAACGAACTTGCCGGATGAGGAGGATTGGAAATTGAAAATTGAAAATTGTAAATTGAAAATTATCGGACAGGCGCACGCGGAGCGTATGTCAATTTGTAATTTGCAATTTGTAATTTGTAATTTGCAATTTGCAATTTGCAATTTGCAATATTCATTATGAATCTGACCACGTTACTTCCGACGCTTCTAGGAACGGCCTGGCTTCTGCCACTGGCCTCGTTCGTGCTCATTGTCTTTTTCGGAAAGCGCATGGGGCACGGCGGAAAGGCCGCCGGCTTTCTGGCCACCGGCGCTATCGCCAGCGGATTCGTGCTTTCCCTCTCGGCCCTGATCTGCTGGCTCAGCGTCAACCCGCTTACAACTTCTCACGCCGGGCCTCCCCATCCCATCTCCGGCGACTGGTACACTCTCGGCCAGTTTGGCTCGCTATCGCTGACCATTGGCTACTACATCGACTCGCTGACCCTCGCCATGTTTTGCATGGTCACGCTGATTGCCTCGTGCATCCACATCTACTCGCTAGGCTACATGCACGAAGAGCTACACGAAGTCACCGATTCTCTGGCCCGATTGGAAAATGGCGAGCCGCTCCGTCGCCGCGGCCGCTTCTATCGCTTTTTCCAGTACCTTTCGCTCTTCTGCTTCAGCATGTTGGGCTTGGTGATCGCCGGCAATCTGGCGATGGTTTTTGCTTTCTGGGAACTGGTGGGGATCTGCTCCTACCTCTTGATCGGTTTTTACATCGAGCGGAAGAGCGCATCGAACGCGGCCAATAAGGCTTTCATCGTCAATCGCGTTGGCGACTTTGGCATGATCATCGGTTTAATGGCGATCTTCGCCGGAATGGGTACATTCAGCTTCGGTGATCATACCCAACCCGATGGCACCGTTCAACCGGGCGTCTTCAGTCAGGTTCGCCCGGAGAGAGACCATTTTGAACCGCACGTTCCTGATGGCATGGTCTTTCTTGCTGCACAAGATAAGGTGAGTGAACTTGTTCATGGGGGATTCATCCAAGAGCTGGAGCAAAGGAATGTCGGCGGCAAACCTCGGTTGTGGAATGGAAAGCTAGCTTTCTTTCAGGGACACTATGATTGGGGAGATTGGGCCTCAAAGATTGAGGACTGGCGTGAGCAAGGTTACGGCTACTGGCTACTGGTCGTGGCCGGGCTGGGAATCTTCTGCGGTTGCGTGGGCAAGAGTGCCCAGTTCCCGTTGCACGTCTGGCTCCCCGACGCCATGGAAGGTCCGACACCCGTCAGCGCACTGATCCATGCCGCCACGATGGTTGCCGCGGGCGTTTATCTCGTCGGCCGCTGTTATCCGATTTTTACGCCCGAGGTTCTGCTGGTCATTGCCATCGTCGGCACGATCACGCTTTTTATCGCCGCCACGATTGCCATTACCGCTACGGACATCAAGCGCGTGCTGGCCTATTCGACCGTCAGCCAGTTGGGCTACATGATGCTGGCCCTGGGCCTCGGCGGTTGGCTGGCCGGCATGTTCCACCTTTTCACGCATGCCTTCTTCAAGGCCCTGCTCTTCCTCTGCTCCGGGTCGGTGATTCACGCCACGGGTACGAATGAAATGCCGCAGATGGGCGGCTTGCGAAAGAAGATGCCCTGGACCGCCGGCACGATGCTCGTCGGCTGCCTTGCGATCGCGGGGGCGGGCATACCGCTGGTCGTTGGACTCAGCGGCTACTACTCGAAAGATGGCATCCTGGCCCAGGCATTGTTGTTCAAACAATTCAATCCGCTACATGGCTATTTCTTCTGGATTGCCACCGGGGGAGCCGCGATTACGACGTTTTACATGTTCCGTCTCTGGTATATGACGTTTGCCGGCGAACCGCGCGACAAGCATGTTTATCAGCACGCCCACGAGTCGCCTCGCGCGATGGTCGGGCCGCTGGTGGTTCTTGCCTTTTTTGCCGTCGTTGCCGGCTGGACCCTCACGCCCCTGGGCAACTTCGGTCTGACGCCGCTCTTGGAGCAGGCGCGGCCGTTAGGCACGGAACACGGTGCCTCGGCCGGTTGGTCGGCACCCGTTGTCAAATATCCTTCCGAGCATGAATCGCACGCCGAAGGGATTCATGTGCCCGCGACGTTCTGGGCCTTTGGTTCGGCACTGGCCGGTTTCGTGCTGGCGACCGTGTTTTACGGGCTGCGAAAACTTAACCCGGACGATGTGCGGAAGCAGTTCGCCCCGATCTACCGATTTTTGATACACAAGTGGTGGTTTGACGAACTTTATGCCCTGCTCTTTATTCGTCCAGCGCTGCGGATCTCGAACTGGGTCGCCGCCTGGGACAAGCAAGGCATCGATCGCGCGGTCGATGGCCTGGTGTGGCTTGTCGGAATTGTAGCACGACTGGACGAATGGATCGACCGCATTTTCGTTGATGGCCTAGTGAATGGCCTTGCCCACGTGACCCACGCGGCCGGTCTTCGGCTCCGTACCGTGCAGAGCGGCAACTTGCGGCAATACGTCCTATGGATGGCCGTAGGCACCGTTGCCCTGTTCCTCTTGATTAGCTTTTATTGGAACTGGGCCTTGGTCGGAACCTAAGAAGTAACTTGAACTCTGATTAGCTTTTATTGGAACTGGGCCTTGGTCGGAACCTAAAAAGTAACTTGAACCTATTGAACGGTGAAAAACCGCAAACTTTGAACGTGACACGATGAATATTCTACTCGATGCTTTATCTGATCCGACCGTGTTGATGAGTCTGATCATCTTCTTGCCGACGGTGGCGGGTTTCGTGCTCTTGTTCTTCCCTAAGGGGCAGGATGAAACGATGAAGCAATTCGCCTTCATCACGACAATCATCGTCTTTGCGCTCACCGTTTGGATTGCGCTGCCCGGGGCCAAGGTGAATTCGGTCGGTTTTTCGCTCAGCACGGACCAGATGCAATACGAAGTTTTGCGATCCTGGATTCCCGCGTTTGATATCAACTACCATCTCGGCCTCGACGGTATCAGCCTGCCGCTGGTCGTACTCACCTCGTTCCTCAGCGCACTGGCGATGTTGGCCAGTTGGCCAATCCAAAAACACGTTCGCGCCTATTGCATCCTCTTCCTCTTCTTGGAGACCGGCATGTTGGGCGTCTTCATGTCGCTCGACTTTTTCCTCTTTTATGTCTTCTGGGAAGTGATGCTCCTGCCGATGTACTTTCTCATCGGCGTCTGGGGTGGACCGCGGCGTGAATACGCGGCAATCAAATTCTTCCTTTTCACACTCGTGGGCAGTGTGCTCATGCTGATCGCCCTGCTGATGCTTTACTTCACCAGCGACGCCCGATTCGATCCCGGCTCAGTAACGCAACACACCTTCAACATGGTCAGTTGGGCCAAGTTGGGGCAGGTGGCAAACTCGCCTTTCATGCAGACGCTGTTCCTCGGCCACTCGGTCGGATGGTGGGCCTTCCTGCTCTTATTCGTCGGTTTTGTGATTAAGCTGCCGGCGGTGCCCGTGCATACCTGGCTGCCGGACGCCCATGTCGAGGCCCCCACGCCCATTTCCATGATCCTGGCCGGAGTGCTGCTGAAGATGGGTGGCTACGGCGTGCTTCGGATATGCTATCCGATCTTGCCTTCCGCGCTCGACGACCGCCTGACCTGGATGGTCGCCATCGTCGGCTTGGTGAGCATGGTCTATGGTGCCTTCGCCGCCCTGGCCCAAAAAGACTTCAAGCGGCTGGTTGCTTATAGTTCCGTGAGTCACATGGGCTACGTTTTGCTGGGCATCGGCGCGTGCAGCGCAACGGCCGGCAATCTTTACAATGCCGACGCCTGGCGGATGGGTGTCAGCGGTGCCATGTTCCAGATGATCGCTCACGGCATCAGCTCGGCTGGCATGTTCTTTCTCGTCGGCGTCGTCTATGACCGCGTCCACCATCGCGACCTCGACCGATTTGGCGGACTGTTCCAGCACATGCCCGCCTATTCCGGCATTTCGATGGTGATCTTCTTCGCCGCCTTGGGCCTGCCGGGGCTTTGTGGGTTCATGGGCGAGTTGCTCGTGGTGCTGTCGGTCTGGAAATTTAGCATCATACTGGCCGTGATCTCCGCTGCGGTCGTGATCCTTACGGCCGGCTACATCCTCTGGACGATCCAGCGAGTTTACCTGGGACCGGAGTACAAGGGGCCGCACCCGGAGGCCCTGCGGCCGATGAGCTTCCGTGAAATTGCCATTGCTGCGCCGCTGGTCGTAATGGCCGTGGTGCTTGGTATTTTTCCTTCGATGTTGTTGGATTATACCAAGGCCACGATCAACGGATTGGTGAATAATCTCAATCCGGCCAGGCATGCCGCGCAATTCTCGCCGCCGACCGCAGTGGCTAGTGAGATCGTGAAGCCACAAGCAAGTGTAGCGGTCGAGTTTCTCAGCGCAGTATCTGCTGAACCAGTGAAGCCGCAAGCGGGCGTATCGGTTGACGCGGCTGTGTTAAAAGACTTAAAAGCACCTTCGTTTGCTGTACCTCCTGTTGCGAAGGTGTTGCCGTGAACTTGCATGAACTGATTCAATATGTTTTGAAGGATATTGGTCCATCGCTCGGCGCGGTGTGGCCGGAGTTGTCGCTCTGCGCCGCGATCGTACTCGTGCTGCTGGCCCGCATGATCTTTCCCAAGGCGTCCGGCCTGCCTTATTACATCACGTTCCTGGGCACCCTGGCCGCGCTAGGGTGCCTGTACCTCAATGTAGCATCGTGGCTACATGTCAGTCCGGGGCAACAATTTGCCGGCGCGCCCGATCCGCAGCCCATCTTCACCGGCCTGCTGGTGCTGGACAGTTTCGGCATTGTCATTCGCAGCTTGCTGATGCTCTTCGCGGTGCTGTTCGTGACCTTCACTCGGGTCTCGGGCGTGCCCAACGACGACGACGCCACGGAGTTCTACGTGATGATCCTGGGCGCGACGATCGGCCTCTGCATCATGGTCTCGGCCAACCATGTCTTGATGGTCTTTCTGGGTATTGAAATGGCCAGCGTGCCATGTTATGTGCTGGCCGGCATCCTTCGCCATCGTCGTGCCAGCAGCGAAGCCGCCTTGAAATATGCCGTATTTGGTGCGGCCGCCGCCGGTGTGATGCTGTATGGCCTCAGCTTGCTGACGGGCGTGCTTGGTTCGGCCCACCTCCCCACGATGGCCCAGCGACTGGCGGTCTGGTTAGGTCAGGCGGGCGATGCCCATCACCAGTCAACCGCTGTTGTACTGGTGTTGGGCGGGCTGATGACGATGGTCGGCTTGGCTTTCAAGCTGTCGGCTGTGCCGTTCCACTTCTGGGCACCGGACGTTTTTGAAGGTGCGCCGGCCGAAGTGGGCACGTTCCTTTCGATCGCCTCGAAGGCCGCCGCCGTGGCCCTCTTAACCCGGCTGGCACTGATCTTTTCCGGATGCCTTGAGCCTGCCACATCGGTCGTTGTAGCCCTGGCTCCGGTGCGGTTTTATTTGGCCTCGCTCATTGCTTTGTTGGCCGCCGTGACATGCACCTTCGGCAACCTGGCGGCCTACGGTCAAACGAACATCAAGCGTCTGCTGGCCTACTCGACGATCGCCCATGCCGGCTACCTGATGATGCCGGTCGCTGCGGCCGTGGCCCTTGCCGGCGATGTCGCGCATCCCGAGAAGACAAGAAATGCCGTGGCGGCACTGATCGTTTATCTCGGCGTCTACTTGTTCATGAACTTCGGTGCGTTCGCCATCGTAGCCTTTGTCCGCAACGCGCGAGGAAGCGAGTCGATCGCCGACTATGCCGGCATGATCCGCCGTTCGCCCGCGGTGGCCGTGTCCATGGCGATTATCCTCTTCAGCCTCGTCGGCCTGCCGCCGCTGGCTGGATTTTCGGCCAAATTCGCCGCCTTTGCCACATTGCTGGATGCCAATATGTATCTGCTCCTGATCATCGGTGGCCTGAACACGGTCGTGAGCCTGTTCTATTACCTCCGCGTGGTCAAGGTGATGATGTTGGAGGCAGAACCTGAAAAGCAGCCGGCCCCGGACATCCCCTTGTTCTCGATTCCCGGCATTTACGCCGTCGTTCTGGCAGGTTCGATGCTCCTGATTTTCGTTCGCTGGGAAGGCTTATGGACGATCGGCCAGGTGGCTAGCCGGGCCTTGATGCAGTGGAGTGTCGGTTCATGAATAAGACGTTGGAATCCCTGATGGTTGTAAGTGTGTTGAACCGACTACTGCAGACGCTCTGTCGCTCGTTGGCATTGTATGCTGAAGAGATCAAGCCTTGGAGCCTTGCCGGCCGCGAGCCTGTTTGGACGGCCATCGGTCGTTTGGCCGCCGACAGCCGCATGTATTCCCTGCGATTGGCCGAGGCCATTATCGAGCATCGCGGGCAACCAACCCCTGGGCCTTATCCGTTAGAATTCGCCGCGCTCAACGATCTCGGATTGGAGTTCTTTCTCCGCGAGATCATCGTCCACCTCAAACACGACCAGAAAGTGATTGGCGAGTGTGCCGCCGAGTTGACTCCTGCTCCCGAAGTTCGCTCGTTGGCGGAAGAAGCCTACGGCAATCTTCGAGGACACCTTGAACTGCTGGAAAGCACTGCGGCGGAGTTGAATTTGTAGGGTGGGCCGAGTGAAACGAGTCCCACCAGCTTCCCGCGTTTCTCATCCCAGTTCTCCGCCCCATGATTGACACCCATTGCCATCTCGACGACGAGCAGTTTGAGGCCGACCGTGCGGCGGTCGTCGCCCGTGCAAGCGGGGCGGGCATAGAATACATGATCTCCCTGGGCACCACCGCCGCATCGAGCCGCGCGACTGTCCGTCTGGCGGAAACCTACCCTAGCCTTTTTGCGGCGGTCGGAATTCATCCGAATTCCTGTGCGGAAGCGGCCGCTGACGACTGGGACTCGATCGTTGCTTTGCTCGATCATCCTCGCGTGGTCGCCTTGGGTGAAACCGGCCTCGACCGCCACTGGGACTATTCCCCAATCGAGTTGCAACGAGATTACTTTGATCGCCACCTGCGGGTATCGCAACAGCGTGATCGGGCCATCGTCATCCATTGCCGCGACGCCTGGGCCGACATGATGCCCATGTTGCGCGATGCAGTCTCCCGCGGTCCACTTCGTGGCGTGCTGCACGCCTTCTCGGGCGACGCCGCGCTAGCAGGCGAATGTCTGGACCTTGGACTCTACGTGAGCTTTGCCGGCAACGTGACCTACACGAACAAGAAGCTCCAATCGCTCCGCGAGGCGGCCGCCACGATCCCGGCCGATCGCATCTTGGTCGAGACCGACAGCCCCTATCTCACGCCCGAGCCGCTCCGTGGCAAGCAGAAGCGGAACGAGCCTGCGCTGGTGGCCCACACGGCCGCCGCCCTGGCCACACTGCGTGGCGTGCCGCTCGACGAATTCGTCCGCCAGACCGCAGCCAACGCCTGGCACCTGTTCAGGGGAGAGCCGAATTTACCCGCAGGTTCCCCTGTCCTTACTCAAAGATACCCGCGCCAAAGCCGGCACTGACATGCGTTACACCGGGGCCGGAATTGCGCTGCGGCGCGGAGGGCGGACGATGCGGACCGCGTGGCTTCTCGGCCCATGGGGCCGGCGACACCTCGACGAGAACGGGTGCCGGGCGTGACGACACCCACGGCGAATCGTCGTTAAGATCGTCGTAAGTCGGCACGTAGCCAGGCTGTTGTGAGCGGGATTTCTCCGCCTCATAGGCATCGATCACCCGCTGCTGGATCATCTCCCGGCAGGCGGAATTGATCGGGTGGGCGATGTCCGCATAGAGTTTGGTCCGGCCTTCATCGTCTTTTGCGGTGTTCGGTTCCTTCAATCGCGCGCCACACTGACTGCAGAAGGCGGCCCGCAAATGGTTTTTGCTGCCGCATTGAGGACAGTGGGCCGTGAGCTTGCGGCTGGGCATGGCCACGAAAGGCCCCGTCCCGCCTTCGATAATCTTCAGATCGCGAATAACGAAGGCATCGTCAAACGTGATCGAGCAGAAGGCATGTAGGCGCTCTCCTGCTTCTTCCATGAGCTTTACTCGTACTTCGGTGATTTCCATAGCAAACCCCTCTACGTTATACTCTGCTTTGCACAGCAACCACACACCCGACATTGCGGGCGAACAACCGCCTGGCCACTCGTCTCGCTTGGAGAGTACTGCGGAATAGTCCGAAATAGGCGGTTCCACTACCACTCATACCGTGTCCCAAGCAGTCCTCGCCGGCCAACAGCCGGCCTAATCTAGTAATCCACGGCGACAACTGTTCGGCCGCCGACTGGAGTCGATTAAAAAACAGGCAACCGGCCTGCCTCGCATTTCCCCGGTGGAGTGCGTCAAGTAAAGGCTGCAAAGGTCGTGGCGATGCGGCCGAACGGCAAATCCCATACACGGCGGCAGTCGACAAGCCTTCCGGTGGTCGCACAACCACAAAGTTCATCAATCCCAGCCCGGGCGTCGGTTCAATCCGTTCTCCGCGGCCACGGCAAACCGCCGGACCACGGTTGAGGAAAAACGGCACATCGCTCCCCAGTTCCGCGGCCATGGAGGCCAGCTCGGGCACCGACAGGCCAAGTTTCCAACCAAGGTTTGCAGCTACCAAAGCGGCGGCTGCATCACTGGAACCACCGCCCAAACCTGCGGCGGTGGGAATCCGCTTGATCAGCCGGAGCCGCGCACTTTGTTTTGTTCCCGTCCGCCGGCGAACCAACTCCACCGCTCGCAAGACGAGATTCTTGCCGTCGCGCGGCACTTCTTCAAAACCACTGCCACCGTTGGCCACCGAACCCCACTGGCACTCCAATTCCAAATCCTCGCTCGACGTTTCTTGAAAACACAGGGTATCGTACCAACCGATCGGGCACATGAGCGTTTCAATCTCATGGTATCCGTCGCTACGCTTCCCCAGCACCTCAAAGAACAAGTTGAGCTTCGCAGGCGTCTGGATCACGATTTCCACCCCATTTTGGTGGATCTGCATGACCTTGCACTCCTTGGGAGTTTTCTCAAAATAGAACGAATCGACTGCATTCTATCCTCTGCCAAATATCTCGTCAACCTAACCACCGGGGGGTTTCGGAAAAAAACGACGTTAAGCTCGACCGAATAGCACATAATTATAACATGCCCGGGTGAAGCTTGTGCAAAATCGGTGGTTTAGGTAAGGTGGCGAAGAAATCATGAGGTTCTTCGGGCACGAAGTTGCCAAAAGGAGTCGTTTTATATTTCCTGTCTCCCAACGGTGTTTGGTGCGGAAACGCGAAAGGCAAGAATGATTCGGGAAATCGTTCCAACCTTTTTGCCACTCCGACCCTATCGGATTCCGAGAGTCAATTTCAGGCAAGTGTCGATGTCTCGCATGAGGTTCTCCGAAAGGTGTCCAATCTTGGCGTGGATCAACGAATTATCGACCGTTACGAGATTAACACTTCATGCCGCCTCGGTGGACGAAATCGAATCGTCCTCATCTTCGTCCGGCGTATCCGCGAGTCGCAACCTTGGTTTGCTCGCAGTTGCGGAGATGCGGGACCGCCATAAGGCCACCGCAATATAGAGCGATTGGACGCCGATCAAACTCCCCATGAAGAGCTTTCCGCCGCCACCGAAGCCATAGCTGTGCAGACCGGCACCAAGGACGAAGTTCACGCCATACCAGGCCACAATGACCAGCGCGAAGCAACTTGCGGCCAGGACGGCAAGCCCGCGATGCTTGACCCAGCCGGCAAAGCGAGCATGTAGGACCGCAAGATAGCCCAGCAGCGCAATCAAGGACCAAACCTCCTTGGGATCCCAGCCCCAGAAACGGCCCCAGGAATACGCCGCCCACATCCCGCCCAGGAAGGTTCCGGTCGCCAGCAGAACCACTCCCACCTGCAAGGCCCGATAGGTGAATTGGCTCAGGGCGTCGATCGCCGGCCGATTTTTGCTACGCACGAAGTAATAGCCCAGCGTGATGTTGGCAATACCCATCGCCAAGGCGAAGGCTGCGTAGCTGAGCGTGATGCTCATCACATGAACCACCAGCCAGAAGTTATTGCGCAGCACGGGCTGCAACGGCTGCAGGCTTGAATCGAGAACGCTGGGACAATTATCGGCCAGGATCAGGGCGACCGTCGAAACCGCCGCGGCAGCGACGGCTATAAGACGTTTGCGATAGATCAACTCCAGGATCAAGCCGATGGCGGCCACACCGAAGCCGACATAGACCACGGATTCATACATATTGGTGACCGGCGCGCGGCCGGAAATCATCACGCGCATGCAAAAGCCGATGAGCATCGCCCCCATACCGGCCAAGTAGACCACAAGACCGAGCGGGTAGAGAATTTTCCAGCCGGAACCCTTATGCACCATCACGCCGAGGCAGGCGACCAACATCAACACCCAGGCAAAACGGAAGGGTGCCCAATGGTTATAGGCCACTTCCAGATCAATCAACCGGCTCGTCGGATAAGCCCCGAGCTGTGGCCCCATTTCTCGGACCATTCCCAAGAACTTGTATGAGGCCTCATTGAACTCGGCGGGCGAATTGGCCAAGTAAGCCGACCGCAATTTGTGGAACGTAGCACTCAATTCCCGCACCGAACCGCTCGGGTCGGTCTCATCGTCAAACTTCGTTCGCAGTAGCGAATCCAAGGAAATCCACTGGTTTTCCGCGGAACCTGACATGGGCAAAATATCCAACCGCCGGCCGGCGCGATGGTCCTGATAGGCCCGCAAGCGATTAAAGAGTTCCACGCCTTTCTTTTCCAGCGGCGAAAGCTCATTTTCCGGCTTGAAGACGAGTTGCTGTACCCAAACCATGAACGTCGTCGGCTTCTGTGATCGCGGCGACTCGATTTTAGCTTGTTCGAGATCCCGCGGTGCGATGCACTTCTGCTCGATCGCCGCCCCGAGCAGTTTGCGTAGTTCGGGGGAATCGATGAGCAGTAGAGGCATGGCATCCCACTTGTCGACTCCGCCCGGCGTGGCGCATCCGGAGCAAGCTCCGCCCTCACCCCCTGCCCCTTTCCCGGAGGTCGAGGGGAGTTGTTGGCAATTGCCCCCTGCCCCTTTCCCAGAGGAAGAGGGGAGCTTTTTGTTCCAGGTGGGAGAATCGAGCATCGTGGCAACGTAGAAGGCCGTCGCGTCGAGTGATTGATTCGTTTCGGGATCGGTAAAGCTGACGCGATTACCCAGCAGTCGCCAGGTTTCCCAGGCGAGGCTGTCGATCGGCTTCTGCCGGCCGCCATCTTGGACACTCAGGGATCGCCAGGCATTCCAATCGAACTGCTGGTCTAGGGAGGATGCTCCCAAGGCCGAACCGGCGAGGCAAATATAGGCTAGGCTGGCCGCGATGGCACGTCGCATGAGTTGCTCCTTGGTGTTTTTCTGGGAAGAAAAGGATGTTAATGCCTTGGCGAGCCTGGAACGTGTGATGAACATGATCACCGTGCCCACGCAGGTCATGATGCTACCGAGATACTTGAAAAACAGGCCCGGGTCGGAGGCTACCGTAAGCACCGTTCCCGTACCGCTGGGGAGGATTCCCGATTGATAGAAGGTGTACTTGCCATGGACCAGCGGCTCGTTCATGGAAATCTCTTGGTCCTTGTCGATCTTCTTCGCCTCGTCATGCAGAGACACCGTGCTGGCGAAGGAGGCGTCGCCCATCCCACCCGGATTCATTCCCCGCCTGAACTTCTTCAACTGCAAGGAAAAACCGAGCGGAATGCTTTCATAACCGTAGGAAATCGCCAGGGTGCCCTCCGAAGTTTTAACCGGAATCGGCATCCCGCCCTGATTGCCGCGTTGCAGCCATAGGCTTCGTGTGGTGTCGCCGGCGGTCAGTTCCACCTGCGCGGCAGCCTCGAAAGTCTCGCGATCACCGCGGGCAACCTTCACGGGGGTAAAGATCAGTTCGCGCCGAGCATGGGGCACGAAGCTCACGATCGAAACCGATGTGCTACTCCAGGCATCGAGCGCGTCGCCTGCATGAACCTCGCCCCGCGACTCGTATTTCCCACTGCCTATCCGGCAGTAGAGTTTGCCTTGGGAGGTAGTCAAAAACTCCACGGCCGGTTCGGCGGCGACGGCGGGGTGGTGATACCAGAACTTCACAGGACACTTGTCGATATGCATGCCGCCGGGACTGGCGAACGACGCCTTGGCAATCTGACGGATCGGCTCTTTGGCACCGGGCAGATAAACCCGCAGTTCCACGACCGGATTGCGAGGCTTATCGCCCACGTTCTTAAATCGGCCGTCGGCCTGAAGCTTGGCGTTGGGCAGGTACTCGGCAATCTCAATGGAAACGGTATCACCCTCCAGCGGGATTTTCTTGCCGACATTCTTGCTTATGGGTACGCGGGTCACGCGGCCTTCATAGTGAATCGTTAGCAAGCCTTGGGGGTCGAGTTCGTCTTTCGCCGGCGGATTAATGAAGTCGTCAACCATGGTATCGGCTTCGGCCTTCTGGAATTCCACCTTGGCCGAACCGACCGCCGCACTGCCGCCGAAGCGACTTGCGGTGAGCCACTGTTCGGCGTTCTCCGTGTTATCCGGGCCGACGAGCGAAAACTTCATCGCCGCGAGGCCGTTTCCGTCAGGGTCGGCCGCCCACTCTTCCGAAGGCCGAGCGTGAGCCAGATATTGGGTAACCCGTAGCTTCACGGCGTTGATTTCTCCCAGCAGCAAGCTCTTTCCCTCGGACCAGTCGATCGGACCGGGAGTGAAGACAAATTGCGACACAGGCCGCTCCGGTTGACCGGCCATGGCCCGCCACTCGACCGAGAATCGGTTCAAATCGCGGATCGTGATCTGGTCACTCGCCTCACCCTCTTCGAGGGAGACCGTTGCATCGATCCCCGCGTTGAACGTCACAATCGAGCCGGCCAGCAGGACGAGCAGTCCGGCGTGCGTCGCCACGAAACCAAGCTGTCGCAGCTTCCAGGGAAAGCGAATGAGCGTGGCCGCGAGGATGTTCGCGCCCAGCATCCCTAGCAAGGCCACAAACCAAGTCTGAGTATAGAAGTACCAGCGGGTGTAGTCTCGCCCCTTGTCGGACTCGACCAAGGTTGCCACGGCGAGGATCGCAGCAAGCAGGGCAAGCAGGGTCACGGCCAATTTGAGCGAGGCCAGAAAGCGGAAAACGGTTTTCGCCAGTTTCAAGAGAATTGAAGGTTCGCGCATCGGATAGGTACCTCTAAAGCAAGGAATTTCCCGGACAAGATTTCAGGCCGCGAATCATATCGAGAGTGGGCGTGGAGGTAAACATCAATTGTCAGCTTATTCACACCCCCGTGTGAGCGTGTTGATTGTTGCAGGAATGGCGTGGGCACGCCCGTTCACGGGCGTTTCCGCCGCAGGCGGTATTAGGCCCGTGCTAGACGGGTTCGCAATTCGACCTAATGGGGTATCCCCTTGACTGGCGTGACCACAACATGTAGTGTTTCAGGGTATG
>JBAWVO010000048.1:0-28266 GCA_037147235.1 Planctomycetota bacterium | reverse complement strand
CACGGGCCTATTACCGGCTGCGCCGGGAATGACCATAAATGGCCATAAAGACGCTCGGCAGCCTGCTGCTGGATTTTCGCTGGCCCTCCTGTCGCGCCTAATACCGGCTGTGCCGGATGGCCATGAAGACGCACGGCGGCCTACCGCTGCCCCTCCCCCACGGGCCTTCAGGCTCGTTCCCGCCTATGGCGGTATTCGGCCCGTGCTTTAGCACGGGTTACGCGGCCCGAACCTCGTCCCCTTCCCCCCCGTGTCCCGACCGCCGTAGGCGGTCGGGACACGGGGTGCGGTTGATCGCGGTCATTCCCAACCCGTGCTGAAGCACGGGCCTATTACCGGCTGCGCCGGGAATGACCATAAATGGCCATGAAGACGCGCGGCGATCTGCCGCTGGCCTCCCACGCCAACTCAAAGATCAACTCTCTCACGTGCTATCTCCATCGAACAGTCGTCCTAACGTTCTCGTGCCGCGATTAGTCGGCGTTTCATTGCTTCGCTCGTAAGGACCGGCGCACCAATAACTGTCGTGTTTTGCCCATCCGCCGAGCGGGGGCAGACGGCACACGGAGTGTGCCTACTACTTTTCTTGCGACACTTATTGATACGCGGTTCCTAACTCTTCTTCGCGAATTCAAGCATGTAATCTCGCAGGGTCTCGACGCCGGCCTCGGGCATGGCGTTGTAGATCGATGCTCGGAAGCCACCCACCGAGCGGTGTCCCTTGAGTTCGACCAAACCGCATGCGGCCGCGCCCTTGAGGAACGCCTCTTCCCGCGAAGCATCCGCCAGCTTGAACGGCACGTTCATGATCGAGCGACTGGCGGTCTCCGCATGGGGCAGATAAAATCCGCCGGAGCGATCGACGACCTCATACAACATTCCCGCCTTGCGGCGGTTGATCGCGAACATCTTTTCCAGGCCGCCAATGTCGCGCACGAGCCAGTCGGTCACTAGTTTGACCATATAGATTGCGAACGTCGGTGGCGTGTTCAACATCGAGTTGTTTTCCGCCAGCACGGGATAGTTCAGGAGTGACGGCAGATCCTTGGGGGCCTTGGCCAGAAGATCGTCACGGATGATCACGATCGTCACACCCGCCGGCCCGGCGTTCTTCTGGGCACAGGCGAAAAGGATTCCATAACGGCTCACGTTGATCGGCCGCGAGAGAATATCGCTCGATGCGTCGCAGACCAGCGGCACCTCGCCCACCTCAGGCTCGGCGGGGAACTGTACGCCCTGGATCGTTTCGTTCGAGGTGTAGTAGGCATAAGCCGCCTTCGGATCGAGTTTCAATTCGCTCGGCTCCGGCACGCGGTTGTAATTGCTCGCCTTGCCGTCGAAGGCAATCTGCACGGTTCCCTGGGTCTTGGCCTCGTCGGCGGCCTTTTTCGACCATGTGCCGGTAACGATATAGTCGGCCGGCTTGCCCGTGTTCCGCAGGAAGCTCATGGGAATCATGCCGAATTGCAGCAGGGCACCACCTTGCAGGAAGAGGATGCGGTAGTTGCTGGGAATGCCCAGCAACGAGCGAAGATTGGCTTCGGCCTGGGCCAGGATCTGCTCGAACTTCTTTGAACGGTGGCTGATCTCCAGGATCGAGATACCGGCACCCGGCAGGGCCAGCAAGTCGCGCTGGGCCTCTTCCAAGGCAGGCAAAGGCAGAACAGCCGGACCGGGCGAAAAATTGTAAACACGCTTTTCCATGATTAAACCTCCAGCAAAGTACGCAGTACCAAGTGCCGCTCAAAATACAATTTGGCGAAAACTCCTAGTATAACCCGTCCGGGGCGGGTGTCTAGGGTAGCAAGGGTTTCTTGCTCGTTGCCCAAAAAATTTTCCTGTGTTACAATCCATGGCAGTGGCGAGAGTTCTTCATCTTCCTTCCTTGCTCCTTCATCCTTTGCTTGATTCGGGTCTATTGAATGTTGATAAGCCGGCCGGGATCACTTCTCGTGATGCGGTTAATCTGGTCGAGCGGCTGGCCCGCCCGGCCAAGGTGGGCCATGCCGGCACGCTCGACCCGCTAGCCACCGGTGTGCTGGTAATCTGCGTCGGGTCGGCCACGCGGCTGATTGAGTATGTGCAGCGGATGCCCAAGACCTACGTCGGCACGTTTCTCTTGGGACGAAGCAGTGCGACGGAAGATACCGACGGCCCCGTGACCCTGCTGCCCGATCCGCCTATTCCCGAGGTCGCTCAAATCGAGGCCGCCGCGGAGAAGTTCGTCGGTAGTCTCCTACAGCGTCCGCCGATCTTTTCAGCACTGAAGGTAGCCGGCCAGAGGGCCTACGATCTGGCTAGGCGTGGCGAGGTTGTTGAACTCAAGCCGCGGCCGATCGAGGTTTACTCGATGAAGGTCAGGCATTACGAATATCCCAAGTTGGTGCTGGAGATCGAATGTAGCAGCGGAACCTACATTCGCTCGTTGGGCCGTGACCTGGCTGAATCGCTCGGCACGGCCGCCGTGATGTCGGCTCTGGTGCGAACGGCCATCGGTCCTTGGACGCTCGACACGGCTGTCGATCCAGGCACTCTGACCGCCTTGGATTGGCGGGCCCGCTTGGATCCGCCTCGCAAGGCATTGTCCGCGCTGCCGGTTCGCGAGTTAACGCCGGCCGAAGTCTCGCGGGTACGTCAAGGGCTATTCATTTCGGTCACCGCATCGGCCGCAGACCAAGAAATCGCCGCCATCGACACCTGTGGCCAGCTCGTAGCCATTCTCGTCGCCCGCAGTTCCGGCCAATGGGGCGCGGCAAAAAACTTTTGCTAGCCTGCGTCATAATGATTGGAATCCGGGTACGGGTAAAACGCACCTCACTGATTGACCTCACTGATTGACCCCTTGGAAGTCCGCCGATAGACTTAGAGGTTGGTTTTCCTCTCTCTTCTGGGAGAGGGGATTTGGATTTCGGCTTTCCTTGGAAACTGAGACTTTTGCGGCGGCGTTTACTGGCATTTTCCGAACTCGTGGTCGGGCGGCCATGAAACTTATGTATTTCAAGCGATATCGGATGGAAATCACGCTGGCCGGTCGTGGTCTGGTTCCCCCGCGGGTGCCCGACGGCTACCGTTTTGAACAGTGGAATCCGTCCTTGCTGGATGCCTTCGCCGAGGCCAAGTATCAGAGCTTTCGCGGCGAGATCGACGTCAATGTTTTCCCCTGCCTGGGAGAATTGGACGGATGCCGCCGCCTGATGCTCGAGATCGCCCGCAAGCCCGGCTTTCTTCCGGAAGCGACTTGGCTTTTGACCTGCGGCCGAGGTTCAAAGCTGCCGGAGTTCTGCGGCACCGTGCAGGGGATCCGGGATGTCAGCGGGCTGGGTGCGATTCAGAATCTGGGCATCGCGTCAGAGCATCGCAACGGCGGCCTGGGAACCCTTCTGCTTTTCCACGCATTGCGGGGCTTTCGCCATGCAGGGATCAGCCGCGTCTACCTGGAAGTGACCGCTCAGAACGAAGGTGCCCTGCGGCTTTACCGGCGGATTGGCTTCGTGACGGTGAAAACCGTTTATAAAACCGTCGAGCATATTTACTCCTAAACTCCCTTTTTCCCCAAGGTATCTACGTGACCGCCCCGATCCTCTCGCATGTTTTTCCCAACGGCCTAGTACTTCTGGGTCAACCGATGCCTTGGCTGCAATCGGCCGCCTTCTCGTTCCTGGTGCCGGCCGGCTGTGTCAATGAGCCGGCATCGCAACAAGGGCTGGCCACGCTGACGTGCGAAATGACCCTCCGCGGAGCGGGGCCGCGCGACAATCGGCAGTTTGTTCTTGATTTGGACAACCTGGGCGTCGAACATCATGCCTCGGTCTCCAGTGCGCTGGTCTCGTATGGCGGGGCCACGTTGGCCGAAAACTTGCCCGCGGCACTGGCCATCTTCGCCGACGTCTTGCAGCGGCCGCGACTACCCGCCGAGGAATTAGAAGCCTGTCGGCAGAACTCGCTGCAAAGCCTGCGATCGGTCGAAGATGAGCCTTCGGAAAAGGTAATGATTGAGCTTCGCCGCCGACATTATCCTGACCCCTGGGGCCGTTCGTCGTTGGGCGAGCAGGAGGCCCTGGAGACGATCGGCCTCGATGATATATGCGGTTTTGTTCAGCGGCAATTTCAGCCCCGAGGCACTATCCTTGGCGTCGCCGGCCACCTAGAGTGGGAGCCGTTAAAGGAACTCGTCGGCACATTGCTTGGCAACTGGCAGCCGGTCGAGGGTGTGACGTTCGACGAGCAACCGGCCCAGGGCGGTTACTTGCACGTGCCGTACGATTCGGCTCAGACGCACATCGGCATCGCATACTCGAGCGTGCCCTATCGCCATGGCGACTATTTTCAGGCATGGGGTGCCGTCGGAGCTTTGGGCGGCGGCATGAGCTCGCGGTTGTTTACCGAAGTTCGCGAACGACGCGGATTATGCTACAGCGTTTATGCCAGCTACCACACGCTGCGGGATCGTGCCGGCGTCTTCTGCTATGCAGGCAGCAGTGCCCAGCGAGCCCAGGAAACGCTTGACGTAACCCTGGGCGAACTAAAGCGGCTCGCTCAAGGCATCGAAGCCAGCGAACTGAGGCGACTCAAGGCCCGCATCAAGACCGAGTTGGTCATGCAGCAGGAGTCGAGTTTTTCTCGCAGCTCGTCGGTTGCCCGCGAGTGGTATCATATTAACCACGCCCGCACGCTCGACGAATTGGAGCGGATCATTGACGGTCTGACTTGTGAGAGCATCAACGACTATCTGGCCAAGAATCCGCCGGGGCAATTTACGATTGTGACCGTTGGGCCAGACGAATTGCAAGTTAATGGCTAAGGATCGGCGCATCAATAAGTGTCGCAAGAAAAGTAGCAGGCACACTCCGCGTGCCGTCCGTCCCCGCTCGGCGAGTGGGCAAAACACGACAGTTATTTATGCGCCGATCCTAAGATCAATGAGTATCCACAAAGAGTACAAACCACGAAATACACAAAACACACGAAAGAAGAAAGACATGGATATCGTATATAAAGACGACAGCTACCGGATTAAGGGTGCCTGCTTTGAGGTTTATTACCCTAAGGTGGAGTACGAACTTATTGTCATTTAGTCCTTATCTTCTTTCGTGTTTTTCGTGTTTTTCGTGGTTCATCTCTTATGTCCATCATCACTATGGAATTTCTTACTCACGTTTTGCCCAACGGATTGGAGATCGTCGCCGAATGCAATCCCGAGGCCTACTCAACGGCCCTGGGGTTCATTGTGAAGACCGGTGCCCGCGACGAGACCGACGAGATCGCCGGCGTAAGCCATTTTCTCGAACACATGGCGTTCAAAGGCACGCCCACACTCTCGGCCGACGATGTGAACCGCGAGCTTGACGAGATCGGTTCGCATGGCAACGCCGGAACCTCGGAGGAGACGACCGTTTATTACGCACCCGTGCTGCCGGAGTATCAAACCCGGGCAACGGAGGTGCTCGCGGACATCCTCCGCCCTTCGCTCCGCGAGGCCGACTTCCAAACCGAGAAGAAAGTGATCCTTGAAGAAATCCAGATGTTCGAGGATCAGCCGCCGTTCGGGGCCGATGAGAAGTGCCGTGCGGCTTTCTTTGGCGATCACCCCTTGGGCCGTAGCGTGCTGGGCACGATGGCCAGCATTGAGGCACTACCGGTCGCGGCGATGCGAGAGTACTTCTCCCGCCGCTATGCCCCGGGCAATATCGTCCTGGTGGCGGCCGGCCGGGTCGATTTTGATCGCATGGTCGCCGACTGCCAGCGAGCTTGCGGTGGTTGGGAACCGGCCGAGTGTCCTAGGATTGTCGAACCTGCACAGCCCCGTAGCGGATTCCATCGGCTTACACGGGCCTCGGCCACCCAGCAATATCTCTTGCAGATGTCGCTCGGTCCCGCGGCACACGACGACGATCGCTATGCGGCCAAAGTTCTTACGATCATCCTGGGCGATGATTCCGGCAGCCGGCTTTACTGGGAAGTCGTCGATCCGGGCATTGCCGAAGTGGCCGAGCTAAGCCACGGCGAGTATCAAGGATCGGGTGTCTTCTTTACCCAGATCAGTTGCGCCCCGGAAGATGCCGATGAGGTTTACCAACGGGTCATGCAAGTTTACGAGACGGCCCATGCCGAGGGCATCACGGAAGCCGAGCTTCAGCAGGCGAAGAACAAGGTTCGCTCGCAACTCGTACTTTCCAGCGAGCGGCCGAGCCCGCGGATGTTCGGCGTCGGCGGCGACTGGGTCTATCGCCGCGAGTACCGATCGCTTCAAGAGGATCTCGATCTGATCGCGTCGATTCAGCTCGATCAGATTGCCGATGTACTCAAGCGATATTCGCTGGTCGAGGGGACCGCGTTGACGATCGGACCGGAGTTGTAGGGTGGCCTGATGAAACGCCGAGAAGCTCGGCAATCTGAGGGCAATGGTGTGTTAGCCGTTTGTTGCGCAGGTTCGTCGCTGTATTCGTCGCGTAGCGACGTTATGATGGTAGCCGTGGGTTTCAACCCACGGGTTGGGGTGCCCAGCAAATTCCGCTCGTCGCGTAGCGACGATTGAGTTCGCGTTGGCAAGTTGGTTCGGCCAATTTCAGCCGTCGCTACGCGACGAAAAATGAATTTGGGGGACGCTTTCCGTGGGTTGAAACCCACGGCTACCGTCACATCGTCGCTACGCGACGGCCAAGTGCCACAACGGCAACATGATCGCAACAAAAGTAACGGCAACAGGTTAGGCGTTTCATCAGGCTAGGCCCCGGCCACCCCCGGATACCGTTCGGCCCACCGAGGTTCCGAGGTTCGCCGGCCCCTGCACTCTTGACTATTTTTTTGCCCCTGCTATCAAACTACGGCCCGCGCGTAGTATAATCGGGAGCGTAGGGGTCGGTGGTGTGCCGCCCCGGTATGAAACCGAATTTGAGGAGTGAAGACGACCGCCGTGCAAGAGCAACGACGATGAAGACAATTGATCGACGCGCGTAGCGTCAAGTTTCTGCTTCCCTGAAATCGACCAACCTGAGCCGCAAGGCTCTTGACTACTGAAGCAGTACTTGGACCCGCGCTCCGAAAGCAAAAGACGTGATTAGGAGAACCCTCGGTCCCACCGTAGACCGTCATTTGTGATACGATCATTCGTAGCTTTCTCGACAACCTCCTTCGGTAATGGGAAACGAGACATGAGCAATTTAGGCAGATTCGCCGGTCAGATATCAATCAACGGGATGTTTGGCGATGCCTCGGGACAATTTCGAGGAGTCGTCTTCCCCGATGGCTCCATCGGCGACGATGCCGCAGGGAGCTTCATGGGCCAGGTCTTTGAAGACGGAACCATCGGTGATGCCTCGGGTCGCCTCGTTGGGCAAATCTTCGAGGATGGAACTATTGGGGATGCCTCCGGCCAACTTGTCGGCCAAATCTTTCCTGATGGGAGCTTCGGTGGCGGATTGAAACTGAAACAAGTGTAAACCTGCATCATACCCTTGGACCATGCCAAACGTGAAGGAATAATCATGATTGCTGTCAAGTGTCCGCATTGTCAAGCAGCTATTCGCTGCGATGATCGCTATGCTGGTCGAGCCGTCCTGTGCCCCACCTGCAAGAAGCAACTTCAGATGCCAGCAGTCGCACAGCCGCTTCCGGCCCATTCCCCGCCTGCATTGCCGGTAACTGCTCAGCAGCCTAGTCCTTCACCCACGGAGCAAGAGGACTTTTCTTGGATGTCAGGCGACTCTCCGGGAGCATCTTCTCATCGTCCCACAATCCGTTCCTACGTTCCTCGGAAGAAGAAGAATACAAACCTGATGCCCTATATCATTGGTGGCGGGAGCCTGCTCGTGATCGCGGTAATCGGGATTGCAGTGATTGCCATGCAGGAAACCGATAAACCGACATCGACAGCCTCCACGAGTCGCACGAACACTGTTAGCATTCCCGCGAAGACCAGCAAGACTGCAAGCAAGTCATCCTCCTCCCAAACTCCTAGCGATGATCTTGAGGCAGCCCGATCACACATAGCTGAAGTAGAGCGACAGATCTCGGAACAGAATAAGAAGAACGCGGTAATGGCTCGGCTGACATCATCCTATGATGCTCGGATAGCTGCGTTATCCAAGAAGCAAGATGAAGAATTCACGCCCCTGAAAAAGGAATTGGAGAGCCTCTACGCTGCTGCTGCAACAGCCAGCCCCCCGGAGAAAGCAAGACTCCGGCCCCGGATTCAGCAATTGGAGGAACGCTTTCAGAAAGTGTCCGCTGAACTTGATTCGGACCAAGCCCAACTTGAGAAGGACATGAACGAAGCCCAGGCTCAGGGCGTGTTTCCTAATCAGGGTCACCCGCAACAGCCGCCCGCCCAAGAACCACCGGCCTCCGCTGATACGGGCAATGCTGAACGGGAAAGGCTCCTGGCGGGAATACAACGCCGGAAGGCTGAAATAGAGAAGGACTTCCTGGATGAATGCAGTTCGGAATGGGAGCGGGTCACTCGAGGATTAAACGCTGCAAGAGCCAATCCTGGCTTTGGCGATCTCTTCAGTAGTTCTGGGCGTCAGAACTATAACGACATCGCTGCCCTCACTCGCCAAGGGAATGAGCTACAAAAGGGTGCCTCTGGTAAATCTGCTCCAGCAGAAAGACGCAGGCAACGGCTGGCTCCGCTTGAGCAGGAACGGAGACAGATACTCACGCGATACCCTGCCCCAGGCGACCAGAAGTTCACCGAACAACAGGGGATGCTCGTCACGGAAGCGGAAATCGCAGAACAAAACGCGCTGCTGCAAAAACAGGAGGCCGAGAAGAAGAAACTGGAGGATGAACATGGGTCTCTAAGGGTAGCATGCCAGGCAGTTATCAAGTCATTGGAGCAGAAGGGAGTCGTTAGTAAACCGACATATGTCGGAACATTCACCGATCCGGAATCCAAAGAGTGGCTCTTAGTCGTCACAAGCCGCAACAGATCAGTGCAGAAGACGCAAGACAGAGTCTTCGTGATATGGAGAGCCTGGGAGGCAATGGTCTAAGTGGTGTCAAAATACCTGGGTCGTATGATGATGGATACGATGATTTCATAGAAGGTTTCGTTGATGGGCATAATGGCGAGTGAGCCCTGGCCTGGGGTTAATCCACCGGCTTGTTGCCGCAATAGACCCGAAGCTCCTACACGCTTCAATAAGCTCTTAGAATTACCAACCGAATCCCCACCTACCCGTCTCCAATAAAGGCTTATAAGCAACCCTACCAAGCGACCGTTGCATTATCGCATTGCAATGCTATGATGAACGAGTAGGCGAGGACATCCTTTATCCGGTGACCGCCTACGAAGTACCGGAACCATGAGGTGAATCGTGGCCAAGAGACCAATCCAGCGATTTCGTCGCAGTGATCCATTGAGTGAGGCGGAACGAGAGCGCTTGCGTGTGATCCGCGAAAGGGTCCAGAAGGAGTTTCCTCCCCGAGATCCACCGCGTCTGATGCCAAGCAATTTCGGTGTCGGAGCACAAATTCGTGCGGCCCGCGAGGTGCAGGGGCTGTCGTGGTATGCGGTTGCCAAGCTCGCTGGCATTCCCAATCCAAGCACAGTGCGCGACCTCAAATATGGCCGTGACACAAAACTCTCCAGCGTTGAGGCGGTTGCCCAGGCGTTGGGTCTGAAGTTGGAGTTGGTTGACGTCTGAAACAATGCTGGCTCTTCCGGTTCCAGGTGCGGAAGAGCCAGCATTTTTCAACGGGTACGGCGGCTCGCGTCAATTCGACGCGCGCCGCCTTTTTTGTCCGCGTCATCGCATACTTCCGAAATCCCGGGCAAATCCAGGTACACTTTATTGGTTTTTCTCTTTTTTGCGAAATCGCCGGTCGTTACTGGTCCCCGCCCAAAAGTTCCATGCCCAATAAAGCTGCTTCATGCAGAACCCGCTTGCGCGCTGCAGGGTCGGCGATGGCGACGGCCTGCGAAAAAAGCCCCGCTGCCTGCCCGTCTGCCAACAGCGATTCCAGGTTCAGCGACTGCTGGGAATCGAGTTCAATGTCCCGCAAGGCACGGAGAAAGTCGCCGAGAATCGTCTCTTGTTCGTAAAGGGACGCCGGCAAGGCATTTTGCCATTCAAGCTCGATGCCAACCGTCCAGACGACGGGCGATGACAGGCCGTGTTCGATCCGTAACCATTCCAGCAACTCGCCGCGGAGTTTACCTCGGCGAAGCTCGGCCACCAGCGGCCCGCTGCCACCGATCGTCCAGGTGACCAGCAGGTCGGTCTTCGATCCTTCGGTGAGGCTGTGGATACGCTGCGTACAGATCGCTTCGAGGCTCTCGCGTTGCGTCGAAGAGTCGATCAATAGCGTTTCGTGCCGCCACTCCATGGCGTTGGTCGCGATGAAGGTCATGCGGGCACGGCCTTGATCATCGACGTGAACCACCGTGCAGCCGTGGGCACTCGATTCGGCCGGGCTGCGACCCTGCGGCGTGCCAGGATAATGGGCGATCGCAAGGGAGTTGAACAACGTGGTTCGCTCGGCCCGGCCGCCTAACGCCCAATAGTGAATACTCCGGGCAGGATGAACTTCCAGCCCGTCGCCTTTCGTGGAATGGGCTTCCAGCCCATTTCTTGTAGGATGGGCTTCCAGCCCGTCAGTCCGCGATTGTAGAGCCGTGGTTTCCATTTCGCCGCAGGCCGCGCCGATCGAGAACAGGCCGACGGCATCGGGCGAAAACTCCGCAGGGTGCAACTGCCGAGAACCGCGGCTGATACCCACAATACGGGCCAACGGTGAGCCATCGTTTTGATGCAGGAAATCGGTCACTCGATCTTTGGCGAAGACTCGGACGTTGTCGGGCAGAGGAAACGCAGTTGGCCAAGCCTCCGGCGGGTCGGATTCGCCCCCAGCCCAATAGACGCTGATTCCCGCTTCGGCCAATCGATGAAACTGTTCGCTTAAAAATGCGGTCCCGCGCGGCCCGGCAAGATCAGGTTGCAGTATATTGCCAGCGAGGATCACGAAGGCGACCCGCTCGGCCAGGGCGGTATCGAACACCCGGCGAGCGGCCGTATAGGGCGCATCGAGTAGCGTATCGCGAAGGTGGTCGGGCACTTCCGTCAATCCGCGCGGCACAACCTCCAGGCGGAAATCGCTAGCATGTAGAAAGCGGAACGATCGGTCGGACATGGATGCCTCGGGGGATAATTACGGCATTCGCCGGGAAACTCACATTCATTTTACCCAATCTTCCGGCTTGACAATACAGCATTTGGGCAAAAAACAATTGACCAATGGCCCGCCGCTGTAGCCTGGATTGATGGTGGTTCTTGAATGGCGAGAAGCAAGCCTGCGCAGGCAGGACGCTTACGCTACGGATTTCGTCATTTGCAAACTTGCACATAGACCATCCGCAACTGGTGCAGCATGGCCTCAATATCCTCGGTCTCCTCGGGCGTGCGATTGCCTTCGGTCTTCTGCTGGAGAACCTCCAGAAGGTCGATCAGGTGCTTGGCCACGGGAAGATTCTTCTCGGACTTTCCGCTGGTGGGATCCGGCATAAACCCCAGGCAGATGGATGCCTGAACAGAGAGCGAACTCGCCAGGTAGGTCAAGTTGGCCGGAGGCGGCTGGACATTGGGCGAAGCCTCGGCCTGCCGCGCTGGTTTGTCGCCGGGACTGCGGGCTGCGTCGCGCTCACGCTGGACCTGGCCCTTCCAATCTTCGTCCACGATAATTTTCTTTTCGGAATCTTGCGTCATGATGAAACCTGCTGGACAGCTAACCGATGCTGCACTGCGGCGCCGATAAAACCGGCAAACAGCGGGTGCGGGCGCGTGGGCTGCGATTTGAACTCGGGATGGTATTGAACTGCGACAAACCAGGGATGCGAGGCAACTTCAACAATCTCGACCAGCGAACCGTCGGGACTGAGTCCGACGGGGCACATTCCCTGGGCCTCAAACTGCTCGCGATAGGAATTGTTAAATTCGTAACGATGGCGGTGCCGCTCGGAGATTTCCTCGGTAGCGTAGCACTTGGCGGCATTGCTCCCCGGCCGTAAACGCGCTGGCTGGGCTCCCAACCGCATCGTGCCGCCCTTCTCGGTAACGCCCTGTTGCTCTTCCATCAGGCAAATCACCGGATGGGGATTGTTCTTATCGAATTCGGTCGAGTGAGCCTTCTCAAGCCCCAACACATTGCGGGCGAATTCCACCACAGCACATTGCATTCCCAAGCAGATGCCGAAAAAAGGGATGCCGCGTTGGCGGACAAAGCTGATGGCATCAACCTTGCCCTCGACGCCGCGTTCGCCGAACCCGCCCGGCACGAGTACGCCGTCGACGCCAGCGAGCAGCCGCTCGGCCCCCTCGCGCTCGATCAACTCACTGTGCAACCGCTGAATGCGGATCTGAGCACGATGGGCCACGCCGGCATGGTCGAGGGCCTCATAGATTGACTTGTAGGCGTCACGATGTTCTGTATATTTGCCTACCACGGCAATCGTCACCTCGTGCAGAGGATTGCGCAACCGATTGATCAGGTCATGCCACTTGTCGAGATTCAAGTCGCCGGCCGCGAGACCCAGCTTTCGCACGATCAGGGCATCCAGCCCATGCTCAACAAGGCTGACGGGCACTTCATAGATGGAAAAATCCTTGTCCTTCTCCTCGATCACGGCCTCGATCGGCACATTGCAGAACAAAGCGATCTTTTTGCGATCGTCGTGGGCCAAGGTCCGCGTGGTCCGGCAAATGAGCACGTCCGGCTGGATACCAATCTGCCGCAGCAGGCCGACGGAATGTTGCGTCGGCTTGGTCTTTTGCTCGTCGGCCGCCTTGAGATAGGGCACGAGCGTGAGGTGGATGTAAAGGCAGTTCTCCTTGCCCACATCGAGGGCAAACTGGCGGATGGCTTCCAGAAACGGCTGACTTTCGATATCGCCCACCGTGCCGCCGATTTCGGTAATTACGACATCGACATCGGGGCCTGCAGGCTTGGCCAGCGCAACCTTGATTTCGTTGGTGATGTGTGGAATGACCTGTACGGTTTGGCCCAGGAATTCTCCCCGCCGCTCCTTATTGATCACGGAAAGGTAGATCTGGCCCGTGGTGTAGTTCGAGTGGCGGTTCAGCGGCGAATTGGTGAAACGCTCGTAATGGCCTAGGTCAAGGTCGGTTTCGCTACCGTCGTCCAGCACGTAGACTTCGCCGTGCTGATAGGGGCTCATGGTGCCTGGATCGACGTTAATATACGGATCGAGTTTCTGCATGCGGACGCGGAGCCCGCGTTGCTCCAGCAGCATCCCGATCGAGGCACTGGTCAATCCCTTGCCCAGCGAGCTGACTACGCCGCCGGTAACGAAAATATGCTTGCTCATTGAACTTCCATCCAGAGGAGGGGGTGCATCATGCCGTAACAGATATGTATTCTAAATGACCTTGCACAATTCTGGTAGGGTGGGACGAACTGGCTGGGACGAACTGGCTTGTTGGGACGAACTGGCTAGAAATCGCCGCCCCCGCACTGTGAGGACTGGTTCCGCCGGCACTTCTCCACGAATACCCGATAATCCTCCGCGGTATCGATCCCGAACGTCGGCTCATTGACCACGCCCACGAGAATCGAGTAGCCCGCTTGCAGGACGCGGAGTTGTTCGAGTTTTTCCACCTTCTCCAAGCTGGAGGGCGGCATGCCGGCCAGCTTCAGGAGAAATTCGCGGCGGTAGGCGTAGAGTCCTACGTGCTGATAGAAGTGCGGCGGATCGGCCGCCAGCAGGGTATCCTCCCACTCGCGTGCTCGCGGAATAGGACTGCGGCTGAAGTAGAGAGCTTTGCCCTGGCCGTCGAAGACGACTTTCACACAGGCCGGGTCTTCCAATTGTCGCCGTGTGCGAATGGGCGTGGCAAGCGTCGACATCACGGCCTCGGGATGCGCGTCGAGAAGTTCGATGGCCAAATCGATCGAACGGCCGGCGATATCAGGCTCGTCGCCTTGAACATTGACGATGATGTCGGCATCCGTCATGCGGCGAGCAACCTCGGCCACGCGATCAGTGCCGCTGGCGGCATTGGGGTCAGTCATTTCCACCCGGCCGCCAAACGCCTGAACGGCCTTGTAAATGTCCTCGTGATCGGTCGCCACGCAGATTCCTTCCGGCCGCCGTGCCTGCCTAGCCGATTCGTAGGTATGTTGGATCAGCGGCTTACCGGTCTCGGCCAAGAGTAGCTTCCGTGGCAACCGCGTCGAAGCTAGTCGGGCAGGAATGATGATTTGACTACTCATGAATATTCTGGATTAAGTGTTGAAATTTGGAAACTGCGCGGTACAATGATACCATCTGTCACTTTTCCCGGAACGCCATGAGTCCACTTGAGATAACAAACATTTCTCGGCATGGGATCTGGCTTATTCTCCACGACAAGGAGTTTTATCTACCCTATGAGAAGTATCCTTGGTTTCGTAATGCTCGCATAAGTGAAATTATTGATGTCGAACTCCTCCACGGATTCCACTTGTATTGGCCAGAACTGGATGTCGACCTCGAAATCGCCTCGCTGGAAGATCCGTCTCAGTTCCCGCTGATCGACACGCAAACCCGCAATAATTAGACCTGTGAGCTTGCCTGTACGATTCGATCGCTGCGACGCACTCAGTCCACGCTTTTTATTACCTGTTGATCAAAACTTGCCGCAATCCGATTTCCTGGCGGCACGACGAGATAGCGATCATCGTCCCAGGGGCCATCCAGAAGCCCTTGTATTAGCCGCATGTCGCCGGAGAGCTTCTCATATTGCCAGCCGCGCTCCTTGGCCTCGGCCTCGCTCTGCTGTTGGAAGCGATCGTCAGGCCCAACCCCCATATCGATGTAGGTCAGCCCGGCGTAGTGACGCATGTTGCACAATTCCTCGTAAAGGAACTGGGCGTTATCTTCGCCGTAGCGGGCCACTAGGTCTTCATACGACTGGGGCAAGGCCGATTGTGAGTGAGTTGTTTCCTGCCCACCCTGAAGCAGGCCAAACCCGCGCTCGATCCATCCGCTGGTTTTGAAGAACACACCCGGATGGTCTTGAAAGTATTCCAGATACCGCTCCTTGCTCCCAAGGAATAGCGTGATGCAATCGTGGGCTCGTGGCAAGACCAGCGGGATCGATCGCGCCGCCAAGCCGACAAGGCCGTTGCTGCACAGGCCATAGCCCAGCAAGACGGCTTCGTACCGGGTCTCGTCAACGCTTGCGAGCACTTCCGCCAACCGGCTCGACATGCCAGCCTGGCCAATGTCGTGCAGGCCCTTGGGAAGGAACTCGACGTCGATCAAGTTTACGCTGCTTGCAACAGCCGCGCACAACTCACGATACATGATTTCGCAGGCAATGAGCTTTAGACGCATGGATGTAATTATAATCCACTGCCTCCGAGTCCAGTAGGCCACTGTTGTGGCCGGTCTCTGACTGAGCCACGCCGTGGACCGAAGGGGCCTTGATCATAACCTTGCCAACTGCTAGCAGTGACGGCAGGCCGTAGGGTGCGTGGAGCGAACCGGCCGGGAAATGGTGGGTTGCGCACGAAGTCGAGACGCTGAAAGCACTTACCGCTGTTCCAGATCCGTTCGCGTAACGCACCATTCGATGCTTCACCCACCCTACGTCGAGCTAGCAGTGACAGCAGTTGGCAAAGTTATGATCAAGGTGGGCCGAAGCAATCCAAGAAACGAAAAAACGCCGCAAAGAACTTTTGTTCGTGGGCGGCACTGGTCGGTGGGATTCTCAGAACGGATTCCAATGCGTTCTTGAACGGAATGAATTCCGTTCTACGGATGATCAGTTGCGCAAGTCGAATCTTTGCACGTAACCTGCGGGAACGACTTCCGAACTGCTGGAACTGCTCCCCAGCGACGACGGCGACAAACCGCTAGTACTCCGCGGTGAGAAATCGCCCGAGGTCCGTGTGCTGCCAGGCCGGTAGGCCGGCTCACCAGTATCGGAACCGGCAGGTGCCGTTCCGCTGGACGGATAGGGGCTCGTGGCCTTCGGCGTAGAAGTGGAGTTGGTTGGCTGGCTATAAATCGAACCGGTGGCGGGCGTATAAGGATTGCTGCTTGGGGGCAAGCCGCTTGCAGCACTGGCACCAACTGCACCGCGAGCATCGGCAACCGAATTGGCCGGCATGCCCGATGACGGTGTTCCAGCGGCAGCCGAGCCATAGCGGTCGCCGTCGCGATAACGATCATCGCTTCCGGTAGCCGAAACCGGCCGGACCGGGTTGCTATACGAACTGGTCGCACCCGGCGGCGTCGTCGTGCCCGTACCGCCGCCTGCGGCCGGGGCACTATAACTTGGGGCAGCACCCGTACCGTAGCTTGGGGTCGCGCTGCTTCCATAATTGGGGGCAGCACCCGTACCGTAACTCGGCGTTGTGCCGGTGCCATAGCTGGGCGTTGTGCCGGTATTGTAATTTGGAACCGTTCCACCATACGGGGCACTCGGCGCGGCGACAGTCCTGGCCGGCACTCCATATCCGCCTTGCGGATTTGCATAGCTGTTCGAGACAGCACCCGGCACAGGACAACTGCCACCCGTACATGGCGGAGTCCCGCCGGCGGGAGCCGCGCCAGGTGTCGATGCACCGTACGGAGTCACAGTCTGCGGATAAGATGGATTGGCCCCGGGTGTCGATGCACCATACGGAGTCCCGGTCTGCGGATAAGAGGACTGCCCGTAAGGATTGGCCGCAACGATCGGATACTGGCCGCCAGCGGGTGTCACCGGTGGCTGCGCATTTCCGTAATTGGCATACGGATTCGCCGACGTGCCGCCTGGTGTGGCTGAGTACGAACTAGGCGCCGCGGAATTATAGTTGCTTGGGTAAGTGCCACTAGGCCCGCTCGTTGCAACCGGACTGGTGTAAGGACCCGCGGGAGCTGTACCATAGCTGCCGCCTCCATAGGGATTCGGCGAGGTAGCCACACCGGATGGAGCATTGCTGCCATAGGGCGAGTAGGGGCTGGCGGTCGTGCCACCGCCGGAACTAGCCAGCGACGAAGGTCGTGCCGGTGCCGCCGCTACAGAAGAATTCGGAGAGGTTGTGCTACTGGTGGTCCGAAACGGATTCCACCATGTGGGCGACCAGCTACTGCCACTTTGGCAGCCGGTGATCGCCGCCACTGACAACAAAACTAATGCACCCCGGGCGATCGAGCTACGCATTTCATGTATCCTTTGAAATGGACAAGAAGCCCGTTCCGCCCACGCGGCGACCTTCTTGTCTCTGGTCCGCATCTAAATCCTCATCCCTGAAGATTGGCAATAACTCGAATGAGATACTGCCCAACCTCTACATCGAACTTGAGCGATTGTCCGGTTCATTCCTTTTTTACGGAATTTGCGGTTTGTATCGTCTAGTCGGGTAGAATCGGCGAATTTTGCGGATTGTACACTCCACTCCGATTGGGTCAATGGCAATTTGAGAAGTTTGGGGGAAAAAGAAAAAAATTGCCGGCCTGGAACTAATCCGGGCGCAACTTCGTCTATAATTCGTTTAAGCCGAGAACCTATCCGAGAACCCTCGAATGAATGGTGATACCATGCGAAATACAATGATTCGAGGAACGATAGTGCTGGGGGCCGTGCTCCTCACCGCCTTTGCCGTCCGGGCGGAAAACGTCGATCTTTCGACCGTCCCGACCCGCAACTCCGTGCAACTGACGATCTACAACTCCGAAGACCTGACGCTCGTGCGTGAGACCCGCAAGGTGAGTTTCAAGCCGGGTTCTAACCCCTTGCAGTTCAGTTGGGCCAACACGCTCATCGACCCCACGTCGGTTGAGCTACGGTTCCTGACCCACAAGGACAAGCTCACGCTACTGGACTCCACCTTCCCGCATGCCAAGCCGCAGATGGTCTACTGGAACATCCAGAGCGAGATGGACGGCGAGGCGACGGTCGAGATTACCTACTTCACGAGTGGCATCAGTTGGTCGGCCGATTACTTGTGCATCGCCAACCCGGCCGAAACGGAGATGGGCCTCGAAGGGTTCGTGCGGGTACACAACAACTCGGGTGTACGAGATCATCCAGCATCAAGGCTGGCTGGCCAAGCAGAATAACGTCACGATCGAAAAGACCCCGGTGAAGCCATGAGTCGTCGGAACTCCGCTGGAAAAAAGATGTTCACGCAAAGGCGCGAAGAACAAGGTTCTGGTTCCTAAGCTCGGCGTGGGAACCGACTGTCTTGGACACTCAACTTGTTTTCATCTTTGCGCCTTGGTGCCCTCTAAATTGCAGCAATTCTGATCCAGAGCGAATACTGCGGTAGAACTGTACGAGGACCGGGACCGAAAACGAGAGAACCAGGACATACACTACCGCATTAGTCAAAGATTCTACCAATGCCGTGTTCTTGACTGTGAAAATGACCAAGGGAAGGAATAGCACCGACAGCCGATACCCGAAACGCAAAACGGGTTCTGTTCCGATCATGGGAATGAATGCCAGGATCCATGTCAAATACCACTCCTGGTTCGTCTGATTCAGCACCAAAAAATAGAAGAGAAAGAACGAGAGAGATGCCTCCCTGAGCGGGAACTTTCCCCGACTCCACGACTGGACCACCAACCACGCAAGGGTCAGGCTGACAATGGCGACGAGGACGATCTTCATCTGGTCGTATCCGACAGGCCAGAATCCTGGGAAAATGGAGTAAAGGAAAGGCACGAGGTGGTAGATGCTGTTTCGGTATACGCCGATTCCACCACCGCCGTCACTCGTAATCGATCCGGACGCCCTCTGCCACGGGTCGAATCCGATGATCCCGAGAAACTGCCTGGCGGCCTCGGGATAGAAGCAGTGAAAAGCCACGACCGTACACAGAAATCCGGCGGTCATTCCGAGCGCCAGCCCGAGACGTCTCTGGAAGGAATGCTTCCGGCCGCGATCCAGCGCAAGATCAAGGAAGAAGAGAGGCAACAAGAGTAAGGGGACGTACTTGACCGAGAAAGCCGTTCCGAGCGCCAAGCCTGAGAGAAAAGGACGTCCCGCCGCCAGGCACCAGAACGCGGTCAGCAAAAAAAAGGTCATGAGGTGGTCGTTGTGCGCGCACGTCAGGATGCTGAAGAGAATCAGTGGGTTACACGCGAAGAAAAGGAAAGACCATTTCGATTCGCTGACCGGGACGAGCCGCAACAAGACGAAGCAAGATGCGGCATGCATGAAAAAATACAGAATCTTGTGGAGGCCGAGCGCGAGAAGCTCCCTGCCACCCGATGCGAGCGAGAGTCCCTTGTCCAGGAGTTGAAAAAAGGGACCGTAAGCCGTATGCCCTCCAAGGAAGGGGGGGTGTACGTTCCGGAACATCTCTTCCTTCCCGAACTGCGGGACTTCTGTCATGGTGTGGAGATACGGCGACAGACCATAATGACCGTCGAGCCACCCCGTCCCGATGTAAAAGAAGATGTCCGGGCTAACCCATGGCATTCCAAGGGTGAAAGTGATGCAAAGAATGACTGCAAACAGAATCAGACTTCGCCACGAGAACTGATCCGGATCCTTTCGCACTCGTTCGACACAAAGAACGAAAAGCCACCCGATCATGAGAAAACCGAAACAGTGAATCAACCGCCCAAACTGGATGATGGCCAGGCGCAAGTCGAGATCCGCCGGCATGAAAAAGCCCAGGAAGTAGTCGAACTCGAACGCGGTCAGAGAGAGAGGACACTGGAACCAGAGACGGAAAGAAGGAAGGACGAAGAGGACGGAAATTCCAGCGAGAAGCCAGAAAGGGAAAAAGGGCAAGCGATACCCTTGCCTCCCCCGAGATGCCTCATGTCCGTCCGCCATTTGTCAACCTAATCCCTGGTTTGGACTGGATAAACTACCTATCATCTCCCGAAGGTTCTAAAAGGGTATCACCGTCAAAACCGAGACAAAACATCGCGCCAAAAGCCTCGTAAGTCGTTGACTCACAAGGCTTTATATAGTGGGCGCACCAAGATTCGAACTTGGGACCTCTGCCTTATCAGGGCAGCGCTCTAACCAACTGAGCTATGCGCCCGGCCTAAAGAATCCCCTCGGATGGCGAACGCCTTCCCAAGAGATGTACCGTTGATCTGGCCGAAACGGTCATTCCGCGTCAGCCGCACCATAAGAAGTATTGTATATCACATCCCGGGGCTGTCAAACCCCCGGCCTCCTAGTAATTTCACGTAATCTGTGCAATTGTAGCATTTTCAGGGATGCAAAGTACTCGAACTGCTGAAATCGCGCCCGCGCGCTCTTGACCTCATGGCCAAAAAAACCGACTATGCAAAAAATATCGATTGGTTTAGGAAAGGATCGAGATCATGAATCGTAAGTTCTCTGCTGCCGCCGGCTTTTTTGTCGGCACCGTGGCCCTGCTCTGTTGTTCAACGCCGGTTTTGGCCGCCAGTGCCACCGCCGCACAGGTTCTGCAAGTGGCCCCCAGCCAAGAGGGGGTCGATTACGATAGGCCAAAGCCCGAGGACGTGCCTCGTTGTAAGGTTTCGGCCAAGAAGATTGGTGATCACGTCGGTTGGGTTGTCGAGAGCCCGGAAGGCATCCTCCTCCGGAAATTCCTCGACACCAACGGCGATAATGTGGTCGATCAGTGGAGTTTTTACAAGGACGGCGTCGAAGTCTATCGTGATATTGCCACCAAGCCGGGGGGCAAGAAGGATGAATTTCGCTGGCTCAATACGGCAGGCACCCGCTGGGGTGTCGATATGGTTGGCAACGGCAAGCTCACGACCTGGAAAGCAATTTCAGCGGAAGAAGTCACCGCCGAAATAATTGCTGCGGTAGCCAATCGCGACAACGATCGTTTCGTTCGCGTGCTGCTAGCACCCGAGGAACTCCAGTCGCTTGGGTTGGGCAAGGCCAAGAGTGAAGCCGTGGCCGGCAAGGTCGCCAAAGCGGGAATCGATTTCCGCACGTTGGCTGATCGACAGAAGACCGTCACGCCCGAATCAAAATGGGTGCAATTCAGCGGCAGCCGTCCCGGGGTCGTACCGGCGGGCAGCGACGATTCGACTCGCGATATCGAGGTCTATGAGAACGTCGTGGCCATCGTGCAAACCGGTGACAAGCATACGCAAGTTCAGATCGGCACGTTGATCCGCGTTGGCAACACTTGGAAGACGATCGACCCACCGGTCATCAGCGGCGAAGGTCCGCCGGAAGTTGCCGCGATGGGGTTCTTTTTCCAGGCGGCTCAAAGTGCTCGATCGGGGGCTGCAACGGTTGGCCCAGGCGAGGAATCGCAAAAGATTATTGCCGAAATGGAAGGCATGGAACCTGGCGATCCGCGTCGCGTGGAGATCTTCCAGAAGCTCATTGACCACGCCAAAACGTCCGAAGAACGCATCCTCTGGTCGCGGCAGTTAGCCGATACGCTCAGTGCGGGTGTGCAATCCGGCAAATTGTCCGACGGCGAAAAACGCTTACAGGCCCTCTGGGAAAGTGCCCAAAGAGATACCGATAAGAATCTGGCGGCCTACATCAGGTTTCGCCTGATGACGGCGGGTTACGTCCAAGCGATATCCGCCCCCAAGGCCGACGTGGCCAAGATTCAGGCGGACTGGCCGAAAAAGCTCGAACAATTTATTTCCGAATACCCGACGAGTCCCGACGCAGTCGAGGCCATGCTCCAACTGGGGATTGCGCGGGAGTATGCCGGGCAGGATGACGATGCGAAGAAGTGGTACGAGCGGATCGGCCGCGAGTTCACCGATTTACCGCAGGCGAAGAAGGCAGCCGGTGCCGCCCGCCGCATTGATTCCGTCGGCACGCTGCTGAACCTTAGCGGCAAGAGCCTCGGCGGAGAAACGGTCGATCTGGCTTCCTATCGCGGCAAGGTGGTGCTCATCCAGTACTGGGCAACTTGGTCCGATTCGGTGAAGAACGATATGCCGGCACTCAAGCAGCTTGTTACGAAATATCGTGGCTCGTTTGCCGTGATTGGCGTAAGCGTCGACACCAATGCCAAGGCACTGAATGCCTATCTGACCGATAACCCTTTGCCGTGGCCGCAAATCCACGAAGAAGGTGGCCAGGACAGCCGGCCGGCCAATGCCCTAGGCATTATCACCGTCCCGACGATGATCCTCGTCGATGCCCAAGGGAAGGTCGTGAATCGAAGTATCCAGACCGCGGAGATTGAGGCCGAATTGAAAAAACTCATTCCCTAGCTGATATCCACTCCCCGCTTCCCTAGCTCCTTCACCAACTCCGCAGTTGACGTATACACAAGGGCATCAAAGCCTACGCTCCGCGCACCGGCCACATGTCCGGGAAGGTCATCGGTGTAGAATATCTCTTCGGGCTGACAGCCGGCAAGCTCGGCTGCCTTGCGAAAAATAGCCGTCTCGGGCTTCAAAACACCGATCTCAAAGCTCAAGGCGTAGACCGAGAAGAACTCGCTAAGCAGGGTGTAACGCTGCAAGCAATGGTTCCAGTGGCCTTCGCAAGTGTTGGAAAGAATGCCCAGGCGATGGCCGGCCTGGTGAAGCTGTGCGACCACCGACAGCATGCTGTCGATCGGCGTAAAGATGTCGTTGCAGGCAAGCGAAAACGCTTCGTAGTCGGGCCGTGTGCCGGTCTGGCGGCAAAAAACCTCGTGGGCTGCTCGACTGTCGAGCCTTCCGGTTTCGTAGTCCAACTGCAAGCCCGCGGCTAGCACGGCCTGCACCTGCTGGGGTTCGATCCCGGCAGCGTCGCCCATCTGGCGAAACATCCGCTCAAAGCTGTAATCGACAAGCACCTTGCCTAGATCGAAATAAATGAATTTGGGGGGCATGGAGGTGGCTCGGCAGTGAATATGGTTTTCCAGAAAGGGCTATTCCGGTTCTGCGTGGGGAATGTAAATAATTGTAGGGTAGGCGGGTGAAACAAGCCACCCTTTTAGGTTTGGCCACGGATGAAACACAGATGGAACCACGAAAGACGCGAAGGACACGAAAGGGGAAAAGACAGAAGATAAGAGAGGGCGAATTTTGACCCGAAGATGAGTGGCTGGAGACCTGGAATAAAATTCCACTGATTTTCCACATAACGCTTGTTAAAATCGTTAAATCCGATATTAGTGGGAACTTGATTTTGGTCTTGGTGAAGGGCTACGGATATGCGGGTTTTTCAACGCTGAATCGCCTGTCGTCTTGGTGAAATGGTACGATCTGGTAAAATGGTTTTTGGAGCGGGTGGACAGCTTTCCGAAGAATCAGCGGTTTGTGTTCGGGCAACGGCTGGCGGATCGTGCCATCGACGTGCCGGAACTGCTGGTCGAGATAGCCGTTAACATCGGCTCGCAATAAAAAAGTCGTCCCATGCCGCCCTCCTCTGCCCCGCTAAACCGACCGCCTCACTGGCTGCTTCGCCGGACCGATCAGGTGACGGTGGCGGTCCTGATCGGTTCCGGGCTATTTTCAGTGATTGGCTGGTGGATTTATCATGGCGGAACATGTGGGCGGACGGTAGAAATCGAGCAGGCCGAACCGCAGACGGCCTGCTTCCAAGTCGATATCAACAAGGCGGATTGGCCGGAGCTTGCCACCTTGCCCGGCATTGGACGGAAATTGGCCGAGCGGATCGTGCAATCGCGAGGACAGAACGGCCCGTTTACCGATGTTGATGACTTGCGCCGTGTCCGCGGTATTGGTTTTCGCACCCTAGAAACGCTTCGCCCCCACCTGCGGCCGATACCCCAACAGAAAACTGTGGCAGGAAGGTAGACATGCACGTCAGGCTTTCCAGCCTGACGTACGGCAAACGCACCTCACCATTATTGGGGGGGCAAGCATTGGCATCCGCGATCGGATTTCCCTCTTCGGGAATAAACGGACTACTAGCGGGCGAATCAGTCTATGGATGGGAACCTTGCTAATCGGCAAGGTTTATGCTGCTTTCCGCAGTCTCGCCGCTTGACATTCCGGCTGTGGCATAGGATGATGGGTGAGTTGGTTCTGTATTCTTTTTTCGCGGCGCAGGAATGTTTGCACACCGCAATTTTATCGCGCACGCGAAAGGTATACTTACTGGCGGTCGTCACGGCCTACCTGACCGCAGTCACCATAGCCTACCTGTTACCGGTCATCACAAGGGAGATTCGCAATGTATTTAGCTCGGCGCTTGGCGTACAGTTGGTTTGGACGGGGTTTAGTCATCTTCGTCGTAGTCTTGATACTGGTCAATTGCGCCACAATCGCTTTCGCCCAGGAAGGCGGTGCCGAGAAGACCGGTGCCCCGCAACAAAGCTGGTTTAGTTGGTTTATCGAGTGCTCCGGCTTAATCGGTCTGATCATTTTGATCTGCTCCATCTACTTTGTTGCTTTGGTGGCGCGAATGTTCGTCGATTTGAGGATGCAGACCGCCATGCCCCCGGAGGTCATCGCCCAGTGCGAAGCAATGCTCGAGCAGCGCGATTTCAAAGGAATTTTTAACGTGGTCAAGGAAGACGACTCTTTCTTCAGCCGTGTGCTGGTGACCGGCATTACCGAACTACCCAACGGTTTGAGCGAAGCCCGAGAAGCCATGGAGCGAATCGGCGAAATGCTCACGACCGACATGGAAAAGAAAATCAGCCCGATGGCCGTTCTCGGCACGTTGGGCCCCATGATCGGCCTCCTTGGAACGCTCTCCGGGATGATCAGCAGCTTTGGCGCAATTGCCCGTAGTGCCGGCCAAACGATCAAGTCGGATGTCGTGGCGAAGGGTATTTCAGAAGCCCTGCTGCTGACGTTTGAAGGCGTGGCCCTCTCCTTGCCAGCAATCGCGTTCTTCTCGTTCTTCCGCAACCGTGCGATGGCGATCTCCGTGACCACCATGACCCGTGCCGACGAATTCCTCCGCCACTTCGCCCAGGCTGCTCGCAAGCCGGGAGGCGCGGCTGCCCCCGCGGCAAAGGCTAAAGCATAAAAGGGAGAATAATCACCGATGTCTGGTTCCGTTCCGGGTGGCGGCGTAAAGTCCGAACCCAATTTAACCCCAATCCTGGACATGGTGTTCCAGTTGATTACCTTCTTCATGCTGGTGATCAATTTCAAATCGGCCGAGCTCGACTTGACGCTACAGTTGCCGGTCCTTGGGTCGGCCAAACCGTTGCCCGATGATGCAAAGCTCAAACTCCTCGTACTCAACGTCCAGATTTGCACCAAGTGCCCTCACAGCGGTTGCGATGCCCTAGCCACGCTACGACGTGTCACCGAAGCAGATACCAAGAAGGTCAAGAGTTACCAGTTGGTATGCGAGCGTGGACATGAAACCGACCATCCTCAAGGTGCCATCACTAACGGCAAAACCTGTTTGACCGTTTACGGGCGTCTGCTCTGCAAAGAAAGCCGCAGTAAAGACTTTCCCAGCATTGAGGAGTATTTGAGATCGGAGGCCGATTTGAGCCTCATGTCGGCAACCCCGCCCTTGACTCGCGACGAAGTCATCAAGGAAGGAAAAGAGCTTCTGGACACGGTCGTGATTCGTGCCGACTCCGGCTGTCGTTTTGGAGCGGTCAACTTCGTCATTGTCGAGTGCCAGAAGCAGGGGTACCGTAGATTTGCCTTGAAGACCGGTCAGGTCGAAGTTAAAACCGGCCCTTGATTGGAACCTTGTCCTTAAGACCAAAACCATTATGAGTAAGCGTCATTCGGCGGAAGATGTAGAACTCAATGTGACCGCCATGCTGGACATGGCGTTCCAGTTGTTGGCGTTCTTTATTCTCACCTTCAGACCGCCTCCGGGCGAGGCCCAGATTTTCCTGAAACTGCCTCCCGCACAGCCCGTCGCGGGCATGGGTACCGAGAGAGCTGGCTCCGACGAATCCAAAAATCCCAAGGACGTCAAGACGACCAAGTCGGTGGTTGTGAATCTGCTGGACCGTGATAGCGGGTCGGTGACCGACGTTCAGATAGGCATTCCCAGCGTATCCATGAAGCCGGTCCCGTACATGGATCTGGAAAAAGAGCTTCGAGTTTACTTCAAGGCGAAAGAAGACAATGATGCCGGCCAAAAGGGTGGTCAGGGTGATTATGAGCAGGTGGTGATCAATGCCTCGCCCACGTTGCGCTGGGAGGAGGTCATGAAAGTTGTCGATATGTGTACCAAGTTCACCACGGGCAAAGGTGATAAGCTCCCCGCCGTGAGCCTTTCGGCAGCAGGCCCCGATCCGGGCGGTTGAGGGAGGTAAGTACCTGTCCAGCATCAATTGTGGTGCGGCCGTCCCGGCTGCACGTGCAGGCGAGACGCCCGCACCACAAGTTGTTTTTGGACAACTACTAGTGGCACAGGTTGTCAGGAACGGAGTGGCAAAAAACCATGCGACAAACAGTGAAGGAGCGACGAAAGCAGCTTCATCGCGGCATGCCCATGTCCCGATTGCTTACCCTGGTCATCATGCTGGCCATCCTGGGGATGATTTTCTCGCGACTGCGCGATCCGAATACCTGGAGTTGGTTTGCGCGAGACAATGACGACAATCCGGTCGCAACGGAGAACGAGCCGGCCGGCGGTAAGAATCCGCCCGATACTCAACCGGCTGTGACGGCACCTTCCCAAGAGCAAGCGGCGGCCCCTACCACGGGTAACACCGCGGCGACGAAGGAATCCGCAGCCCCTCCTTCGGAATTGACCCCCACGGGGCCGACGGATCTCGATCCGATGGAGCAAGAGGATATTAAGACCGCCATTTCGGCAATCAGTGACGGCAACCTGGAGATGACCGCTCTCGATATGCCGGCCTATTTCCAAATTCTGAGTTGGGTTGACCACCAGCCCACGCAGCTTCTGCAAAAGCGGGCAAAAAAGGATGTCTTGTATAACGACTTCCGAAAAACGCCCGAGTCAATCCGTTTGCAAATCGTCGAATTGAAATTGAATGTACGGCAGATCGTCCGCCTTACCAAGCCCCCCAAGGACGGCATTACCGAACCGATAACATCGCCTGACGGCAAACCAATCTACGAGATTCGCGGATTCACCCAAGAGAGTGGTTCCAATCTCTATTTCGCAATCGTAACCGATCTCCCCAAAGGCATGCCCATCGGCACGACGATCAACGAAGACGTCAAATTAGTGGGGTATTTCTTTAAGCTCCAGGGGTATATTTCGCTTCAACAACAGTTAGAAGCCGAACAGACCCGAAAAAAGCCCGTTACTTTGAAGGCACCCGTAATCCTCGGGCGGGTAATTTGGCTCGCCCCATCCTCAGCGGCGGAAACACAGAAGACCCCCTTCTGGCTATTGGTTTCGATCGGCTCCGTGGCCGTGGTGGTTGTCGTGGGATGGACCGTGCTGACTGCGCGAAGATCCCGCCAGCGTCCCTTGCCGGCCATTGTTCCCAACCCCAGCCTCGATCCCGAGGCCCCTACGGTCGACACATGGCTTGACCAAGCCCAGTCGGGTAGGTTAACCTTAGTAGAGTCCGCGCCGGAAACAACCGCCCATTTTGACGGAGCAGCCCCGGACGACGGTTTCGGAGGCCGGTTGGGGAATACTTTTTGGGAAAACGACGAATCTAACAAGGGGCTCCGTGCAGACAACGGAAACGGCAATTAATAGAAAAGGTGATCGATCATGGCGGAAACCGCGAACAACGCGTTGCCCATCGAGGGCGAAGATCAGTTTCAGGATGAAACTCTGTCGGAACGTTTCATGGACTGGGTGCGAACAGAACTGGTCTGGTACGCCGGCAGTTTCAGTTTTCACCTTCTGGCACTTTCGGCCCTGTTGCTGATGCCAACCTTTGGTAACCATGACAATCAGGGCGACGCTCCCGTTCTGGAGTCGAAAGCCGACGAATTGGATAAAAAAGAGCCTGAAAAATTTGAAAAAGTCGATATTGGCGAAATCGAAGACACCCCGCCTACGGAGCTGGATGTCGATCCCACGCTGGAAAAGCCCGCCCAGGCAGCCCAGGATGCAGAATACAACGACGATAGCAAAATCTTCGAGAAAAAAGGCGGCGGCACGGTAAACGGCATCAAGGATGTCGGGTCGAGCGGCGGTGGGGCGTTGGCCTTCGGCCCCGGTCCCAGGTTGTCTGGTGCCGCGGGAATCGGCGTGGGAATCGGCACGGGCAAAAATTACGGCAGCGGCGGTGACGGAAGCGGCTTCGGTGGGCGCGGCAGCGGTAGCCGTAAAGCCATGTTGGCCACCGGGGGGGGCACCAAACATACCGAACGGGCGGTGACCGCCGCCCTGGTCTGGTTGGCTAACCACCAGATGCCGGACGGTGGCTGGAGCCTGCAAAACTTTGACCAGCGCTGCCGGTCGGGCGACAAAACATGCACCGGTAAAGGCGGCGTTTCGGCCGATGCCGGCGCAA
>JBAWVO010000047.1:0-28308 GCA_037147235.1 Planctomycetota bacterium | reverse complement strand
CCGACGGCAACACATCGCCGTAACTCCTTACACAACAAGCGACAGTGCCATTCGTTCCTGACACCTTAACTTGATGAGGTGTTTTCACCGGAGGGAGCTTCTTAGCTGCCGCAACCTGCGGCGGCGCACTTGGCTGGTCAAACATCCCCTTGAACTGTTTCGCTAAAAACCATTTTTCATCGGTTTCGCGGCGAACCCCCGTTTCCGGCTTTACTTTCCCATCAACAACCAATTGCTTCAGTTGCTGCGAACTAAACGGCCCTGCCTGACCGGCCTGGGTCTTTACAAACCATTGAACGGACATGGAACGCCCCTGTTGGTGGGTTGCTTTAATAATAGTAGACGAACTTCACGATCTAAGTATAATGAGTGTAAAGTCGGTTGGCGATGCGTCAATAATCACCGTCAATCACAAATCAGTGGGTGAGGCAATGGGCGGAAACTGGCATGTACGAGACGGAGATGAGGAGTATGGGCCGTTCTCCTTGGATGAAATGGCGAAGTGCGTCCGCGAGAAGCGAGTCTTGCCAGGCACGCTGGTTAGGGCCGAGTCGGAGAGTAATTGGCGTTCTGCCGGTAGTACAGAAGCCCTCAACGAGATTTTCCCGGCATGGTATTGTAACGATGGCGAATTTATATACGGGCCGTTTTCATCACGAGACATTAAGAGTTTCTGCCAGGCGGGGAAAATTATCTCGACCACATCCATTCGGCATGGCACCCACGACGGGTGGACAAAGGCTGGTCATGCTGGCTGGCTTACTGACTCGCTTGCGGCCCGACCTGCTCCAGTGCCACCTAGCCAAGTGAAGAAAGCGGATACCGAGCGCAAGCAGGCACCCGACGCACATGAAGTTTCGCTGCCCAACAAAACAGAAAACGAGATTGCGGAGTGGCTCAGCAGCGAGGAGCCATCGCAACCGCCCCTGCGGCCTATTCGCATTGAGAAATCTGCGCAAAATATATATACTTCGCCGATATCAGCACCACATCCACCTATCACGGGCATTGCAGTGGTGCAATCTCCATCCGTCAAATCACCTCCACTTTCTGAGATTAGAAAAGAGCTTCAGACCACGATGACCAAGCCTTGTCCTTTTTGCGGGGAGACGATCCTACGGGTTGCAAAGAAGTGCAAGCATTGCGGAGAATTCTTGGAAGGGCAAGATGCAAAAACAGGGGAGAGCGACAAACGGATTTTGCCCTTGTTTCTATTGTTTTTCTTTTTCGGTTATTTCGGCGTACATGCGTTCTACGCAGGACGTAAGGGATGGGGATTTTTCTACTTGATAGGGCCTGTATTGATTGGTCTAGGTATTCTGGCTCTTGTTCCGCTAATAGGTAGTGCTTGTTTTGCGATAGGAGTTGCTTTTGGTTTAATCTGGGCAATTTCCTTTTTGACTGACTTCATTTGTATTGTTGCAGGACTTTACAAAGATGGAAACGGGCGGCGAATTACGAAATGGACATGAGGCTCTGGAAAGTCTTTAGGGATTCAGGGATTCAGACATTCGTGAGAACAGCAGCAGGAGCAAAGTAGGAGAGCAATATACGGGTCGCCCCGTTTAGGGACAGGAGATTGGCAGGTGCAGTGTTGGCGAGGCAGGTAGTCTGCGATAGTTTCTGGGGGAATTAAAGATGCCATCCACGAAATATAGGAATCGCATGTAATATGGGCAGTGTGCCTCCCCCTTTCATACCCTTCATACCATTCTCACCCTTCTCACCTCTCTCAGCAGATCCTCGGCATCTGCTCGCCGGAGAGCAGATCGAGGATTCGCCCGACGCCCATGGGGCTTTGCACCTGGACCGAGCGCGGATGCACGTCGGTTACCCGGCCGATGATCGCCGGGTTGTGTGCGGCCGGATGATGACGCAAGATGTCCAGCACCCGTTCGGCCGACTGCGGCGCGACAAAGGCCACCAAGCGGCCCTCGTTCGCCACGTAAAACGGGTCAAGTCCGAGAATCTCACAGGCCGCCGCGACAGGCTCCGAAACAGGAATCGCCGCTTCTTCAAGCTCGATGCCAACCTGCACATCCAGTGCGATCTCGTTCAGTGCCGCGGAGAGTCCCCCGCGGGTTAGATCCCGGAGGCAATGCAGATCTTGGCCGACGACCGACATTGCCTCGACCAGTCCGACCAACGATGCGCAATCACTCTGGAGCGTACTCTCGAAACCAAGCCCCTCGCGGACCGACATGACAGCCATGCCATGCCGGCCCAGGTCGCCGCTGACAATCACTGCGTCACCTGGGGCGACCCGTTGCGGCGCGATGTCGATGCCCGACGGCACAAGACCCACGCCGGTCGTGTTGATGAAGATACCGTCGCCCTTACCGCGGTCGACCACCTTGGTATCACCGGTGATGATCCGAACCCCCACCTCGCGGCAGGCCATGCACATCGAGTCGACCACGCGGCGAAGTGTATCCATGGGTAGGCCTTCTTCGAGGATAAAGCCCGCACTGAGATAGAGCGGCTTGGCTCCGGACATAGCCAGATCATTCACCGTGCCGTAAATGGCCAGCTTGCCGATGTCGCCGCCGGGAAAGAAGAGTGGTTGGACCACAAAGCTATCGGTGGTCATCGCCAAGCGTCCGCCCGCGATTTCCACTACCGTGCTGTCGTGGGCTGGGGATTGCGGACCGTTACCTGCAAAGGCCGGGCGGAACAACCCTTCGATCAGGTTCCGCATGAATCGCCCCCCACCGCCGTGGGCTAGTTGAACCGTGGCGTGCTCGATGATCGGCAGTGGACAGGAGAGGGGGAAGTTTTGGGAGTTAGGTTGGGACATGGCGTGGAGCGTGGAGCGTGGAGCGTGGGGCGTGGAGGGTGGAGGGTGGGGAAACAAGTACTGAGTACTGACAACCGACAACCGACAACCGACAACTACTCTCAACTCCCCCGTCGTCGGTAACGATAATAGGCGGAACAGGCACCTTCCGACGACACCATCGGAGCACCGAGGGGATGATCCGGCGTGCAGCGGGTGCCGAAGGCCGGACACTCGTGCGGCTTTTTCTGGCCCTGCAAAACCAGCCCAGCGATACACTCCGCCGGCTCCTCGGCCGTGATGTGGGTAACATCGAAACGGCGACCGGCATCGAATTGGGCGTAAGCATCGCGCAGCGACCAGCCGCTGGAAGGTATCTCGCCGATCCCGCGCCACTTCCGCGGCACGACCTCGAAAACATCCTTCAGGATCTGCAAGGCTATCTGATTGCCTTCGGTTCGCACAGCCCGGGCGTACTGGATCTCGACCTCGGCCCGACCTGCTTCGAGCTGTTGAACACACATCAACACGCCCTGGAGGATGTCCAGCGGTTCAAAACCCGTGACCACGATCGGAACGTGGTACTTCTCGGCGATCGGTTCATATTCTTTGATACCCATGATCGCGCAGACGTGGCCGGCGGCCAGGAAGCCTTGCACGCGGTTGAAGGGCGAACTGAGCACGGCACATATAGCCGGCGGCACCAACACGTGCGAGACCAGTACGGAGAAGTTCGCCAAGCCCAACCGCGATGCTTGCACCACGGCCATGGCGTTAGCCGGCGCGGTCGTTTCAAAACCGACGCCAAAAAATACAACTTGCTTGTCCGGATTTTTCTGGGCCAAGGCGACGGCGTCCATGGGCGAGTAGACGATTCGCACGTCGCCCCCTTCTGACTTCACCGTGAAGAGATCCTTCGTCGAGCCAGGCACCCGCAGCATATCGCCGAACGAGCAGAAGATCACATCCGGCCGCGCGGCGATGGCCAACGCCCGATCAATCATCTCCATCGGCGTGACGCAAACCGGGCAGCCGGGGCCGTGGATTAAGTTGATCTCCGGAGGCAACATTTCATCCAGCCCGAAGCGAAGGATGGCGTGAGTTTGCCCTCCGCAGACCTCCATGATGTTCCACGGCCGGGTCGTCATCCGAGCAATGGCCGATGCCAACTGCTTGGCGGCATCGGCATTTCGATATTCGTCGAGGTATTTCACGACATCCTCTCCGGTCGTTTGTTGCTGGTGGCCCGGAACTCTCTCCCCTCGGAACTCCGGCCTCTTAGGACCGGCGCACCAATAACTGCCGTGTTTTGCGCGTTCGCCAAGCGGGGGCAGACGGCACACGGAGTGTGCCTGCTACTTTTCTTGCGACACTTATTGATGCGCCAGTCCTTACGCGTGATAAGCTCCTGCGATCCGCTGCGTTTCCTTCACGTCCAGGGCCATCTGGTCCGTGAGCTGGCTGGCGGAGTCGAATCGTTTAATGTCTCTCAATCGGGCCAAGAAGTCAATTTCAATCGGCCGACCGTAGAGGTCGCCGTGGTAGTCCAAGAGGAATGCCTCGACCTTCGGTTCCGATTCGTCAAAGGTCGGGTTGCTACCCAGACTCATCGCAGTCGCGTACGGGCGGCCGTCGATCCAGGCTAGGCCGGCGTAGATTCCTTCACCGGGCAAGAGGGTGTCGATCTCGCCGACGTTGGCCGTTGGATACCCGAGCTTATTTCCGCGGCCCTGGCCATGGACCACCTTCCCACGAATCCGGTAAGGCCGGGTGAGCAGTTGGGATGCCTCTGCAACCTGGCCGGCGGAAATCAACGTCCGTACGCGGGAACTGGAAACCACTTGGCCGCCCATTTGTACCGGCTCGACCACTTCCAAGGGAATGCCCGAGTGCCGGCAGAACTGACCAAGAACCTCAATATTGCCGCCGCGGTCATGGCCGAAGAAGAAGTTTTGTCCTTCAACCAGCCCTCGCGCACGAAGCTGGCCCAGGATGATGCGATCAAAGAATTCGCCGGCGGTGAGTGCCAACAGGGCCGGATCGGTCGGATAAGCCACGACGGCATCGACTCCCAGTTCGTGCAACAAGCACGCCTTGCGCTCGGTCCAACTTAGCGGTGTGGGAGCCTGTAGGGGCCGCAAGAGCCGGACCGGATGCGGATCGAAGGTAAGAACAACGGCACGGACATTCTGACGTCCGGCCATGTTCAGGAGACGCCCGGCAATGCTGGCGTGACCCCGGTGTACCCCGTCGAAATTTCCGATCGACACAACGCCGCCACGAAATCGTTCCGGCAGGTCGTCTAAGTGACGGTAGAGGGCCGGCATCAGTTCACTCGCCGGGATTGCGTAGCACCGGCTCCATCACCTTGGTGTTGCGATCGATTGCCAGCACAATCGTTCGCTGCTCGGCTCCATCGCCGCTATTGGCCACGACGGGCAACACATGACGGTGATCGGGCAGGCTGAAGCGGACGGCAAAGCTGCCATCGGGCCGCAAGCGGACCGGTTCGCCGCGAAGGGTTACGCGGGCGTCGGGCTGGGTGACGCCGTGGACGATCAGCTCGGCATCGACCTGGAAGCGGAAGTCCTGCTTCGAGGTAGCCGCCCCACGACCGAACTGCGCGATCAGCGAGTCGCCCATGGGCCGATGCATCTGTTCCTCGAAGATATCCTTCAAGTCACCGTTAGCCCCTTGCTCGGTGGAACCGGCAGTCATGGCGTAAACCCGGTCGCACTCCTTGGCTACCTCGGACCAGTTGCGGTCAAAGGTGTTGGCCGAGCCGGGCGTGGGCGTACACACAACATTGCTGCGGCCGAGGCAATAGAATCGGTCGCCGGGGGCCAGGTAGCCGATTTCCACCTGGTAGCTTTTGGGCGGATTCTGTACGTCGATATACCAATTATTCACGCCGCCGTGGATTTCAACGTCGCGCACGGTCTGTCGCGAGGCACTGGTCGTGCCGTTGCGGCTGACCTCGTGGAGACGAAGCACCGGTCGAGCGGCATGCCAATGTGGACCCATCGCCACCTGGGCCCGCTGAATGCTCCGCCGGCTCAATTCCCAATAGGCGTGCAGCCAATACGGATCGCGGACCATCACCACCAACCGGTCTTTGACGACGTTCCGCCCATCTTCCACGCCGTGAAACACCAGATCCTTCGCCGCGGCTAAGCGAGCCTTGATCTGCTGTAACCGAAGCTCATCTTGGGCACTGCGAGGCTTCGGCCCCTTTTCGATCAATTTTTTATCTTCCAGCAATGCCTGCTTTTCAATCGCCTCAAGGGGAACCGAGGCCCCATTCTGACTGGATGATTTCGGCGGTTTTTCCGGCACGCCCGTCGGCTTTTCCAGCAAGGCGGTCGAGCCATTCTTTGCGTGCGACCCGTTCTTGGAGTGGCCATTGCTCAACGCGACCTTGGCGGCAACCGCCACGGAGCCATTCTTGGATTGGACGTTGGTCGATTGGCCATTTTTGCCGGAAACAGCATTGCGTTTTGCCGCAGCCTTCTTGGCCTGTCGCACGAGGGCATGCACCAGATCATCCTTACGCATGTCATGCCAGCCAAGAACTTTGCGCTTTCTGGCCATTTCTGCCAGCTCTTTGACTGTTCGAGTCTTGAAATCCATTAGGCTACTCACGGGCTATACCTCCGTTGTTCGGCTTTCTCGCGATCCACCACCGCAGGTGGTCGGTAAACCGGTCGCTCCGGGCCTCCATCTTCCCGAGTCGCATATTGTATTCTTGTTTCCGCCACGGGGCAGACCCCCCAATTCTTTCAGCAGGATGGTACGGAAACCTCTCATATCCAAATTATACTAAGAAGGCCAAGTTTACGCAATCAGTGGAAAATGCGATGGTCAGGGGACTGAACGGACAATAATACCTAAATCTCTATAAACAAAGCACTTATGTTTTCGACAATATTCTTGGTGGATTGTGGAAATAATTGCAATCCACCCACAATGGGTGGATTTCCTGCCGGAGCAACTCGCCGCAAAGTCATGTTTCTCTTTGCTATACTATGAATATGACCAAAAACACCTCCGACGATCGTTCGCCCATGACCCTTGCCGTCGAGTGGTCGACTCGATTGATGACGATCGGATTGGAAATGGCACTTCCGGCCGCCGGTGGGTATTGGCTCGATCTTCGCATCGGCACGCTACCTACATTTGTCATCCTCGGGGCGATGTTAGGTTTCGTCGCGGGTATGTTTCATCTCATGCAGATTGCGAGACAGAGCCCCAAGTAGGCACCCCTGCCGCGAATAATACTAACCCGAAGCGCAAGCGAGGCGAGTAAACCGTTATCTCGCTTGCGCTTCGGGTTAGGATGCTGTTGGTGCAAAACCGCAGAATGTGCCCGTGCCGGCCTTGATCATAACCTTGCCAACTGCTAGCAGTGACGGCAGACCGTAGGGTGCGTGGAGCGAACCGGCCGGGAAATGGTGGGTTGCGCACGAAGTCGAGACGCTGAAAGCACTTACCGCTGTTCCAGATCCGTTCGCGTAACGCACCATTCGATGCTTCACCCACCCTACAGTGAGACAGCAATTCTAGCAGGTTGTAGGGTGCGTGGAGCGAACTGCCCAACAACCACATCCGGGTCTCGATTCCATCGTTTTCTTCTGCCGGCGAGCGCGACGCACCACTTGACACTAAACATTTTCACCGATATGCTTATTAGATTACCAAGCTCACTAAGTCAAGCTCTGACAAGATTTTGGAGTATCTTGGCCCAATTATACGGGCCGAGAGGAGTGAGAACTATTGCCTAAGAATGCCTGATACGGCCCAGTTCGTGACGACCTGAATGGACAGGAATCTCCGGGTGGGTCAGGAATTCTCAAGCCGGGGAAGTAACAATCGATGGATTCTAGCGAACTGCTCCGGATAGTGGACACGATCCACCGCGATAAGAATCTCGACAAAGAGGTCGTCTTTGAGGGCATCGAAGCTGCGTTGATCTCGGCTGCCAAAAAACACTACGGTGAAGAAGAAGATATTCAGGTCAAAGTCGATCGCCACAGTGGAGCGATCACGGGCACGCACAATGGTGCTCCTTTGGCTCCCGAAGAGATGGCCGAGCGCATCGGTGCGCAGACGGCCAAGCAGGTGATGATCCAGAAGATTCGTGAGGCCGAGCGAGATCACCTCTTCAGGGAATACGACGAACTGAAGGGACAACTTGTCACCGGTACGGTTCAGCGCTATGAAGGCGGTGCGGCCACGGTTTCCTTGCAGAATGTCGAAGCGATTCTGCCCCGCGGCGAGCAGATTCCCGGCGAATCGCACCACGCCAACGAGCGCGTGCGAGCCACGGTCTATGAGGTCCGCAAGGTCGGCAGCCGCGTGAAGGTGATCCTTAGCCGCACCAAGCCTCAGCTTGTGCAGCGGATGTTCGAGCAGGAAATTCCCGAAGTTGCCGAAGGCGTAATCGAGATCCGCTCCATCGCCCGCGAGCCGGGCTATCGCACGAAGATTGCGGTCACCAGCATGGACCAGCGGGTCGATTGCGTGGGGGCATGCGTGGGTGTCCGCGGCAACCGCATTAAAAACATTGTGGATGAACTCTCCGGCGAACGGATCGACATCGTCCGTTGGAGCGACGACCGCCAGGTATTGATTCCCAATGCCCTACAGCCGGCGGAGGTCGAAGAGGTGATTCTTTGCCAGATGCTCGGCCGCGCCATCGTATTGGTGCGAGAAGATCAGCTTTCGCTGGCCATCGGCAAACGCGGACAGAACGTCCGTTTGGCAAGTAAGCTTTGCGGCTGGGATATCGAAATCATGACCCGCGATGAGTTGGACGAGCAGATCGAGCGGGCCGTGACGGGCTTTTCGTCGATGGAGGGCATGGAGTCCGAGTTGGCCGAGAAGCTGGTCGGTGAAGGCTTCCTGTCGTATGACGATCTTTCGATTATTGAGCCTGACGCGTTAATGGAAATGGGCGGGCTTAGCGAAGAGCAAGCCGCGCTTATTGTACAGCAAGCCGAAGGTAAGGCCGAAGAGGCCGAAAAGGTCGCAGCCGAACAGCGCCGCCAGCGGCGTGAAAAGGATCGTGTCGAGTCGACTGCCGAGTTGACCAAAGAAAACGGCGTCGACGAAATCAAGGAAGGCGAATCGACCGCCGAGTTGACCAAAGAAAACGACGCCGACGAAAGCAAGGAAGGCGAGATTGCCGTGGCCTTGCAGACGGAAGACGAAACATCCGATGCTGCCGTCGAGCTGATTGTGGAGCAGGCCGAGGGCAGCAGCGTCCCCTCCGCCGTCGCCGAAGAGGTTTCTCCCACCGATCACTCCGCCGACGGCAATCATTGTGAGAACACTTGAGTCCCGCATCCCCAAGCATGAGGCCCGTTTTGCCCATCCGTATTTACGCTCTCGCCAAAGAGCTCCAGATCGACAATAAGAAGTTGGTCGATGTCTGCACCCGTGCAGGCATCACGGGCAAGGGGTCTGCGCTGGCCAGCTTGACGGACGAGGAAATCGTTCGCCTCAAAGCATTCATGGCCGGTGGGAAAAGCGGGAAAGGCGGGAAAGCCGGCGGTGCCACTCCCGCAAAACTGGCCGATGCCGAAACTGGCCGCAGCATTCGCCGCGAAGACTACATTGCCCCCATGGGCGCGGTCGCGGGTACCAAGGTTCCTTTGTTGCCCCCCCGACAGGACAAGCCGCCCTTGCAGCGGAAGAAGCCCGAGGAAATCGCTCCCCCCATTCGTCCTGCGGTCATCGTCCCGCTCGGTGCCGGCGAGTCGGCAGTGCCACTCGTTCGCCCTACGGTTGTCGTTCCGCTCGGTGCGGACAAGCCGGCCTCATCACTCGTTCCGCCCATTACCCTAGCGGGCACGGTCGAGCAGGCACCTGTTGATTTGGTGGCACCCGTTCCGACATCAGTTGCGCCGGAAAGTCTGAAGCCGGCTGCCGCCGCACAGGATACCAAGGTATCCATGAAGCCCCCGGCAGTCGTTGGTCCGGTGTTGCCCATTCCTCCGCGGGCTTCCGTGGGGCCGGTCCCGCCAAGGATGTCGCAACGTACACCGGCGTCGCGGCCGCTGGAAAGGCTGTTGGGCAAGCGCACGCAAGACAGCAAGCCGGGTGTGAAAAGTCCGGGCGAAAAGTCCTCGCCCACGATGCACCTGGCCCCCATGCCGGTTCAGTCCAAGACGATCGCTAAGAACAAGCCTAAAGAACCGGCGCCGCAGAAGCCCGACATTAAGCTCCCACCCGACGCCATTCGCGCCAGCAAGGCTGGCCGCACGCCACTTTCCGAGCACTTGCGCAAGCACGAAGAAAAGAAGAGTCGCGACGATCTGGCTGCGAAGAAAGGCCCGTCCCGCTTGGGTGCCCCAGAGGCTGGCCAGGGGGGCGGTGCCGCACCCTTGGGACTTGCCGGCGGAAAAGATCGTCCGCGCCGAGCACCCGCTAGGCCCGCAGCGGCCTCGGGAGAACGCGAAGGCACCGGGCCGGCGACTTTGGGCGGCCGCGAGCAGCGGCAGGCGAAACGTAAGCGATCAACCACGGTGAAGCGACGCGGAAGCGGTGAGGATGAAGATTCCGGCTCCTCTCGCCGTGGCTATGTCCGTCGGAGCGGAACCAACACGTCCGCACCGCGAAAAGGCAAAGTCGTCGTGGTGCTGCCCTGTACCGTCCGCTCCTTTGCGGAAGTCACGGGAGTTCCTGCCGGAAAGATCCTCGGCAAGCTGATGGCGATGGGGATCCTGAGCAACATCGTAGCCAGCCTTGATGCGGAGACTGCCGAACTCCTGGCCGTGGAGTTGGGAATCGAAGCCGATATCCGTCGCGAGGTCACGCTGGAACAAAAAATGCTGGAGACGGCCGACCAAATTGATTCCCCCGAGTCGCTCAAGTTTCGCCCGCCAATCGTCACTTTCCTCGGTCACGTCGATCACGGGAAGACGTCGTTGCTGGATCGGATCATCGGGCTGGACGTGGCCGCACACGAAAAAGGCGGCATCACGCAGCACATCCGCGCTTATAAGGTCGATAAGGACGGCCGCGCCGTTACTTTCGTCGATACGCCCGGGCACGAGGCATTCACCGAAATGCGTGCTCGCGGAGCCAACGTAACCGACATCGCCGTGCTGGTCGTCGCCGCCGACGACGGCGTTATGCCGCAGACCGAGGAAGCCATCAGCCATGCCCGTGCGGCCGGCGTGCCGATCGTTGTGGCCCTGAACAAGATCGACCTACCGGGTGTGAATATCGAGCACATCTACCAGCAGCTTGCGACCAACGAACTGCTGCCCAGCGAATGGGGTGGCGAAACCGAAGTCGTCAAGACCAGCGCGACTAAGAACACGGGCATGGACGACCTGCTCGTTACCCTGCTCACCGTGGCCGAACTGCACGAGTACAAGGCCAATCCCGACCGCCCGGCCCGCGGTACCTGCCTCGAGGCCGAGATGCATGAAGATCGGGGCGTAATCGCCAAGCTTATCGTGCAAAACGGCACGCTTCGGCCAGGCGACATCGTCGTCTGCGGCGGGGCCTATGGCCGCGTTAAGGCAATGTATGACACGCTCGATCCTCGCACGAAGTACAACGAAGCCGGCCCCTCAATGCCCGTGAACGTCACCGGCCTGAACGTGGCCCCTGGGGCCGGCGACCGATTCTACGTGATGCCCGATATTTCCGAGGCCCGTGCCCTGGCCGATGATCGCTTGCAAATCGCGCGGCAGCGCGATCTCAGCGGTAGCAGTCGCGAGCATGTGACGTTGGAGAACCTCTTCGAGCGGCTCGGCCAGATGGATGATTTACAGACATTGAACATCATCCTGCGTGCCGATGTTCGCGGTTCGATCGAGGCCATCCGCAAGGAACTCACCAAGCTCGCGCATCCCGAGGTGCAGATCCGAATCCTCCAGGCGACCGTGGGCGGCATCACCGAGGCCGATGTCCATTTGGCCGACGCCTCGGACGCAGTGATTATCGGTTTCAACGTCGTGCCCGACGAAAATGCCCGCGTTCTCGCCGAAAGCCGTGGCGTGCAGATCCGCCGCTACGACATCATCTACCAAGTTACAGGTGATTTGAAGGCCGCCATGGAAGGCATGCTTCGCCCAGAAAAGCACGAGAAAGAACTCGGCCGTGCCCTGGTGCAGCAGTTATTCCACATCAGCCGCATCGGCACGGCAGCGGGCTGCCGGGTATTGGCCGGCACGATCACCCGCGACTCCCGCGTCCGCGTAATCCGCGAGAGCCGCGTCATCGGCGATTATGCGCTCGATTCGCTGCGGCGCGCAAAGGACGAAGCCCGCGAGGTCCGCGAGGGCCTGGAATGTGGCATCAAGCTGGCTGGCTACAACGACATCAAGGAAGGCGATGTTCTGGAGGCCTATCGGATCGAAGAGGTCAAGCGAACCTTCGCCGAGTCAGCCGCCACCTAGATAAGGCAGATAAACCATGTCATCGCGACGCGTTCAGAAAGTTGCCGAAGCCATCCGGGAAGTGGTCAGTATGTCGATTCTGACTGAGCTGCAGGATCCCCGCGTTCGCAACGTCACCGTCACCGGTGTTGAAGCATCCGGCGATCTTCGCTACGCCAAGGTGATGGTCTCGGTCATGGGTGACGAAACCCGCCAGAACCTGACTCTTCACGGTCTGCAAAGCGCAGCCGGATTCCTCCAGTCCAAGATCGCCGAACGGATTGATCTTCGCTACACGCCGCGGCTCTCCTTCGTTCTGGACCAGGGCGTAAAGCATTCCATCGCCATCGCCCAGATCCTCCGCGAGGTCTTGCCGAGTGAAAAGTCCGAGGCGGAGGATGAAGCAGCCTCCGACGAGCAGTGCCTTTCCTCGGGCGAAGAGGACACCGAAAGTATCTCGCCGCGGGGGGAGCCGGTCGATCCGTCGCTCCCGTCCGAACCCAGCCCGCATCCCCAACCCTGACTCTTGCAACCCGAACGGTTACTCGCATGGCTTCTGTCAGTCGTACGGCCTTATTTGGCAAGATCCACAAGGTTCTGAAAAAGTACCACAAGCCTGTATCGCCGCCTGCGGAGCGTACGGTGCTGGAGCATCTGCTCTTCGCCTGCGTGCTGGAAGACGCACGTTACGAACCCGCCGAAGAGGCATTTGCCGCGTTGAGGCACACATTCTACGACTGGAATGAAGTCCGCGTGACTTCAATTTCCGAATTGTCGGAAATCATGTCTGCCGTTCCCGATCCGCGCGCAGCCGCCAACCGAATCAAGCGAGTGTTACACAGCCTTTTTGAGGAACTCTACAGCTTCGATTTGGAAGACAAGCGGAAGAACAATCTGGGACCTACGGTCAAGTGGCTGGAGAAGATGGACGGCACGACCAAGTTTGTCGTGGCCTATGTGGTCCAGTCCGCGTTGGGCGGTCATAGCATTCCGGTCGATGCGGGCACGCTGGCCGCGTTACGCGTCTTGGACCTATTGACCGACAAGGAATTGGCCGCCGGCGAAGTGCCGGGCATGGAACGGGCCGTCAGCAAGAGCAAGGGCGTGGAGTTTGGCTCGCTGGTGCATCAGCTCGGTGCGGATTACTTGGCTAATCCATTTTCACCCCAGGTTCGCGAGATCCTCCTGGCCATTGACCCCGAGGCTTCAGGGCGGTTTCCTCAGCGTCGTCCGCCTCGATCTGAGCCATCACCTGCTGCCGAAGTCGCTTCGCCGCCTCCCGTTACCACGGGACGCAAGAAGAAGACCAAAGCCGCGGTAATCGAGCCTGCCGTGGCCGATAGTAATACGGACGAGACAAAACCAGCCGAAGCGAAAAAGGTGGTTGGCTCCGCGAGTACGAAAGCGGCTGAATCCGCAAGCAAGTCGTCGGCCTCGGAGAAACAGCACGACAAGCCCCCGAAGGCTGAAAAAACCGAGAAAGTTGAAAAACACTCCCACCATGCCGAGAAGCCTGAAATAACCGAGAAACACGAAAAGCTATCCCCAGAGGCATCCAACACCCTGTCGGCCTCGGACGGCCTCGGCAAACGCAAACCTCGGTAGGAGTGATGTTCTCAGCAATTATTTTTGCCATGACCACGGGTACGCTGCTTGGAATCCCCGGGGTTTCTGAGTTTGACGACTTGCCCGCTCCATTCGTCGCAGGCAAAGCTCGCAACGAGGCCGAGGTTGATCGCATTGAGGCACTGGCCCATTTTGCCGCCGGACGTACCTTTCAGCAGCGCGGTGCTTTCGACCAAGCCGTGCAGCAATACGCCCGAGCCGATCGTTTGGATCCCACGGCCACGACGGCCCGCAGCAACCTGGTCGCCGCTGCGATCCAGGAGAAGCAGTTTCCCTTGGCGGCGCGTTATGCGCTGAAGGGCATCGATCCGCGGGAGGTCGGGAATTTGTTCTTGGGCCGACTGGCGATCTATCTGACCGAACAGGGTGATCTGCCGCACGCCATCGAGTTTTACGAAAAGGCCCTGGCCACCTTGCCTACGAAGGGTGATTCCGCGGAGACAACTCAATCCGACGACTTGACGAACGTCGAAGATACCGGCACTATTTTCATGCGATTGGAGTTGGGCCGCCTCTTCCATATCACGTCGAAGTATGCGAAGGCGATCGAGCAGTTCGCCCGCGTCGAAGAGGCCCTCGAGCATCCCGATCGTTTCGGCATCAGCGAGCAATCAAAAAAACTCCTTTTGGGCAAGGATCCGGGTGAGTGCCATGAACTTTTCGGCGAGACTTTCCTGTTGGCCGATCGACTGACGGAGGCCGAGGCGGCCTTCCGTAAATCGCAATCGGTCGCCCCGAATGAGGCTCTGTTGAAATTGAATCTGGCCCGCATAGCGGCCCACCGTGGCCAGGCCCAAGAGGCACTTGTCGGACTACAGTCCTATCTCGATCATGGGCCGACCCCCGAAGATTCCACGCCGTATCAACTTCTAGCCGAAGTACTCAAAAAACTCGGCAGGGAAAGCGAGTTGCTCGATCGCTTGCAAAAATTGCATGCCGCCGATCCGTCCAATGCGCTCCTGAGCTACTTTCTGGCTGATCAATATCTCAAGGCAGGTCGGACCGAAACGGCTGAATCGCTCTACCTCGAATTGTCGATAAATAGCCCGACGATGTTCGCCTATCGCGGTCTTGCCGAAATCTATCGCAAGGCACGCCGGTACGATCGATTATTGGCACTGCTCGGCAAAGTCATGGCCACAACCGGAACGCTGGAAGTACTCGGACCGGAGGAGGCTAAACCGCTGACGTCCGACGCTGATTTGTTCGGCAAACTCGTGGAAGCGGGCCGTAAAAAGGCCCAGGATTTCACAGCCAAGGTTGAGTACAGCGAGTTCAACGTCTTGGGTACTTTGGCCCAGGAACATAAGCAATACGAGACGGCCAACGAATTTTTTGAGTTGGCCTTGAAAGCCGATCCCACGAAAGCGAACGAGATATTGCTGGCATGGGGCATTGGGTCATTGATCGACGACCGTCCCGCCGAGGCGGCCAAGGTTTTTCAGCGTGGACTGGACATAAAAACCGCGGCGGCATCGAACAAGCGCGGACCGGATAAAAAAGCCGTGACGGCATCGGACAAGCCTGGGCTGGATAAAAAAACCGTGGCGATGCTGGATAAGCCTGGGCTGGATAAAAAAACCACGACGGAGAACAATCCCGTCTTTCACTACTATCTGGCCGGAGCCTTGGCCGCTTGCGACCAGCTCGAACCGGCCTTGGCGGCTGCCCGGTTGGCTGGGGAACAGAAAAACGACTCGGCCCGCTTTGCAAGCCGCTTGCCATGGATCCTCTTTCGTGCCAAGCGGTACGACGAGGCCCGGCAGGCCTACGAGAATCTCTTCGCACGGTTTCGCGGTGAAAAAGACTCGGTCGAAACCCTTGCGGTTCTTCACGAAGTCAGACTCACGATGTCAGCCCTTAGCGTGATTCAGGGCCGACTCGACGAGGCCGAAGAGTGGTTGCAGCAGGTCTTGGACGAATATCCCGACGACATCGGGGCCAATAACGATCTGGGCTACCTTTGGGCCGACGAGAACAAGCACCTCAACCGGGCTTTGAAAATGATCTTGGCTGCCGTCGCCGCCGAGCCAGAAAACCGTGCTTATCGCGATAGCCTGGGCTGGGTTTTCTATCGCCTCGGGCGTTTTTCCGAGGCGGTTGACGAGTTAAAAAAAGCGGTTGACGAAAAGCAGCCCGACGGTACGGTACTGGATCATCTGGGGGATGCTTACGAGAAACTCGGCCACCACGGCCAGGCCGTCGCAACTTGGCAGCGGGCGAAAGAAGCCTTGGAAAAGGATAAAGAGATGGAGAAGGCGGGGAAAGTAAATGAGAAAATCCAAAGGACTAAGGAAAATCCGAAATCCGAAGCTCGAAATACGAAACAAATCCAAAGAATGGCTCTCCGTCGGGTTTGCGGATAATTGTGGTGCGTGCGTCCTGCATGCCCAAGATGTTGTGGTTGAACCAGGCAGGCGAGACGCCCGCACCACAAACTTGGCGGAGAGCCCAAGGAACAAAATCGGAATGACCAAAACAGGGTTTTGAACTCCGTCCTTCGGATTTCCTCCTTCCTCTCGGCAAAAGTCAGAAAACACCGTATAATTCAGATAAATTCACTTCAACGGGATCACCGAGGTCGCTATGTCAGGTCACTCACATTGGGCAACGATCAAACACAAGAAGGCCGCTGTTGACGCCAAACGCGGCAAGCTCTGGAGCAAGCTAGCCAAGGCCATCATCGTGGCTGCCAAGCATGGCGGTGGCGATCCCGATCAGAACCTCCGCCTGCGCTATGCCATCGACGACGCCAAGGCCAGTGGCGTGCCCAAGGACAATATCCAACGGGCCATTAAAACCGGCACCGGCGAGTTGGCGGGCGATAGCCTGGAGGAAATCGTCTACGAAGGTTACGGTGCGGGCGGTGTAGCCATGCTCTGCGAAATTTTCACCAACAATCGCAATCGCACTGCTCCCGAGGTCCGCAAGATATTTGAACTATCCGGCGGCAAGCTCGGCAGCACCGGCTGCGTGGCCTGGATGTTTGAAAACAAGGGGCTGTTCCTTGTGCCCGGTGGCTCGATCAGTGAGGACCAGCTTCTGGAGATCGCCATTGAGGCCGGTGCCGATGACGTACAACCCACCGACGACAAGTTTGAGGTCACCTGCGATCCGACCAAGTACCGCGAGGTTTCCGAGGGGCTGGCCAAGGCCGGCGTGAAGATCGAAGCCAGTCAAATTATGCGAATTGCCCAGAACATGGTTGACATTACCGACCTGGACGAAGCTCGCAAGGTGCTGAAGCTCATGGAGCGGCTCGACGATCACGAAGATGTGCAGAGTGTCGCGTCGAACTTCAACATTCCCGACGACTTGATGGCGCAGATCGGGGAGGAATGAGGGCGCAGGAGTCTTTGATATTGACAACAACGACTCCCGACCCCTTAAGTCTTTGGTGGCACCTCCTTGTCTCATCAATATGTACTAGCTAGACTCAGAGCTTCAGTAAATCAATTTTCCCACGGGTGCAGGAACTTGAACGTACGCCTGGCGAAAAGTAGTTCAATCAACGGAGGGAGTTTTCATGGCAAAAGTGACGGTTCACGCTGGCGATTTCTTGACGGGTGCTGGCCAATTTATTTTTGGAGCACTCACATTGAAAACCGCAGAACACTCATGGATTGGCGAAACCATCCTAGTTTCTCAGTTGGAAACTATCGACGTGGCCAGCGAAGATAGTGTCAAGAAGCTTGGCGGCACAATTTGTTGGGGGGCGGCTGGAGCATTGGTACTGGGGCCTGTCGGTCTATTGGCAGGTTTGCTGCTCGGCGGCAGGAAAAAAGAAGTTACCTTCGTTGCTAAATTCAAAGATGGCAGGAAGCTTCTTGCCACAACTGATAACGGAACTTTCATCAAACTACAGGCTGCGGTGTTTTGAGAACGGATCAGCGTCAACGGTTGGGACTGCCGAAACGGCAAACTCCTTTCAGCCGACTTGATCGCGCAGGTCGGGGAGGAATGAGGGCGTGGGGCGGCTGGCGATTCACCGGCCAACGGCCCTAACCCTAGGGCGATGCAAAGTTGGGCTTGACAAGGAAAAACGAGGATTGGCGAAAGTGAAAATCTGTTTCGCGAACAATGATGCCGGGAACCGGGAGTGCGGTGGTTTGTCCCGGAGGTGTCCGTAAGCAACAAAGGGATGAAAATGAATAAGGATGGTGCCAATTTAGGTGTGTTCTGCGTTGTCCTATTTATAGCCATTGTTGTAGGTATTATGTGCCTGATTCAGATGCATAAAGAATCGAATGATCCTCTGGCCATAAAGTTACACCAGCTTCAACAAGAAAATGCCACGTCGCTTGCCAATCGATCCCCTGAACAAATACGCCATGATGCGGACACAGACAATAATGTGGCAATCCTTCGGAGCATGATACAACAATACCAAAGGGACCATGACATTGGGAACTTTGATGATGCAAAGAGACAATACGAACACGATCCCGAACATCCCCTTAAGAATGACTTCATTATGTATATAATGAAACATAAGAAATGAAAAATTAACCGTGCGCAATAGTCACACAACAGTCGGGACGAGGTAGTGCCTCCGCAGTGGTTGAAAGACAGCACAAACGTAATTGTGGGGTGAATTCAAATGGCTGACAAACAAGACGAGTCTACGCTCGTAAGAAACGTCGCGATCATTGCGACCATCATTACTGCCGTTGTTGTGTTTTTGCTGCTTGTACCTGAATTTCGCCGCGAACAGCAGCCACAAGAACAGCAGCGAATTAAAGTGGAGCTTCCAGTAGTAGCTACACCTGTAGCTACTGTGCTAATTGTCTCTAAACCACAAATCGCACCCATTCCCGCACCCGTTCCAGCTCCTGTTCCACCTGTCCCCGTCCCTGCTCCCCCTCCCGCTCTTACGAAGATGCAACAGTTAGGAAGAGAACTGGATGCAGAAGCAGATGATCCAACACACAGCACACACATAGATCGGTTTAACGAAAAATTGCAGGATGCGTTGAAAGAGGATGATGAGAACAATGCTGAATTGAACCGTCGCTTTGAAAAAGCTGTTGAGGATTCAAAGAATCTGAATGACGACAAGTGAAATAGGGATTCTACAGAAGTTCATAGGAGAGTTTAATGTCGGAAACCTTGTTGGAAACCATTGAAACCCTTAAAGAGGAGATAAACAAATCAAGCGCGAGAATCGCTGATGCGATCAGTAAGCAACGTGAGTGCATGGAACAACTCAGGACGAAGTCACAGAAAGAGCTTGACGATGCGAAACGCCATCTAAGCAGTGTGTTCATCGAGGGTAAGCGGCTTCATCCAATCGAGCACATAGACTACCGAACCCGTTGCTTAGAAGTGGCTAATACCCTTACCGCGTGTTTTGGTGATTTCTTCAATAGGCTGAGTCCACTGGCGTCAGGAGAATTCAATGACATGCTGTATCACGTCGAGTCTCTGAAAAAGGATATCCAGAGCCAGTTAAAGAAGCTGGAAGGCAAGATCGATGCCAGCATGGAAGATGCTCGAAAGAGTGCCAAAGCCTCAATTCAGGATATGGCGGCCCAAGTTGCTGGCGTAATCGAGAGCGCGATGCCCGAAAAGTGAATACAGCCACAAGAGAGAATGCGTGACCTCTGAATCGGAAGATACAAAGGGGTCGGGAGTCTTTGATATTGACAACAACGATCCCCGACCCCTTATCGTCAACAACCTGGCTAACCTTCATCGTGCCGACCAGACCTGGAAGGTTCGTTTGACGGAGGAAGAGTTCCAGCGGCTCATGTTCGACCTACAGGACGTTTGAGGAGGATATGCACATGGCGATGCTTAGAAAACTTGCGATTAGGGGATACCGATCCATCAAGGACGCGTCTCTCGAACTTCGAGCTCTGAATGTGCTGATTGGAGCAAACGGGGTCGGTAAGAGCAACTTCGTTTCGTTCTTCAAGTTGCTTAACGAAATGATGGCAAAGCGGCTACAGCAGTACATCGGCACTTCAGGCAGGGCACAGTCGTTGCTCTATTTTGGCCCAAAGGTAACTCCCCAGATCGAGACGGAGTTGGAGTTTCAGGCCGACAATGGGCTGGACTGGTATTCTATGCGGTTGTTTCATGCGGCGGGGGATACGCTCGTTTTTGCGGACGAAACCCTCCGCTTCCTACAAACCGGATGCACGGTGCCAAAAGTGGTTCCGCTTGGAGCTGGGCATCAAGAGACTCGAATTGCTGACGAGGCGAATCAGGGTGAGCAGACTGTTCGTGCGTTCCGCCACATCCTGAATCAATGTCGAGTGTACCACTTCCACGACACGTCACCCACCGCTCGAATTCGGCAATCATGTTACATCAACGATAATCGTTGGCTCATGCCAGATGCAGGCAATCTGGCGGCGATGCTCTACTCGTACCGGGTGAGGGAAAAAGTCGCATACGGGCGAATCGTATCGACGATCCGCAAGATCATGCCGGAGTTTGATGATTTTGATCTTGAACCCAATCGCCTTAACCAAAACGACATCTTCCTGAACTGGCGAATGCGTGGTTCCGAGTACCTTTTCGGCCCGCATCAGATTTCAGATGGAACACTCCGAGCGATGGCAATTATAACGCTGTTCCTACAGCCAGAAAATGACTTGCCAGATGTGATTGTTCTCGATGAGCCTGAGTTGGGCTTGCATCCCTTCGGTCTTGAGATTGTAGCCGATCTCATGCGATCTGTATCGAGAAGATCGCAGGTGATTGTGGCGACCCAATCGCAGTCGTTCCTGAACAGTTTTGAGCCGGAAGAGATTATTACAGTCGAATGGAACCAGGGCCAGACGACTTTCAAGCGCCTCGACGCAGAACAATTCAAGGACTGGTTGGAAGATTACTCGATTGGCGAGTTGTGGCAACGTAACGTCCTCGGAGGAGGGCCGTTGCGGTGAAACTACTGAACGTCTTTTGTGAAGGACAAACAGAGCAGGCTTTCTGTAACCAAGTCTTGCAACCACATCTATTCCCGATGGGCGATGGCTTGGTTCTCACCCTGGCGGTTGGGGTGAAGGATCACCATCACATCTACGGAATCGGAACACGTGGACCTTACACAAAGGTACGCAAGTTCATTTGCAACACAATCAAGGGGCGTGCGAGGAAGAATGTCTACTTCACCACGCTCTTTGATCTCTACGCCCTGCCCGACGACTTCCCCGGCAAGAATGCCAACGTGAGAAATCATGCGAATCCGACGCCGTATGTCGTCGCTCTGGAGGCGGCATTCGGGGCAGATATTAACTGTCGGCAATTCATTCCGTACCTTCAACTTCACGAATACGAAACCATTCTCTTTTCCGATCCAGACGCATTTGCCGTGTCTTTTGAGAACTGTGATGCGGATATTCAGGCACTCAAGGCCATCGCAGCCTCAGTACCGACAATCGAGCATATCAACGATAACAGTCAGACTGCTCCCTCCAAACGAATCATCGCCGTCATCAACGAGTACGATGGTCGAAAGTCCACGGCAGGGCCAGACATTGCGGAGTATATCGGAGTGCCGACCATTCGCAGCAAATGCCCCCATTTCCATGACTGGCTAGTCCGTCTGGAAAATCTGAAGTGGGAAGTGGAGTAACGATGACAAAACCGAAAACATCACGTTCAGTTGGGCCAAGTCTTCCTGAAGCAGCTCCGTTGCGGTTCGACTTTGCATCGCCCTACCCCTCCGACCTCGCCCCGATCCCCTCGCCACCGGAAAGCAACAGCCGCGCGAGCGTCTGCGCGAGCGAGTCGAGCGCGCTGCGATCGGGCAATGTGACTGTCAACCGCGGGCGGCCGGAGGCGTCTTCTTCGACACATTCGCCCAGGCGAGCGCGGACCTGCGAGACGAGACCTTCGGCAGGTGGTTGCGCGTTATTTTTGGCCACCAACTCGCCGAGGAAATTAAAGACGGCTCCCAACATCTCACCGCCGGCAGCCGCCACGCGATCGCGGCGCTCGGCTAACTGCTGCGTTTCGACAACAACCTCTTCCTTCTTGCTGACATCCACGGGGGCCTCCGGACGAGCGCCCAAAAGCACCTCCAAACGGCGACGCAGTTCGTCAACGCCGGTCGTCAGATCGACCTGCGTCACGTCGGAATCAGGATCGAGCGCGGCCATCGCCAGGTCACGCTTGGCGGAAAGCGTATTTAAGAGGCCCTCCTCAATCGTCCCTTCGGTCACCAGCACATAGACCTGCACCGGCCGCTGCTGGCCCATGCGATGGGCCCGCGATATCCGCTGCTCCAGAACGGCCGGATTCCATGGCAGATCGACATTGATCACCGTGTTGGCTGCCTGAAGGTTCAGGCCCGTCGAACCGGCATTGGTGGTGATGAATAGCCGGCAGGTCGGGTCTTCGCGGAAGCGGTTCACGAGGGCCTGCCGATCCTTCTGCGGCACCTGACCATCGAGGCGGACGTAGTCCAGCTTGCGTGCCTTCAAGAGCGGCTCGATGAGGTCCAGCATCGTCGTCCACTCGGAGAACATGAGAACCTTGCGATCGGCCTCGCCGAAAAGGCCATCCAGCAGTTCTTCCAGATAGTCGAGCTTGCTGGAATAGCACGGCTTCTTCTTATCGACCAGATAGGTGCCGTTGGCCGACATGCGGCACATCAGGAGCGCCTTTTGCAATCGCAGCAGGTCCATCTCCGAGATATAAGCCTTCCGCGTAATCATCTGCACGATCCGCATGTGGGCACCGTGCAAAGCATCCTGCTCTTCGGTGGCGGGAATGCGGACAAGCTCGGTCGTTCGCGGCGGGAGTTGTTGCAAAACGGACTCACGCGTGCGGCGAAGCAATACCCCGCGAAGCCGCTCGCGGAGCTGATCGAGGTTCTTGTAGCCCAGCACCTTGCCCTTCTCATTAACTATGCGATGGCGATGGAAGAAACGAAAGGCCGGCGACAAGCGGCGATCGTCGACAAATTGCATCACCGAGTGCAGTTCGTCGAGGCGGTTCTCCAACGGGGTGCCGCTCAGGACCAGGGCGAAAGGCGACTTTAGCCCCTTGATCACCCGTGCGGTCTTCGACTCCCAGTTCTTGATCCGCTGGCCTTCATCGAGAATGATGAGATCCCATCGCGCCCGTTCAATCGGCAGAATGTCGCGGAGAACCTGCTCATAGTTGCAGAGGGTGAAGAAGGCGTCGTTTTCATAGACCTGCGCGCGTTGCGCGGCAGAGCCTACGACAAGTTGCACGCTACGATCGCAGAAACGCTGGATTTCATTCCGCCATTGCGACTTGAGCGAGGCGGGGCAAACGACCAACACCTTGCTAATACCGGCCTCGCGGGCGAGGAGTTCCGCAGTGCCGACACCCTGGATCGTCTTGCCAAGGCCCATATCGTCGGCCAAGACCACCCGGCCCGTGCCTGCGGCGAAGGCGATGCCTTCAAGCTGATAGGGCAACAGTGGAATCTTGAGCAGCGTTGTCCGCAAGGGGTGCTGCGCGGAGTTGCTGCGGATCTCGGCCATCCGATTGGACATCCGCTGCTGGAACAGCCGCCGGGAAATCAATTCCTCGGCGTCCGGATAGACGGTCACGTTGCGGTTCAGCCGCTGCATCTGACCGACGAATTCAACCAGCTTTCTCGCGTCGTCGATCGGCCGATCGACCAGCCCGCCGGCCAGGCTGACCAACTCGGGATCGGCTTTGTCGGGGAGTCGCAGGTGCAAGGTCATCTCTTCGCCATAGAGCACATGGACGAATGCCTCGCGATTACGATAAGGCTTCCGCCGCACGGCCGCGGGAATGCGCCGCCGCACGCGGTCCAGTAGATGCAAGATATGCTTGCACGTTCCCAGCGTGTTGGTGCGGAAGTCGGGGCACGAGCAGTACGATTGCCCGCGCTCTTCTCCCCGCAGGGCTACGCGGTAGGTCTTGCCCGACAGGGCACTGGCGACCGTGTAGTCGGTCCAGGGCTTTGTGGCATCGGACGAAGTGATGCGGAACTTTTCGCTCTTGGCCCGTTCCTCTCGCTCGTGGAGGGCGTGCTCGACAAGTTCGCTCTCGCTGAGCAGTTCCGGCGGGCGGTTCTCGTCGGGCGGCGCGGCCAGACCGAGCGAAGTCTTCTCCTCTAGTACCAACGACACGGCGGCCCCAACGTGCTCGCAGATCGTTTCACACGCCGTGCAGTTGAACTTCAGGCGGTTGTTGGCAGCGGCCATGGTGGTGATTGTGGCCACGGTGTTCTTACCGCCGGACGCATTGGGAAACTTCACGCGGAACAGGTCGCCGCGGAGATAGACGTCGCGCTGGATATCGATTTCATAATTTGAACCCTGCCGAATCAACTGCGCCCCTTCCGGCCCTAGGAGTTGGCAAGCCCGCACATAGGTCAGCCGTGAAAGCCGGTCCCGCAAGGTGAGGCGTTTTGTTGGTTTGATTTTCGGGCGGAGCGTGCGAGTTGTCATGTTGGTAGCTCTACGGTGAATGAGGGGCGAGGGCAAGGAAATCCAGCAACCTGTAAATTTTCGTTGGGTGGCAGGGGAGTGTCAAGGGAGGAGAAAGAGAATTAATTCTTTCGACAGAAAAATGAGGGACAGAAAAATAGGAAAGAAATAAATATGAAAATCGACACATGACTTAATTCGTGATCTGCTTCGGTTTTGGGTTGCGTTTCCGGGGTTCGAGGACACGCCCCACCGTTTCCTCCAGGCGACCAAGGAAAGTTTCGTCCCCCAGCGGCTGGCCAGTGCGACCGTGCTGGCGTATGTCTGGAATCATAACGCCAACTTCCTTGTCGGCCGTGACCGGCCACCCCTAACCCGGATTATTCATAAATTGTAGGGTGCGTGGAGCGAACCCTCAAAGAAATGGTGGGTTACGCACGGAATCCAACCAACGGCAACCTTCCACCCTGGTTTAGACCGGTTCGCGCAACGGACCACTGCGATTGAGTTTCCGTGCTCCACCCACCCTACGATGAATAATCCGGGCTAAAACGCCGCCTTGATCTCGACTCCCTTGGTCTTGTTGTCATAAATCTTCTTCAGATTATCCCTTTGCATGGTTTGAAAACCGCGATTTTGCCGCTCCAGACCTTCCAATAACCCCTTTTCTTGGGACATCGGCTTTTGCGCCGGGGCGGCTGACGGTGCCGCGGCGGCAGCGTCGGGTGCCGCCGGGACAGGGACCGGCGGGGCCAAATCGGTCGCGCCGCGGAAAAAAGCGTAACGCGACGGCTCCGCCCGGGCGATCACGGTCGAGCGACCGTGAATGCCGTCGGCCACAAAGACCCCGCGGAGATCGGTGTCGCCGGCGATGAAGTCATCGTTGCGGCTGCCGATCACTTTGATCTGCACATTGTGTACGTAGTGGTCGGCCTTGACGTCCTTGACTGTCGTTCGTACCCGGCCGCTGATGGCGTCTTCCTGGATCTCGACCACGAGCGGCGTGACCAGCACCAAGCCGCTGGCGTGCAAGTCTTCGCCTCGGCAGACGACCAGGTAAGCCCCTTCGTCCTTCAGCGGCAAGTCCAGCTTCTGCGCGCGATCGCGATAGTCCTTGCCATCGCCCAGCTTGACGCTTGTCTCGTGCAGTGGGCGAATGCCCGCCAGGTTGATCTGCGCGATGCCGCCCAGATTGCGCCGCAAGAGACTGAACTTCATCAGGTCGATACGGTAGACCTTCACGTCGCACGCGGGGATGTTGCGGAACTTCAACTCCACTTCGGCCGCATCGCCCGGCTTGATCGTTGTCACCTCGGGCAGGTCGATCGATTTGCGGAGGAAGTAGGCGATGGCCTCCTTGGCGTCGGCAAAGCGGTCTTCCACGCGGCGATACTCGCGAATGGCATCGGCTGCCTCGCCCAGTCCATGATGGACCTGGCCGAGGATGTAAATCGCCTGCCACTTGTTGGTGCTTTCCACTTCGCGGCCAGTCGCCTTGTCAACTCGCTTCAAATCGGCCACCTTTCGGCACATTTCCAGGGCCGCCTTATGCCGACCCGTGGCAAATTCGCAGTAGCCGATGATATACCAGTAACTATCGACCAGGTCGCTCTGGGCGTATCGCTTGGCGTAGCGGTCGCAGGCTGCGGCCGCTTCGCGATAGGCCTTCAGGTCCAGAAGCGTACTGGCCGAGGCGAAGGCGGCTTGGTCGGCGGCGGGGTCATCCGGCCATGCCGTCAAAAAACCTTCCAGCATCGTCCACGCGCGGCGAAGGAGATCGACGCGGTTGACTTTCTGCTGCCGCAGCTTGGCATCGTTGGCCGCCTCGGGGGCCTTGGCCGAAACCTGCTGGGCTAGGGCATAGGTGGCCGCCGCCACATAGCCCTCCGGCGGATAGTTGCTCAACAACTGGCTCATCACCTCGACGCTCCGTAGTAGCTCGCCCTGCGATTGCAGGAAGCCGGCCACTTCGCTCTCGCGGGCAAAATTGCTCTCGACCGTGGCGCGGAAGACCAGGTAGCTCCGTTCGTACTCGCCCATCTCGTGGTAGGCCGCGGCGACCTTCATGATTTTGGCAAAAGGAATCTCTTCGCTGGGCCATTTCTCCTTGATGATCTCAAAGTAGCGAACGATCTTGGCCGGCGGCCCGATCTCCAGGTGGATGTCCAGAAGCATCTGCACGGTGTCTTTGTAGACCTCCGGTCGCAGGTTCCACTTCTCGACTAATTCCGTCAAGTGCGGCATCGCCGTTGCGTAGTCCTTCTTGGCCGTCAGCCGTTTACCCAACTCGCAAAGCTCCTGGGGCGTGAGGCGGTAAGCATCGGCCGACTTCGCGCCTTGTGCCAGCACGGCCAGTGTCTTCGGAGAGGTTGCCAGAAGTTGCTCGGGCCGGTGGGCGTTGCGAACGATCGTGGGACCAATGCGATACTTGCCCGGTACATAGCCGTAGAGTTCATAATGGATCGTGCCCAGGCTGGAGCGGCTGCCGATATAGAACGTGATTTCACCGGGACCGATCTCGAAATGTTCAAACGGCCCCGTGACCGATTTCTCGATGACCGTCGTGCCGCTGGGGATAGGCTCGGTGACGACCAGATATTCCAGCCGTTCCTCGGGTGTGCCCGAGGCCATGTGTCGCCAGAGATCGATATGCACCATGCCGCGTCGGCCGACGGGAAGCTGATCCAGCGGGTTCTGGAAGGTTTGATAGCTCCCCGCCAGTACTCCGAAACCGCGGGGAATCTCGCGGCCGTCGAGTTCCAGCGGAGCCGGCTCATAGTAGCGATCGACCCGCCATGCGTTCGTTGTACCCTTGAGCTTGTCGGCCGGCACGAACCCGCCGAGGATGCACTGATAGGTATAACGTCCGCGTCCGGCGATCTGGAAGTTGATTCGATGCTTCCCCTTGGAGTCCGGCTTGAGAAACCTTCGCGGAACGTCGATCGACTGGCTGCCAGCGGCCGGATCGATATCCAGCACCCTGACCTGCACATCGTTGACAAAGACAGTCAGCTTGTAGCGTTCTCCGGTGAAGCGGCTGTCGGCGAACCAGCGGCACAAGGCTAGGGCCGCTGGGCCGGTCGCTTTTTCTGGGGTCCAGCGGTTGCCGGTACGATGAGCCAGGAGCCAATCGACCAGTTCCTTGGCCTTCGGCGACTTGGGGGAGACCTCTTCGACGGCCAATGCGTAGAGTGCCCGCAGTTCGGTCGGCGAATGGCTCCAGGGCAACGCGCCGAGCGTCGTGTCGCGTCGCATGGCGGTGTCGTCGAGGTTCCGCTTCTCCAAGAGACCGAGAATCTCTTCGGCGGTTGCCTTGCGGTCCATGGCTGCAAAGCTCAGTGCCAGGTGCGCCAGGGCGGCTGTCGAGAGCGAGCCGCGATCGCGATAGAGCCGGTTGGCCAGAGCGAAATCGCCTTGTCCCGCCACGGCCAGAACTTGCAGCAAGATGGCTTTGCTCTCGTAGTCGGCGTTGTCGGTCGCGGCTACTTGGTTTCGTAGATAGGCCAGGGCCTTGTTGTAGGCGGCGTCCGGCACGACATAGCCGGCTTTCTTCGTCAGAGTCATGGCCCACACGATGCGGCAGCTTGCATAGCGATTGCTGACGCCGCCAGGCGTGCCGGTCCAACTCCATCCACCGTCGTCGTTTTGCGCGGAGAGCAACAGGCTGACGGAACCGCGGATGCGGCTATCGAGGGCCAGAGCCTCCGGCCCGCCCGCCTCGCGGCTGCCGCCTAGCAGCTTTTGCAGGCCCAGCGAGGCCATGATGTCGCTCGTGGCCGATTCCAGCCCGGAAGCCAGGCGGCTGACTTCCATCTGGCACCATGGCGCGGGGGCGAACACGATGTCCAACAGGCTTCGCTCGACCGTTGGGCCGATGAGGATTTGCAGGTTGGCCGACTCCGCCGGCATCCCTTCCAGAGCTTCCAGCCAGACCGTGCCGTCGGCGGTGCTCGAACCGCTCGCGGCGGTAAACACCGGCACGCCGTAGGGGCGTAGCGGCACCGATTGCTGCACGATGTCTTCATGGCCGACCGCACGGATAAAGAGTTCAAAATCAGCCCGATCGGTCGGATCGCTGCGTGTCCATTCCAGACATGACCGGGTAGGACGGAACGGTGCAACGCCGTGC
>JBAWVO010000046.1:0-28421 GCA_037147235.1 Planctomycetota bacterium | reverse complement strand
CCATCAAAACGACCAATAGGAATTTGTTCAAGTTATTTTTGCGCGGTCGCTTAGTAGGAGAAGGCTGTCAACTCAAGGCCGTGGCCGGCTCTTTAGCGTTTTGGATAGTGATCTTTGGATTCCTATTAGGAGATGGCACCTTCAGGCGTTGTGACGCAAGCAGTGCCGTGTGCTCCTTCATGGCCCAGCGGGCCTGATAAAGACAATCCTCAATCGAATGGCCGATGCCGGTAAAGCCATCAAGATCAGGCGAATAAAACCCGAAGAAATCGGGCTCTTCCGTAGCCTCAATAATCAGGGAATATGGTAAGTCAATCATTGGTCGTTCCCTCCCGCTATTTCAAGCCTGCTGCCTTCAAAATGCTGTTACACGTACCCGAGGGCACTTCTTTGGAACCGTGGTAATCAACCCGGATCAATCTCGGCCAGCCGGTTTTTCCGTAGTATCGAATCGATCCCTTCTCCTTGATAATCACAAAACCGTTTTGCACAAGGAGTCGAACAAGTTCGCTGAACTTCATGAAACTGTCTCTCCTTGGCAGGACACCGCAGTGTTTCTCTCGTGAAATTGCCTCCGATGGATTCGACTTTCAGCAAGCGAAGCGTTCCACGGTATCCTTGATTATATGCTGCGTCGATCTCGTTTCGCAAGCCAAGGATTTTCCCACTTTCATCCTTCCCACCATTTTCCCGCGCGCGGCGCGTTTTGAAAAGCGGCGGCAAGCCGTCGCACTCCAAATGCGTAGACATTCCATTCCCCGTTCAGCACGGGCCTCTACCCCCCCAGAAAAGCCCGACCGGAGGTCTCTCGGCATGAGAGACCTTCGGTCGGCTGCGTGGCTCGGTCAGAGAACGGCCACAACGGGTCGGAGACCTGCAACAACAGGGGGCGGCTACAATAAACCAACACGGGCGGCAGGTTTTACCCGCCGCCCGTGTCTTCTTTTCAATCCGTGACCAAGATCACCCTCGGATCAATGGGCAGCCGTGTTGCTGTCTTCTTCCATGGATGCGTGGATTGCCTTCATCTCGGCACTCTCGGTGTTCGACTTCCTGATAGCCCAGACGATCAAGAACACGCACACGATGGCGATGACGGCGCCGATCCAGATGTTCGGCTCCAACCCTGTCAGCGAACTCTTGACGCCTGCCATATTGTACTTGAGTACGACGCTGGTGAGCGAGAGCATGGCGACCATGTTCATAACCTTGACCAGCGGGTTAATGGCGGGACCGGCCGTATCCTTCAGCGGATCGCCGACCGTGTCGCCGGTGACAGCCGCCTTGTGCTTCTCCGATCCCTTGCCGTGGGTCGCATCCTTCGGTTCGTCTTCAATCATCTTCTTGGCGTTGTCCCAGGCACCGCCCGCGTTGGCCATGAAAACCCCGAGCATCACGCCCGAGACAATCATGCCAGCCAGGAAGCCACCCAAGGCATACGGTCCCAGAAGCACACCGACAAGGATCGGACTGATAACCGCCAGAACCGCCGGACCGATCAATTCTTCCTGGGCAGCACTGGTGCAGATATCGACCACGCGGCCGTAATCGGGCTTCTTCGTGCCGGCCCAGATTTCCTTGTCGCGGAACTGGATGCGGCACTCATTGATGATGTAGAAGGCTGCACGTCCCACCGCACGGATGAGCATTGAGCTGAACAACCAAGGCACAACGCCGCCGATCAATAGACCGATCAGCACCATCGGATCGGCTACCGTAAGTTTGCTGGCGAACTCGTGATACTTCTCCGTTGACATATTGACGATCTGGTCTTCCGACCCCATCGCCAGCGTAGCGATGAAGCTAGCGAACATCGATACGGCCGCAATCACGGCCGAACCGATGGCGATGCCCTTGGTCTCGGCCTTCGTGGTGTTGCCCACGGCGTCGAGGTCGGCCAGGATCTGGCGTGCTCGATTGTAGTCCGCGGGTGCCATGTAGTCGGGTTGGCCAGCCTTGAGGTCTTGGCCGTTGGTGTCCTTGTTATAGCCCATTTCGCCGATGCCGTTGGCATTGTCGGCCACAGGCCCGAAAACGTCCATGGAGATGGTGTTGCCCGTCAGGGTCAACATGCCGATACCCGCCATGGCCACGCCATAGGCAATGAATATCGGAGAACTGCCGTGATAACAGAAGACCGACATGGCAATGGCAGTCGCCAATACGAGCGTAACCATCACGGCCGATTCATAACCCACGGCAAAGCCTTGGATGATGTTCGTGGCGTGGCCCGTCTGACAGGCACGCACCAAGGTCTTCACCGGCGGATGGGTTGTGTGGGTGTAGTAGCTCGTGAGCTTGTTCAACACGATCGCCAGCACGATGCCGATGAAACAGGTAAGGATCGGCCGAATATCGGCACCAGCGACCATGAACCATTGGTTCAAATCGAACTTGAGGTCCGAATTCAAGAAGCCGGCAACCGCCTGCGGATACTGCAGGAAGTACTCGGGGCTAAACCTTAAGTAGAACATTCCTAGCACCACGAACCCGACCACGGAGATCGCCGAACCGATCCAGAAGCCGCGGTGAACGCTCTTCAGGGCGGTGTCGGAGGTGTCGTTGGGACCGGCTTTCACCGTATAGGTGCTGATGATCGAACCCAGCACGCCGATGCCGCGGACCAGAAGCGGGAAAATCACGCCCTTGTGGCCGAAACTGGCCAGACCGAGGATCATCGCCGCGACGATCGTCACTTCATAGCTTTCAAAAATGTCGGCTGCCATACCGGCGCAGTCACCGACGTTGTCGCCCACGTTGTCGGCGATCGTGGCCGCGTTGCGGGGATCATCTTCCGGAATACCGGCTTCCACCTTGCCGACGAGGTCGGCACCAACGTCGGCCGCCTTGGTATAAATACCGCCGCCAACACGCATGAACAGGGCCAGCAGCGTGCCGCCGAAGCCGAAGCCCAGCAGGGCCTCATAGGCCTGCTCGCCGTAGATTAAAAAGATGCAGGTGCCGCCCAACAGCCCCAGGCCATCGGTCAACATGCCGGTGACCGTGCCGGTGCGGTAGCCAAGCTGCATCGCCTCGCCATAACTGTGGCGGGCTGCGGCTGCTACGCGGAGGTTGCCGGTCGTGGCCAGCATCATGCCACATAAACCGACCAGCGCGCTAAAGACCGAGCCCACGAGAAAAGCGCCGGAGCGGCCGAACGCGAATTCCCAATGGCCCCACTTGGTAAAGAACAGCAGGACGGTGATGACAAGGATCAGCGGTACGATCTTGCGAAACTGGGCGACAAGATAGGCATTGGCCCCTTCACGCACCGCGGCGGCAATTTCCTGCATCCGCGGCGTTCCCTTATCGGCCTTGATGACTTGGCCGACCAGCAAGAGGGCGTAGAACAGGCCGGCCACGGCCACGCCGAGGACCGCAAACAGCGAATACCGCTCCATCTCGTTGTACTTGGCGACGTTCGTCAGCGGCTCGAACCATACGAACTTCTCGTGCCCCTCCCCGGAAGCGGCCGGCTTAGTCGGATTGGCCGAATCCGCCGTACTTGCACTTGCCATCGCCTGGTCGTTCATCGTCAACCAGATGCCGCCCCCAGCAAAACTCAAACAGAGCAAAACCAACCCAATGGTGGGCACGCGGCCAAAACGTCTCCGTGCTGGCCGGTGTCCAGGGTTCTTTGATCCCAACAAACTGCGCATCCTAAACTCCTCTTGTGGAAAACCGAACTTAATTAAACCCAAGATTTTACCCTGCCCACCTTGAGCTAGCAAGAGGTCAACCGGGCTTTTTTCGACAAAGGAGAGCGGGTTTCTGGTAAATTTAACGATAATGGGGAATGTTTCCCCACAAAAGGGTTAAATGCAGTCACCCGCTAATGCACCCATCCATATGATTAGTACGTTGCGGCCTATTAATTCCATGAATTTGTGTTTGTTTGGCGCAGAGAACCTTGGTTTCTAATCGGAGATGGAGTAGGCTATACCGTCATGAAGCGATCATTCAAGGACTTGTCGCCGGTTGAGGTTCTCGCACTGGCTATTTCTCTGGAAGAAGAGGACTCGCGAATTCTCCAGGAATTCGCCCGATTGTTGCGCCCCAACTACCCGAAAGCTGCGGCCGAGTTGGACGCCATGCGTGGCGAGGAGGATGGGCATCGGCACCGTTTGGTTGACCTGTTTCGCCGCCGACACGGTGAAGAAATTCCCCTTATCCATCGCGAGGACATCAAAGGCTTTGTCCGCCGCGGTTCGATATCCGCGATTCAGCCTTGGGACATCGCCCGAATTCGTAGCTATGTCGCCTTGATGGAGCTGGAAACGGGCCGTTTTTATAGCAAAGCCGCATTGACCACGACCGACGCCGAGCTGCGCCAACTGCTGGGCGACCTCGCCGAAGAAGAGCGACACCACGAAGCCAGATCGGCGAATCTGGCACCCGAAGGCCAACCGCAAGACGAACACGCGGCCGAAGCCCGCGTAGCCCGGCAGCTCTTCGTGATGCAGGTCATCCAGCCGGGCTTGGTAGGCCTGATGGACGGCTCCGTCTCGACGCTGGCCCCGCTCTTTGCTGCGGCTTTTGCCACGCATAAAATGTGGTTCAGCGATCCGACTCATCTACCAGGCAGCGTGCCGACGATGCCGACATTCCTCGTCGGGCTGGCGGCTGCCGTGGGTGCAGCCATTAGTATGGGGTTTGCCGAGGCCCTTTCTGACGACGGCAGCCTGACCGGCCGCGGCCGACCCTACCTCCGCGGCGTGGTCTGCGCATTGATGACCTTTGCCGGCGCGATCGGGCATGCGCTCCCCTATCTAATTCCGAACTTCTGGCTCGCCACATCGGTGGCCACGGCCGTGGTCGGGATCGAGTTGGTTCTGATCGCGTGGATCCGCAATCACTACATGGACAGCCCGTTTCTACCTACCATCATTCAGGTCTTGGGCGGAGGGATATTGGTATTTCTCGCCGGTATTCTTATCGGTAATGCATAAGACCTAGCTCCCCTCTCCCGTACGCGGGAGAGGGGCAGGGGGTGAGGGCACGGTGATTGCGGTGGTGATCACCGTGGTGCCGGGAAGAGGGAGTCCGTATCACTTCGGCAACATCTCGCGAAACTGATCGAACAAATAACTGCTGTCGTGCGGGCCGGCAGAGGCCTCGGGGTGATATTGCACGCTAAAGGCGGCAAGATTGCGATGCCGCATACCCTCGATCGTGTTGTCGTTGAGATTCACGTGGGTCACTTCCAGATCGGCAGGCAGTGAATCGCCGGCAACGGAAAACCCGTGGTTCTGGGTGGTGATCTCAACACGTCCCGTAACCTGGTTCATCACAGGCTGGTTCGCCCCGCGATGGCCGAATTTGAGCTTGTAGGTCTTTGCCCCACAGGCCAGCGCAAGCAACTGATGGCCCAGGCAGATGCCAAAAATCGGCTTCTTGCCCAAAAGGTCACGAATCGTCTGTTGAGCGTAAGTCAAGGGTTCCGGATCTCCAGGTCCATTGGAAAGAAACACGCCGTCGGGCTGGCAGGCCAACACATCATCGGCTGTGGCCGTGCCAGGCAGAATCGTCACGCGGCAACCCATGTCGAAAAGATGTCGGGCGATGTTCCACTTCATGCCGTAATCCAGAGCAACGACGTGTGGGCTGCCGGCCGGCAACTCGCGAGACGCCCCCTCACCCTGGCCCTCTCCCAGTGGGAGAAGGTGACCAAGTCGTGCCCAAGGACTTAGGCCCTCGTTCCATTGGACCGGCTTCTCCGGAATGACTTCACGCACCAAATCGCGGCCGATCAAGCCTGGACTGGCGTTGGCTTTGGCCACCAAACGGGCATCGTCGAGATCGATCGTCGAAAGAATGCCCTTCATCGCACCGCGAATACGAATACGACGCACCAGTGCCCGGGTGTCGATACCCTCCATGCCGACGATTCCATAGCGGGCGAGATACTCGTGCAGTTGACCCTCGGCGCGAAAATTGCTCGCCCGCCGGCTCTGCTCACGAACGATGAACCCGGCTAGATGCGGCTTGTGGCTTTCGACGTCCTCGGCGTTCACGCCGTAGTTGCCGATTTCCGGATAGGTCATCGTGACAATTTGGCCCCGATAGCTTGGATCCGTGAGGATCTCTTGATATCCGGTCATCGACGTGTTAAAGCACACTTCACCGTCGACTTCGCCATTTGCCCCGAAAGATTTACCCGTAAATACCGTGCCATCTTCCAGTGCGAGCTTTGCAAGTTGTGTCAAGATCTTTCGTACCCTCTAAAGTCCATGTGTCATTTAGCCCGATAGGCTAATTAAAGGCTGCGGGTCTACGGAGGACGGAAGCGTCACAGCCGAAGTAATCCGCGCAGTCGAAAGTGAGGATCCTTGTACGGCGAACAGGGATCCTCATTTTCTGCGCTCTTCTATTTTAGCCTGTCCAGCGCGGCCGGAATAGGGACCAAGGACGGGCGAATCAATAAGTGTCGTGTTCCGAGTGCGGGCAGCCGGGGAGTGTGCCTGCTACTTTTCTAGCCGGTCCTAGCCTACCGAGGATCCTGCAAGGCGCAGCGCGTGAAACAGGATCGCAATAACGCCGATCACCGCCAGAATGGTCTTGATCTGATCGGTTCGGCTGGGAAGTGGCTCCGTCTGAGGAGCTACAGTGGCCGGCAAAACCTGGGCCATCGGGCTGCCTGACGGCGACGGAACTAGGGCTGGTGGACTGGGCCGATTAGCGGCGATTTTGCCGTCCGCGGCCGGCATCGCACCAAACGGGCCAGTTTTTGCTGCCGGCTGCAACGTGGAACCAGCTACAGCCCCTCCTGAAGGGTAGGTTGGTGCATGGTTTTCCACCAAAGGTGGCAAGGTGGTGGTGATCGCCGTCATGGGAGGAGGCGGCTGCGGGGCTGGGGCCTGGGCAACCATCGCCGTATTGCTGGGCAGTCGCTGGAAATCGAGGTATGCCGCTGCAAGGAACTGCCGCACGCGGCCGCAGTAACTACCCATCGTGTAGCCGCCAGACCACGTGTTTCCCGCAGCCCCAAATAGGATGCCAGCAATCTCACCTCGGCTATTACAAATAGGTCCGCCGGAATCACCCCTTCGCGCCTCGACATCGACTTCAATAATTTCGTGCGGAAGGTTTCCCCCGGGGGTGTGGTATTTGACGCAACGGCCCGTCACGGCGAGATAGGCCCCCTCAGGCCCGTAGCCGGCGATCGACAAAGGTTCGCCGGGTCGCGGCGGCTCGGTGGCCAGCGGCAACGGTTGCACCTGCGGTCGCTGAATGGCCAGGGCAGCAAGATCCCAATCGCGATCGGTTTTCAGCAATCGTGCTCCGCTGCGAAAACCATCGGAAAACACGACCGTAATCGGCCCCGTGGCATCGCGAACAACGTGCCAGTTGGTCACGACGAGGCCATGGGCTTCATCGACGGCCACGAGTGCCCCCGTGCCTAGCGACGACGCGCCGTTTTGTTCCGCGGCGATAATCCGCACCACGGCAGGATGGGTGGGCTGCGCGGAATGCGCAACCAGTGACGGCCAAGCCATGGCAATCGCCGGACAAAACGCGACCAGAACCGCCAGAAAATTTTTCACGCGACACACAGTTCACCGGAGAAGCGGGACAACGAGCCGTTATCTTGCTTTTCGGCAATAGGTAACCTCAACGTACAGCGATCAGGCAGCGGGTAGAAAGTGAGGAGATTCCGGAAAACGAGGAAGAACCGGCAAATAGGGTAACCTTGTCATTCACAGTAGACGAAAACACCAGATCGGCCGTGTCGCCATGAAAATCAAAGTCAAAACGACCTTGGTGTTGCGTTGAACTGGGATATCCCGTAGATTGGCCTTTCAATAAACGGCCTACAAGGCGAGGCGGCCAATCGGCTCAAGGATGAATCGAACCGTCGTCGCCGAGATACTAGGAGATATCGAGGAGCATGGAAGCTCGTCTGATTCGGTCCGTCCTGCTGGCGGCCCTGTTGATGGTCTCAATGGGCGCGAGTTACCGCAGCGCCAATTTCATTATTGAGACCGCCGATCCGCAAATGGCTGCCCGCATTTCTCAGGCGGCCGAACAATTCCGCCACGACCTAGCCATCGCATGGCTCGGGCAGACGATGCCCAACTGGGCCCAGCCATGCATGATGACGGTGCAGGTTGCGCCACACCTTGGCGCGGGCGGGGCGACGACGTTTGTCTTTGACAATGGCGAGGTGTTTGGCTGGCGAATGACGATCCAAGGCTCGGCCGAGCGCGTGTTGGATTCCGTGCTTCCTCACGAAATCACGCACATGGTTTTCGCCAGCTACTTTCGCCGTCCCCTGCCACGCTGGGCCGACGAAGGTGGTGCCACGAGCGTCGAGTATATCGGCGAGAAACAGAGGCACCGGCAAATGCTCGTGCAGTTCCTCCGCACGGGCCGCGGCATCGCCTTCGGCCAGATGTTCGCCATGACCGAATATCCGCAAGACGTCATGCCGCTTTATGCCCAGGGTTATTCGCTGGCCGAGTTTCTGATCGATCACGGCGGACGGAAGAAGTTCGTTGCGTTTCTGGCCGACGGGATGCGCGACGGGGAGTGGTCGGCGGCCGTGCAGCGAAACTACCACGTCAGCGATTTGTCTGCCTTGCAGAACACTTGGGTGGCGTGGGTCGGCCAAGGCTTCCCCGCATCACCCATTGAGAGCAACGTAACAACCGCCTCGGCTCAAACACCGGTAGTCCAGACGCCTGCCACGGTTACTCCGGTAGTAGCGGTTGCCGATGCACGTCGCGCCAGGCCAGAACCGAACCTGATCTACCGCGTCCACGATAAGAGCGGAGACGAACCACCGCCGCAGGCAGCCGTTGGCACTGAAGGCGGGGAGCAGAGCGGGGAGCCGGCAAAACACGCCACTCCGCCGCAGGCACTTCCCTCGCAGGGCTGGCGCACTGCCTCCGGCGCACCGGCTGAGAGTACCCCACCTTCGGAAGCGACCACATCACAGGTCGCCCGCCCGCCGACGATGGAGCCGTCGCGGCAAGTGATTTTGCAGTGGCAGGAGCACTAAATGTCCCACGGCTGCTTGACGCCCTGCATCTTCAGCCAGTAAAGCGTGAGGTGGAAAAAGACGGGGGCGGAGAAGCAGAGGGAATCGATGCGGTCCAAAAGACCGCCGTGGCCCGCGACCAAGGTGCCGTAATCGCGAACGCCGCGGTCGCGTTTGATGGCGGATAGAGTCAAGCCTCCGGCAAAACCCATCACGGAAATAACCAGCGACATGGCGGCGGCCATCCACCAGTTGGAGCCTTGAAACGGCGTGGCCCACCAAAGCACGCCACCGATCAACGTCACGCTGGCCGAACCACCCAACAGGCCTTCCCAGGTCTTCGTGGGATTGATCGCCGGCGCGATGACATGCCGGCTAGGAATCTGAGCCCAGGCGTACTGCAAGGCGTCGCTGAGTTGGACGATGAGAACAAAGAAGAACAGTAGCCGGGTATTGGCCCCGGGCGTGAGCGCGGAAGGAAGGTCATTCGGTTCCAGCCGCAGCGTCAATAGGGCCGGTGCGTAGCTCAGGCAGTAGACACAAATCAACAGTCCGGTCTCGATCTTCGCCGTCCGTTCCAAAAATCGCTTGTGGTCGCCCGCCATGGCGATCAAACCGGGAATGATGAGAAACGCATAAACGGGGATCACAATGCTGTAGAGCGGGTAGTTCTCCATGCCCACGAGCACGAACTGCAACGGCGCGATGACGAAGAAAACCAGGAAGAGCGTGCGATGGTCGCCTGGCCGGGTGGGCGTGAGCGTGATGAATTCACGGAGTGCCCAAAAAGCACCTAAGCCCGAGAGTACGACCGTGGCCGTCTGGCCGATGAAGAACGTGGCGGCCAGGATTGAGCAGAGTACCCACCAGGCATACACGCGCATGCGGACGGTTTCCAGAATGGCGGTACTCAGGCCGCTGTCGTTGCGGGCGTGGAGGGCGCGGATAACGACCGTCGCCACGGCGAGCAAAATCAGTACGCCACCCACCAACCCTAAGGTTCTCGGTTCAAAAGCCGCCGACATAAATATTGCGTCCTTAAGGATGCCTAAGGGTCGTGTTGAAACCGCTTCTAAAGTTCCTTCAGACGTCGCACCGCATCCCGCGCCCGATCCAAGAATACGTCCTTCGATTCACCCGACTCCAGCCACATCGGCGGGCCGAAGGTGATGCAGCTCAGCAGTGGCACGGGCAGGAGCTTGCCGCGCGGCAAGATCCGATTCATGTTGTCGAGGTACACGGGAATTAACTCCAGGTCAGGCCGCTTCTTGCTGAGATAGTATAAACCGCTCTTAAACTCACCGACTTCCTGCCCGTCACCGCGGCCGCCTTCCGGAAAAACGATAAGCGAATAACGCTGACCGATTTCGCGGATCATCAGGTCGACCGGGCTTTGGTGGACCTTAATTTCCGTCCGGTTGATCAACATGGCGTTGAAGACCTGGGTTGCCAGATAGCGGCGGATGCGTCCTTTAATCCAATAGTCCTTGGCAGCGACGGGCCGGGTCAATTCCCGCACATTGGCCGGCAGGGCCGCCCAGAGGACGATGGCATCCAGGTGGCTGGTATGATTAGCAAAATAGACCCGCTGGCAGGTGTCGGGCTGCGAGTCGATCCACCGCGTACTAGCACCACTGAGGAGTTGAGCCGCCACGGCCAGTACATTCCTCATCAAGGAAACTTTGTCCATGCTCCGCGCTGCTCGATCTGTGGCAGAGGAAAAACAGACTGCTATTCTAACGTACCGGTTGCTTGAAGCCAAGCCCCATTAACACCCCCTAATTAGAACCGGAATTCATTCTGTTTACCCGAAAAAGACAAGGCAATGGAATAAATTCCGTTCTACGAACGAATTTGCAGTTCTCCAAGCCCCGAATCGGTGGCTATAAGGCGAATGGGAGGAGAAGGTTTTTTTCCCGCACGGCCGACCGCTTTTTGCTGATAGATCCCCTCCAGCATCTTTTCGTAACCGATGACCATCCGCTCGATCGAAGCGTACTCCAGCACATGCAGCCGCCCGGCGCGGCCGAAGGCAGCCGCTCGCGCGCGATCCTGTAGTAGTTCGATCAGCCGGCCGGCCAACTCCTCTTCACTGCCTGGCGAAACCAGATAACCACTGCGGCCGTCATGTACGGCCTTATCGACCGAGCCGACCCGGGTGGCCACAACGGGCTTTTCGGCGGCCATCGCTTCCAGGATCGATACCGGATTGGCTTCGATATGCGAGCTCAAAGCCAGCACGTCGATCAGGGAAAGCACTTCGGGTATGTCGCTCCGCGTGCCCAAGAAGCGGACGGCGTCGGAGAGGGAGAGCAACCCGGCGAGAGTTTCCAGTTCGCCGCGTTGCGGGCCGTCGCCCACGATTAGGAAGCGGGCATTGGGTATCGCACGCCGCACTCGCACGGCAGCCCGAAGAAACAGGGAATGGTTCTTTTCCGGGCGGAGCGCAGCCACGATGCCGACGACGGGTGCGTTGGCAGCTAGGTCGAACTCCTTCCGCAGCGTCTCATTGGGCGGCCGCGGACGAAATCGCTCGACATCGACTCCGTTGGGGATCACATGAATTTTTGACGCCGTGCAACCTTCGTGTGCCGCCAGGTAGCGGCCATGCGGTTCGGCCACTGCGATAAAGGCGTCGGTAATCGGGGCCAGCAGGCGATTGGCAAATTGCACGCGGTCGGGCCAACCGGTTGAATGCAATGCCGAAGCGATCACGGACACGCCCGCCAGGCGGGCTGCCAGTCGCCCCCAGAACATCTTATCGCCGGCACCAACGGTGACGATCGCATCGATCCGCCGCTGCCGTATCAGCCCCGCCAAACGCCAGCAGATGCTCACATCGGTCTTGCGGGTTAACAAGCCATGATGCGTGGGAATCTCCAACGCCAACGTCTCGCCCAGGGGGCCTAGATCTTTGAGGCAGCAGAGTTCCGGCAAGAACCGCGAACGATCCAAGCGGCGGATCAGTTCGACCAGCAGCGTTTCGGCCCCGCCGACGGGCATGCTCGTGATGACGAACATCACCCGCAAGGGGCCGCGGTCGTGCAAATCGGTCGGAGGTTTATGGTGAAACAACATGGAATGCCTCTTCATTTCTTGCATCGTCCCGCGGAAGCTCGATGCGATCCTCGTTCCAGCGGTATTCAAAACGTCGCGTGTGGATCTTTCGCGGGTCGGCGGTGAGCCAGTTTTTCAAACGCAGTATTTCGCAGACGGCCGGGAGTCGGTGCAGATGGAAAGGATCGTCGCCAGGGTAGTTGTAGCCGCCATACGCCGAACAGACACCCTCATAGCCGCACTGGGCGGCCAGGGCGAATGCCTGGCAGCTCAAGTTGGCATGCAAGCCGAAGGGAAACGAAAAATAGCGGATTGGCCGACTGATCGCCAACTGAAGTTCCTGCCGGGCGACGACCAACTCTTGGTGTAGCACGGCCGTGTCGGTCACTTTGCCCAGATCTGCATGGCTGTAGGTGTGGGCCCCGATTTCGATGCCGGCGTCAGCCATCTTGCGGATCTCTTTGAGCGAGTTTGGCGTCAGGTTTACGCCGCACTTCAGATCGTGGTCGAACGGCCGGCACTCCAGAATGTTTTGCACGGCGACGAAGTAGGTGCAAGGAATTCGCTCTTTGACCAACCAGGGAATCGCGGTCCGGCAGTTGTCGGCATATCCGTCGTCAAAAGAGATATGCACGGCCGGCCGATCGTTAACTCCGCTTCGCAGTCGCCGCTGCACCTCTTCCATGGAAATCAGCTCGAAGTTCCGCCGCAACCAGCACATCTGATCGATGAACGTCCGGTTCGGCATCGTCCAGTCCGTGGCCCCGTCGTCAGCGATACGATGATAATACAGCACCGCAATCGGTATCCGTCGCTGGGCGGCCAGCTTGCGATGGATCCACCACCGCGCCGGCTTGGAAGCGTGATAGTAGACGTTCAACAGTAACCATTTCCAGAGCGGCATGACAGGATTAGGGATTAGGGATTAGTTCTAAGTTCTAAGTTCTAAGTTCCAAGTTCTCCTTACCGACCACTCTCAACCGAAGGATTATTGCTTTGCGACGTTTGATTCAGCCAGCGTTTCACACTGCGGCCAGCTAGCCAAAGGTTATTCCGCATTCGCGACATCGTACGGCTGGGAACGACGCGCAAAGCCAGCAGCGGTCGGGCGACGGCGCGGAAATTTGCCTTGTACGGTTCGTCACCACGGAGGAAATCAACGGCCCGCCCACCCTGCTCGATGGCCCGCTTAATTATGGCACCCGTGATCAGATGTCCCGGCTTGCAGGCCAGCCACTGCGGATCAATGCCACTCTGATATTTGTAGGTAACCCCCTGACTGGCCAATTGATATTCCGCAGCCACCATCCGGCCGTCGAGTTCCAACAAATGAAGCTGTAACTGACCGGCCAACAGCAGCCGTCGGGCGACCTCGCGGTGAAAAGCCGTGAACTGCGGCGAGGCGAAGCAGCCTGGCTCGCCCAGCATCTGCCACCGCCTCTGGTGCAGATCGATGAGTACGTCCATGGCCGGATCGAGTTGCTCGCAATTCTCGACCGTGCGCAACACGGCCCGGCCGGTTTGGAATAAGTTGCGATCGGCCTTGCGAAGTTTCTCGCGATGGCCCTTGGAAACCATGCCCAGAAACTCCTCCCACGTCTTGGGCAGAGCGAGCCGCCAGGTGCGGACCGACGAGTTTTCATGCTGCGAGCAACCACGTTCGTCAAGCTGCCGCAAGAGACGCGTGACGTTCGAGTCTTCCGCGTCCACACCGTCGATTTCCAAGAGATCCCAGTAGTGATTCGCACCGGAAACACAGTTCGATCCGGTCAGGTAGCCGGCGATGGCCTCGGTCACGCGGTCGCCATCCTCAGGCATGCAGAGGATGCTCGCGTAGTCGGAGCAAACCTCGCCGCTCCCCAGCCAACGCACTACCCAGCCCTTGGCCGTCGAGTGCTTCAGATACCAAGGGGCAATGCCCGCCAGCCGGCCGGAGCTATCCAGAACGCCGAATACCATGAGGCGCGTACTCGGATCGCCGGGCGATTGCGGCCCGTAGTGCCGCCACCAACTCGACAGCCATGCCCAGGACCGAAAGGGAACACCGAGCGCAAGGCGATCCCAGGATTCTGCATGGGGGACAATCTCGTCCCACGTAGTAAAAGCTATGATTTGCATACACAAATCTTGGTCATACCAAGCGCGGAAGCAAGTTTATTTTAGAATTCGCAGAAAGAATATTACTGTGGCATGGAAGTAGGTCAGGCTTTCCAGCCTAACGGAGCGGACAAGTCAGGCTGGAAAGCCTGACCTACGTGATTTTCTTTCGTGCCGGGACATTGAGCCGTTGCCTGAAGACAGCACGATGTTGTTTTTTGGCAACATGACGGCGGACGAATTGAGGATTTGATTTGGGGAACGATGATGGCGCAAAGTCGAGCCAGGACCACGCTTAGCGGTGGAAAAGCGGCACCGGATAATCCGGTCGCGGCGAGGTGGCATTGGCTTTGCTCTGTAAAGTGATACCAAACGCACCGACCCGGGAGAACCCAACTGATGAACGCTGTGCAGAATTCGCTATCGGAACCACGAGAACTAGGCCGACTTCTGGTCGTCCACTGGCGGCGGTGGGCCACGGTCACGCTTTTGGCCACTGCGGCCGCGGTGACCTATGCCCTGGTTGCCCCCAAGACCTGGCAGGCCTCACAGGCCCTGATCGTGCGCAATGAAGCCGTCGGCGGCGATACGGAACCGGGCAAGTTCCGCGGGGCCGAAGACCTGAAGAGCATCCAGGAAACTATCATGGAGTTGTCCAAGAGCCACCGTCTGCTCAAGACGACGCTGCTCGAAGTCGGCCCTCCTGTCGATTACGTTAAGCCCTTCGCCTGGCCTACCGACACCGACATCGAAAACCTAAAAAAATCCGTGAAAATCGCCCCCCCCAAGGGCGTGGAGTTTGGTACCTCGGAGGTCTTTTACCTGGAGGTTCGCGACAAGGACCGTACCCGGGCCACGGAACTCAATTCGGCACTGAGTCATCAGTTGCAACTTCATCTGCAAGAGATCCGCGATGCCAAGGCGCAGAGCATGGTCGAAGAACTGAACAAGGCGGTACAGTTGGCCAAGTCTGATCTCCATACCGCGACCGCACAGTTAACCGTGCTGGAAAAACAAGTCGGCAGCGATCTTTCGGAACTTCGCTCGCTGTTGGATTCAAACTCCAGCGACACTTCGCTCCGCCGCACGGTTTCGGAAATCGAAAATGAGTTGCGACAATTCCGTGGAACGGAGAAGGCCAATCGGCAATTGCTCGCCTTGCTCAAGGAAGCCCAGGCTGATCCGACCCGGCTGGTCGCCGCGCCCAACCGCCTGTTGGATTCTCAGCCGGCCCTACGGCGGCTGAAGGACGGCCTGGTCGACTCGCAACTTCGCACGGCGACCTTGCAGGGCCGCATGTCGGCCGCGCATCCTGCGGTTCTTTCTGCCAAAGAAGCAGAGATCCAAGTCGCTGGCCGCCTGCACGCCGAACTTTCCACCGCAATCCGCGGCATGGAGTCCGAGCTGACTTTCGATGCCAATCGCCTAGAAATGCTGGAAAACCAGCGAAATAACTCAGCCAACCGGCTGGCCCGCCTCGCCGGGCTGAGGGCCACTTATATGAATATTCTTAGCGAAACGACCAACCGTGCAAAGTTGCTCGACCGAGCCGAACAGAACCTTACCAATGCCCGATCCAACCGTGCTAGTGCTAGGGCAGCCAGTCTGATCACCTGCGTCGATGCCCCCGATACCGGCACCAGCCCGATCACCCCCAGCGGGTCGATGATCGTATTGGGCGGTCTGCTGGGCGGCCTGCTGACAGGGCTTGGCATCGTTCTGCTCACCGCGCCGACCACCGCGAAAACGGCACCGCAGCCGACTTCGCTTGCGGCGTTTGCTCCGCAGTGTACTTCCGGCACGGCCCTGTCACCTTATGCCGAGCCTGTGTCACATCGTACAAGTTCCTTGACTCCGACCCACGAGCCTTGGAGCCTGACGGTCGCCGCGCACGGCAGCTTGAACTGTACCCAGGCATTAAAGCTCTTAAATGAGCAAGGCAAGTTCAGTAGTGCCACGCTTTCGTAAAGAGGCGTTCATCCCGGCAGCAAAGAACAAGAGGATGTTTGACATGGGGACCAAGGCGATGTGATGGAACATGCCATTTACCAGATAGACCGACAACAGGGCGAGAAAGAACAGTCCTTGCTGCCGAACCCAGAGCGGTGCCTCGGCAGCACGCCACAGTTGCCAGGCGTCATAACCCCAGAGTGCCAGTAAGGCCAGAAAGAGCCCCAGCCCGACTAAACCCGTCTCGGTGACGATGCCAAACAGCAGGTTGTGCGGCGAATAGGGCCGGCATTTCTCCAGCACCAACTCGCTCGATCGGTCCGCCAGATAATTTTTGTGTTCCGGCAAATACTGGCCAAAACCGCATCCCCACAGGGGCCGATCGAGCACCATCAGCCACGCCACGCGGGCCATTACCGGTCGCAGGGTCACCGAATCGGCCGTTTCCCTGGCCGTGAGATTTTTATCGCGTTTGAAGGCCACGAACTGTTCCCAGTTGGCTGCGGCAAAGACCCCGGTCAGCAGAACGGCCACCCCCAGCACGGGCGCGCGCCAGTTCAAAGGCATGCTCAGCCCCACAATCACGACCAACCCCAGCCCGGCACCCATCCAGACGCTGCGAGTCATCGTGCTATAGAAGGCCAATGCGAAAACCAGCGACGTAAGCAACAAACCGCAGCGTCCGAAACGGCCGCAACGTGGCCAGAACATCAACGCCGCGCTGAAACAGGCCGCCAACTGAATGCCGGTGATGATGGGATGCAACAGAGGACCGCGGCCGCGCCCCACGAATTCGGCCGTCTTATCGGTCATCGAGGTCACGATGTAGCGAGGATAGACCAGCGAGTAAACCCCAAACCGCTCGGCGATCACCGTTATCGCCAGGTAGATTCCAAAAAGCGTTAGGCAGGTGAGAATCATGGTGTTTTGCGGGCGATCGATCCGCATCTGTCGCACGACCCAATAGATGCCCAGCGGCATGATGTACCACAGGACCAGATTCACGACGGGCGTCAGGCCGGTGCCATGGGGATCGGTCAGGAGCGTTCGCACGGTGAGGTAAGCGACCAGAGCCAAGGCCGCTTTATCGGCCGCTTGAAGCGGTTTCGGCTCGGTCCACCCACGCTGTCGCCAGATTAGATAGAGCAACATCACCACGCCCCAGAAGACGCGATCGATCGTCAGCCGCACCGTGCCGACATTGAAGCTTAGGAATTCGGTACTCAAACAGGTCGCCACCGCCATGAACATCAGGCATCCGGCCAGCGGTCCACCGCGCAACAGGATCACTCCGGTCCAGACCAGCACGCAGGCGGCGGTGATTGTGGCGAGGAGTTCCATAGGAAGGGAGGGAATTGAAAATTGAAAATTGAAAGCCGCTTGTGGTTTCGCGACCGACAACCGACAACCGACAACCGACAACCGACAACCGACAACCGACAACTGACAACTGACAACTGACAACTGACAACTAACAACTGACAACTGATTCATCTCATCAAACCCTACGTCATGGCACGGATCCCGGCGTTGCTTTTCTCGCTGCCGACGTCGCTAATTCGCAACGCATGGCGCGTCTGGATAGGTGGGGTAAACGCCATTTTTGATCCGGTGGCAACGATTATGCGATGTAAACGGCCGTCTGCATGGCGAAGAAAGGTTTTGGCGCGCCAATTGCTCCTCCATTAGCCACTCGATACCGTCCAGACCAATACGAGGAATTCGCAATGATCCTGATGAACACCTTGCCGACGCCGCCCGTCTCGCTCATTAGCCGCAATCTCTCTGCCGGTCGTCCGGTCGTTGCTCCGGAAGGGAACCCCTCGGTCACTTACCAGACCGCCAAACGATTGCTCGACATTGTCGGGTCACTGGCCCTGATTCTTCTCCTCTCGCCGGTGTTGCTCACGTTGCTCATCGTGCTGACAATCACTACGCGGGGCAATCCGTTTTTCTGGCAGCGTCGCGCCGGCCACCTAGGCAAGACGTTCCTGATGGTCAAGTTCCGCACGATGCGTCTGGACGCCGACAAGATCAAGCATACGGTAGCCAACGAGAGCACAGGCCCTGTCTTCAAGAATCGCCGCGACCCACGGATCACCGGTCTCGGCCGCATCCTGCGGAAGACGAGCCTCGACGAGACGCCGCAGTTGCTCCACGTACTCTTCGGGCAGATGTCGCTGGTCGGTCCGCGTCCACTGGACGTTCGAGAAGTTACCCGATTCGCTTTTTGGCAGCTTCGTCGTCTGGCGGTGAAGCCGGGACTGACCTGCCTCTGGCAGGTCAGCGGACGCAGCGACATCGGCTTCGAGGAATGGTCGCGGATGGACCTCTGGTACGTGCGGAACCAGAGTTTGGCGACCGACCTCAATTTGCTCTGGCGGACGCCGATGAAGGTGTTGGGTTGCAAGGGCGCGTATTAACGGACCGGGAGACCCGTGACCATTTAGGACTGGCGCAGAAATAACTGTCGCAAGAAAAGTAGCAGGCACACTCCGTGTGCCGTCTGCCCCCGCTCGGCGAGTGGGCAAAACACGACAGTTATTTGTGCGCCAACCCTTAGCGGGCAACTCTTGAGGATTCCTAGTTTCGATCCGTCGTGATCAAGGGAGAGCGTGTCTCTCTAGGTGCTGGGGATATAACCCTTGAGTTTCATGTTGACCTCTTCCACCCTGTTCAATTACGCCGTTCCGCCGCCAGCTTTCGTAAAACCTTGTAATCCGTCTTACCGGTGCCCAGCACGGGAATCGCCTCGATGCGTTCCGCGGCATCTAGCCGCATCACGCCACGGAATCCGGCCTCGACCAGAATGGCGTTGGCCTGCTTGAGCGAAATGTCCAATGTCGTATAAAGCACGATCCAGCGACTGGGGGCATCAATGCCTTCGACCGCCACCTGCGGGCCGTTTTCCGTGGGTGGGTAGAGCCGGCTGAGCGGCTCTTCCAAGGCCGGAAGGGAAACCATCTCGCCGCCGATCTTGAGAAACCGCTTCAGGCGTCCGCAGAAGTGAATGTAGCCGTCCTCGTCCAGTCGCACAAGGTCGCCCGTTACGTACCACCGCTTGCCGTCAACCTCGGTGAACGGGTCGGGCCCGTTGTAGTTCAAATAGCCATTGAAAATCGACGGTCCGCGGACCAGTAACATGCCGGTAGACCCGGTGGGTAGGCGTTGATGCGAATCGGGATCGACGAGGCAGACTTCCACGCCGGCTACGGGCGGCCCAACGGTGCCTTGCTTGATCTTGCCGGGCAGATTGCCCGCCACGACCGGTGAACATTCCGTAATACCATAGCCTTCAAGGATGAACGCATGAGGAATCATCTGTTTGGCGCGTTCAAAGAGGGCCTCGGGGCATTTTTCCGCGCCGGTGACAATAACCCGTAGTGACGCAAGATCCTCAGGACGCGCCGCGCCAAACATATAGCTGAGAAACGTCGGCGTGGTGACCACGATCGAAGTCTTGTAGGTGGATGCGGTGCGGACCAGTCCCGCCGCGTCGGTGGGGTCAGGATAATGGGCCACGCGAATGCCGCCAAGGATTGGGGCCAAGATGTTGCCCAACAGTCCGAAACTATGGAACGGCGGCAAAAAGCCCAGCAACACGTCGCCGTGGCTCGCCTGCAAAACAGTGAGCGACGCACGCACGTTTGAAATCAGGTTCCGATGCGAGAGCGGCACCGCCTTGGGTGTGCTTTCCGAACCGGAGGTGAAGAGGACAACCGCCGGGACGTCAATCTCCGGCTGCGGCAATCCGTGCAGCAATCGGCTGGGCAGAACGTAGGTCGAAAGCAACGTCATCGCCGCTTCCAGCTTGCCGATGCCGCCGCGGACATCTTCCAAAAACAGGTATTCGGCCCCTTCGATCTGGATGCCGAGCCGGTCGATCAGCTTCTTGGACGTGATGATGTAACGGATGCCCAGCGTCTTGACCGCGTGGGCTAGGTTGGCGGGGCCAGTTGTCCAGTTCAGCAGCACGGGGAGTTTACCGGCTAGGTGCAAGCCGAAGAAAACCACGTCGGCCGCTACCGAACCGGGAAGCAGCACGCCGATAGGATCCAAAGTAGCAGGCACAGTCCCTGTGCCGCCTGCCCCAACTTTTGCGTCGCTTGGCTCCGACAGCCTATTTTCACCTGCTGGAGCAGATGGGTGGACGGCACACGGAGTGTGCCTGCTACCTTGCAGTGCCCGAAATCGCTTCGCCATCAGTCGCGCACCGACGTACAGCCTGCGGTAGCTGAGCACTCCGGAAATGCGATCGGCGGCAACAACGTCGTCGGGATGCTTGAGCACGCGGCGGACAAATGCCTCGGCCAGCGTCTCGCCAAGTACGGCCGGTTCTTCTTGGTTGCTCGGTGGCACGCTCCATGCCGCGGGGACTGACTCAGGCTTGTTTCCGCTCGTGGAAAGTTGTCCCTCTGCCAAGGCCCAAAGCTCGCCGAGTGTGTCGGCCACGCGATCACTGCGGAAGCTAAAGCGATCTTCAATATGCAGGGCCAAATCCATCCGCTCCAGGCTATCAAGCCCGAGCCGCTCCAAGAGCATCTCGGCGGAATTCTCTTCGGCTAAAAGCGGCCGCTTGAGCCGCTCTTCGACCAGTTCGTTGACCGCGCGGATCGTGGCGGGCCGAATCTTGGTCAGATCAACCTGGCCGGTCTTGATCAGCGGGGGATATTCGTGCTTCCGTGGGCCAAACAGAAAACTGAACGGCACAAAGGTCGGCTTCTCCGGTGCGCCGCGGTTGTACCACTCTTCCAAAAACGGATTGAGCTTGTCACGGGTGATGCCGGGCAGGTCGCGGCGATCAATCCACTCGACCGTCATGGTCACATTCCGCCGCGGTAGAAAGGCAAACAATGCGGCGAACACCCAGCCGAAGGCCCGGACAACGCTGCGTCCCAGGTCTGGATGCCCGCCCGTGTAGGCCATTGTGAAGATGCTGCCCCAGACACCACGGGTGCGGACCAGCACGATGTTGGCCTGTGGGCAGCGTTCCAAAAGATCGGCCACAGCCCGCGTGGCGCCAATTTCCTCGATTCCCCGCCGTTCAGTTCGGCCGGCCGGATAGATCAGGAAATTCTCGCCGCGGTTTAGCCCCTCGACGATGGTGTCGATCATCGTCATCGTCTGTTCACGGGCGTTGCGGCTCTGCTCCTCCATTTCCGGCACCTCGACTGCGTTGACCAGCCGCATGAGCGGGTAGAGAAGCGGTTTGCGATACATGCCGGTCGTGACGATCGGCCGCATTCCACCTGGAATGCGAACATTCGAGAGTACCAGCGGCGGATCGATCAGTCCTGGGTGATTGGGCATCACCAGCGTTGGGCCGCGAAGGTCGCGGAGTTTTTCTAGTCCTTCCACGCGAACCCGGTAACGGAACCGGGTCAGAAAGCGAATCAGCATCCAGTAACAAGCCCGCACCCACTGCATGGCGATCTCCAAATTTATTGGAATCTACTTCTTGTCCGGCTCTTCCGTCACCGTGACTTTGACCATCTTATCGCCCTGCTTGATTGCATCAACGATATCCTGGCCTTCGATCACCTGGCCGAAGACGGAGTGTTTGCGATCCAGCCAGGGGGTTGCGATGTGGGTGATGAAGAATTGTGAGCCGTTGGTGTTCGGTCCCGAGTTGGCCATGGAAAGCACGCCAGGGCCGACGTGCTTAAGATCCTTGTGAAACTCGTCTTCAAAATCATAACCCGGGCCGCCGGTGCCCGTGCCCTTGGGGCAGCCGGTCTGGATCATGAAGTCCTCAATGACGCGGTGGAACTTCAGGCCATTGTAAAAGCCTTTGGCGGCAAGTTTCTCGAAGTTGGCGACCGTTTTCGGCACCTTGTCGGCATGTAGGACGGCGCGGATGGTGCCTTTGTTGGTCTCGATCGTGGCAATTTTCATGGTTACGCTTTCTTTCGGCAGAGTATTGGTGAGTAAAGTTCGGAAACCCAGGTCCAGAAGACATTATCCCTGCTCTACCCGATCTCGGCAAGGTCTTGACAAGGCTTTGGCACCTGTCTTTTTCAAATTAGAGAGTTGCGAAAGGCGTGATGAGGCAAGCTGGATCCGGTGCCGTAAGAAAAAAGAGAAAGCGGTAATGAATTTCCGCACTCCCAAGGGTCAGCGGGTTGCCAGCAGTTCCACGATCTTTGCCAAAATCTCCTCGCGGTCACTACCGCTCAGGGCCAGTGCAAGCTGCGTAGTGAGCAGACCGTACTTTACGCCGATGTTGTAACGCGTCCCTTCGAGTTCCATGGCCAGGTAACGCTCGCACTGGGCCAGCTTCTCCAGCGCGGGCGTGAGCATGATCGGTGGGCTGCCGTCGCCCGTGGGAGCCTCGGCAACGGCCTGACCGAGCAACTCCATCGCCTGGGGCGTCAGCACATGCATGCCGAAAAGGCACAGGTAATGGCCTGCCCGCAGCCCCGGCACGACCAACTGCTGCTCGGCGCAGGTGGGCGTCGGTTTTTCCAATACCCGCTCGATGCGATAAAGGCCGCTACGGCCGGCGATGGGCGAGCCGCCAATGGCCCCGTAGTGGCGGAGCATGCTCTCGCGGGTAGGCTGCACGGCGGAGATCGAGCAGTTTTCCGCTCGGGCTGCTTCGACCAACTGCTGAGTACATCGCCGCGCTTGCCGGCTGACGTAGAGGTGGTCGCTCACGAGGTGCAGAAATGCCTGCCCGCCGACCAGTGGGGCCGCGCGATACAAAGCCTCGCCATAGCCGCGCGGGCTTGGCTGTTCGACGAAGGACAGCAACCGCGAGTAGTCACCGGCCGCCTCGCGATAGACCTGCTGGCTACCGCGGCGGACGACGATGCCGACTTCTTCGATGCCGGCGGCAATGATCTCTTCGAGGATGATCTGCAAGGCCGTCTTTTCCATGCCGTCCAGATCGACGAACCGTTGCAACGGCAAGCGATCCTGGTTCGGCCCCGCTGCGGTGATCACGGCTTTGCGAATTTCCATCAATGGGTTCCTTGGAAAAGCTGTTTGAGAAGAACGGAATACTGATAGGCTAGCATAATCCTACTCCTCTGGCCAGCCTTCCTCGCCGACCAGCGGCACGAAGCGGCAGGCGGTGAGCGGTTCGATCCGTGGCTCGTTGCCGACCTTGTGGATCACCTGCAACACTTGGTGATCGCGGCTGCCCACGGGAATGACAAGAATCCCGCCGGAAACCAGTTGGTCAATTAAGTGCTGCGGCACCGTGGCCGCGGCGGCAGCGACGAGAATGCGATCGTAGGGGGCGTCGGCGGGCCAGCCGAGCGTGCCGTCGGCCACAACCAACTTGACGCGATCATAACCCAATTCAAGTAACCGCCCCGCAGCCTGTTGTGAAAGGGCCGCGTGCCGTTCGATGCTCACAACGTCCCGAGCAAGTTCGGCAAGAATGGCCGTCTGGTATCCGCTGCCGGTGCCGATCTCCAGCACGCGCTCGTTGCCCCGCAATGCCAGGGCCTGCGTCATCAATGCCACGATGTACGGCTGGCTGATCGTCTGCCCACAAGCGATCCCCAAGGCCCGATCGGAGTATGCCTCGGCCCGGAGTGACTCGTCAATAAACTGCTCACGAGGAATCCGCGCCATGGCGTCGATCACGCGAGAATCGCAGATACCGCGGGCCTGGAGATGTTGCCCTAGCATGATCAGCTTGTCGTGTTGGAGGGCGGCGGCGGGCATGAGGGCTAAGGAATGACGAATGACGAATGACGAAACTTTGGATTGCGAATGCCCCCTTCGACATTCGTCATTCGAGCTTCGTCATTTTTATCCTACCCTCCTTCCCGCCAATCGACCAAGTGCAACTCGACATTGTGCCGCCCCTGGTAGCTATTGATGACGGGCCGGAAGGCGATGTCGAAGGGTCGATTCAGGGCCATCATTGGTTCAGCCCATTCAGCCCCGCCAAAGGCCACGGCACGCAGGCTCATGCCGTGCTGCGACAGCCGCAAGGAGAGATGCCGCCCGCCCGTCCCGATCGCTTTGGGTGGGCCGGCCAGCGTCGCGCCCGTGGCACAGAGCAAAGGCCGAGCGTTGTGCTGTCCAAAGGGAGCGAGCCGCTCGATCTGGCAGACGGTTTTCATGGTGAATGCACTCAGGGGAAACTCGGCGTCAATCAACAAATCGGCCACGCGCTGCTGCTCGCTGATCTCCGACGCGGCCACTTCGCAAAAGGCCGTGCGGAAGGCGTCAATCTGGTCTTCTTTGATCTTCAGACCTGCCGCCGCCGCATGACCGCCATGGGCCAGCAGGCACTCGTCGCAAGTTTCCAAGGCCGCATGCAAATCGAATCCCGGAATGCTTCGCGCCGAGCCGACACCGGCCCGCATCCCCATCTGATCCAAGGAGATGAGCACGACGGGTCGATGATGTTTTTCGGCCAGTCGTCCGGCCACGATGCCGATAACGCCGGCGTGCCAGCCGCGTTCGGCGAGTACGAATGCCGGATCGTCGGCTTCGTTGAAGTGTTCGTCGATCTGCTTCTTCGCGGCAAGCTGCATACTCCGCTCAATCGTCTGGCGGCTGCCGTTGAGCTGGTCGATATATTGGGCTAACTCCAAGGCGCGATCGGGCCGATCCGTCACCAACAACTCCACGCCCAATTGGGCCTGGGCCAAGCGGCCGGCCGCGTTCAATCGTGGGGCCAGCGAAAATGCGATGTCCTCGCTATCCAAGCGGGGCTTGCCGTCGCCGTTGGTCTTAGGCTCGATCTTGGCAATCTTCATGAGCGTCGCCAGCCCAAGCGTTGGGCAGCGAGCAAGGCTCTCTAGTCCGTGATACACCAGCACGCGATTCTCATCGACCAGCGGCACAACGTCGGCTACGGTCCCTAGGGCTGCCAATCCAACCGCTTGGACAAGGAAATCCCGCATGCGCGGACTGACCTTTTGCGCTCCGCTGGCCTGCTGGCAGAGTGCCCAGGCAACTTTCAAAGCAACCCCCGAACCACTCAGGCCGCTGAAAGGATAATTGCCGGGCAACTGGGGATGCACGATCACTGCCGCCTCGGGCAGTTGCGCGCCGATAGTGTGGTGGTCCGTGATGATCAGTTCCAGTCCGCACTCGCGGGCGACGACTGCCTCTTCCACGGCACTGATGCCGCAATCAACGGTGATCATCAGCGAAGCCCGGCCGTTGCCCCACGATTGCACGGCCTCGCGGTTCAGCCCATAGCCTTCGTCGATGCGGTGTGGCACATAATAGCTGACTTCGGCTCCCAGCAACTTCAGGCAGAGATAGAGTACGGCGGTACCCGACATGCCATCGACGTCGTAGTCGCCATAAATCACGATCCGCCGCTTGGCCTGGACTGCGGCGTGAATCCGCTGGGCAGCTTCGCGGCAGCCGGGCAAGGTCTCGGGATCATAGAGGTCCGAGAGCTTGGGATCGAGAAACGAACGGGCCTTGGCCGGATCGGTAATGCCGCGGCAGATGAGCAACTGAGCAACCACATCCGGCACGCCCGCCGCGCGTTGCAACGAGGCAATGCTCACGGGATCGTGCGAACGAATATGCCATCGCTTGGCCATGATGAACGATCCGTCGTTGGTGGCCAACGGCTAGCCGCTTCGCAACCCTCTACGAAGTGGCCGCGCGTGCAGCTCACGGGCGCGATGCATTCTCTGCACCGTCGCGGTTTCTTCATGGGAACGGATTTTAACGCCGGAACAGAATAAATTCCGTTCTACAAAGGGGGCTTACTTCTTCTTCTCGTTGTGCTCGGTATGCTTCCGGCACGTCGGACAGTACTTCTTGAGCGTCAGCTTCTCGCCGCCAGACTTTCGCTTGAGCGAGTAGTTATGCTCGCCGGTCTCTTTGCAGACGAGAAACACCGTTTCTGATTTTTTCTTACCCTTGGCCATCGGGGGAATACCTATTCAAAACTAGCTTGGTTGACAAACCGACTATTATACACGATTTTGGTGATTTGGGAACAGGTGGGTGCTGAAGTAGTGAGGCATTAATTTCAGGAACACCCATAAGGGGTGTCTTTTTTGCCCAGGTTCCCATTTGCAGCCCGATTAGGACAAGCGAACAAGTGATCTTCCGGTTCCATGTGCGGATACAAAGCTTTTGGCATAAAGCACTTGCGACTACGGATACATGCCCGAACGCGCATGTCCGTTAATCCGCTCGCTGTTCGTGCCAATGATACGTCCGCTCCAGGGCATGCCAAACGGCACCGATGATCTGCCGCAAGGTGACGGTTTTGGACAGGACAAGAAACGCATGGGCCGAGCGAGCCTGCTCGATGAGTAACTCGTCGCAGTGGGCCGACATCAAAATGCAGGGCAGCATCGCCTTGAACTGCTTGACCTGACGCAAGGTCTCTAGTCCGGTGAGCCTGGGCATGTGCATGTCCAACAGAGCCAAGTGTACTTCCTGGGTGCGGACAATATGCAGAGCCTCTTCGCCATCACCTGCCAAAAGAATACGAAAACCCCGCGGGGCAAAGACGCTTTCCAACGTCTCCCGAAAATTCAAGTCGTCGTCGCTAATCAGTAGAGATGGATCGGTAATGATCATGGCAGCAGGCAGCCTAGCATGGGCCGTTTCCTGACGGTTACAACTAGCAAGTCGAATACCGCAGCGAAGATCTTTTTCGTAAGGTCGAACTTCGTGTCAGTAAGTCTCAACTACATAATATCTTACGATTTCAGGACTGTCGGCCGCAAGTGAGAAAAATCGGCCCAAGTCTGCCATTGACCATGATTGATCACCGTATATCTGCCATTTTGGCAGGGCAAATTACAAAAACCCATCTTAACATTGTGGTCAGGTATGTGGCGGGACAGAACAAACGGTATAATCCTATGTGCGAGGCAAGGTGGCATGTTAAAATCCTGCTGACAGCACAAACAGGGTAGACACAAGGATTTCAAAAATGGCGACAATTCCTCTGGAACTGCCGAGCGATCTGCAAAATTTTGTTGATGCCAAGATTCAATCAGGGCAATTTGCCAACACAGGTGAGTATATTGTGGCTCTGGTTGACGCAGCACGACGGAGCCGTTCATTAATTGAAACCACCCTCATGAAGGGGCTTGAGAGTGGACCTGCCGTGGAATGGACAAGCCAAGAATGGCTGGAGATTCGACAGCGAGTAATCCAACGTCATCAAAAAGGTTAGTCCGTGGCAGTGCAAGTATTGCGGCGAATTCAGGCAGCAAGGGACGCTGAGGCGATTGCCGACTATATTGGCAAACGGAGCCTTGATGCGGCAGTTCGTTTTCTGCTGCAAACAGAGGCGACGCTAGAATACTTAGCTGAATTTCCCAGCATGGGCGGCAGATTTGTATCAGATATTCCCGAGTTTGCACAATTGCGAGTGTGCCGCATCAAGGGGTTTCCAAACCACCTGATTTTCTATATCGAACATCACGCGGCCATTGATATTTTGCGAATTCTGCACGGAGCCATGGATCTCGAAGCCGAACTTCGCAATTTGTAGTTTTGTGGTGGGGCTTCGCCGACCATGCTGCGCACGGTGCCTGTCGACCACACCCTACGGCATTCCGGACTTGGGTTTTTGGCTGCGAAAACTCTCGCCGCGACGTGGGCCCAGCACGGCTTCAGCGTATTCCGCTACCTGTTCGGCCGCCTCCCAATAGTGGTCGTAGACCCAATTCTCGTCGTACTCACACTTGTCGGTCGTGTAGGCGCGACAAATCTTGGGACGAGTATCGTAGATACCGCAGAGGCTGTTGGGTTGCAGGTGCTTGCAAGGCGTGTGGACGATCAGATACCAGTCGCCGCCTTCGATGAAAACGCTCGCCCTCTCGTGCAATAAAAACCATCGCATGTGGTCAAAGTCACGCCAAGTGGTTGGCTTATCCATCGCCAGGGCGAAGTAGCGACAGCACTTCGCCGTGCAAAAAGAACACAAACACTCACCGGGATTGAGATCCTCTCGGCTAGGTTTGCCGCATTTCAACTGCGATGGATCGAGAATGTCAAGCGTGTCTGTAGCCATACACTCACTTCACCAGCGACGGACAACTCCCGTCGCAGGGGCACGGGTCCGGCTTCCGCAGCATCACCCGGCTGTCGGCCACCGAACAGCCTTGCCCGCGGGCGTGGACGATCAGTGGGTTGATGTCCAACTCGGAAATCTCCGGATGGTTGCAGACCATGTGCGAAAGCCGCAAAAGGATATCGACGATGGCATCGACGTCTGCCGGCGGTTTGCCGCGGAAGCCATCGAGTATCTTGAATGCCTTGATCGAGCGGACCATGCGCTGGGCCGAGATCTGCCACATGGGGGCTAGGCGGAAGGTGACGTCCTTGAGAACCTCGACCATCGTGCCACCCAAGCCGAACATCATGAGTGGTCCGAAAC